>CANRDF010000028.1 GCA_947629255.1 uncultured Bacilli bacterium
GCGATTTTTTCCCTTTTCATCGCATTTTGTTAATATCTTTACCACTTATTCACTTTCCTGGGCTGTGAATAGTAACCAAAATTTAGCAAATATTGTCGATTTGATTGCAAGTGGAAAATAAGTTTGTTATAATAACCACTTGTAAGGAGTGATTTGTATGAATCAAATTCAAAAATGTATTTATCCATTTGCAAGATCATATTTGTTACAAATATTAACGAATCATTTAGGAACTGTAATAGAACAAGAAGATAAAATTATTTGTTATGTAAAATCATCTATATTCAAAAATCAAAAAAATTATCTTGCAATTCAATGTCCTGGTATTGGTGAAAAAGAAGAAAAAATAGCTCATTTCTTCCATTTAAATAAGCCTATTTATTATGTATTTCAAAATATGAAATTTTTATCTAACTCATCAATTTTAGGATATCAAAATGGAAATACTCATATTTTTATTAAAAATTGTGAATTTCCTTTGGGAATTGACATCGTAGGTTTTGATCAATGTGTGATTAAAGATACTAGCATAGATCTTACTAGCAGTTATTGTTCAATAAGCACTGAATGTTTAAAAATGAAAAATGTTACTATAAATGATCCATTTGAATCATCTGCTTCTTTAGATTCTTTTGTTAAAATTGAGGCAAATAAAATTTATTTGAAATCTTCTACAATTGGAAAAGAGAATGAAGAAAAGTTAAAAGTAAATATCGAGGCAAATGAAAGATGTGTTCTTTCAGATTCACAAATTTATGGAAAAAATATTAAGTTAATGAGTCCTCTTCTTGATATGCAAAACTCTATATTACAAGAAAAAGAAAATATTCAAATTCATTCTAGTCATTTAACTTATACGAAAAAAAATAAGTTATCGATGGTTGGTCGATAACCTTTTTTAATAAAATAATGCGCAGGTATAATCTTGTCTTTGTTCTATTCCTTGTTTGTCCGTTTTTTTCACACCGACAATCTCATTTTCTGTAAAAATATCTTCAATATCAGTGTCAATATATTGTTCATAAGTTTGGAATGTAAATTCATAAGCACTTCCTACTTCTAATGAACTTGCTAATTCTTTTTTTAGATGGATGGTCTCTAAATCATCTTCTAAATATTCGGATAATACAACAATATATTCATCTGGCTTTTCTTGAGACTCTTTTACCATTTCGACAGTATAAGTTCTTACAAAATTACATGGATTATAGTTTTTTTCATTTTCATAGTATTTTGCTCGATTCTTTCTGATTCTAGCAATATTTTCTTCATTCGCTGTAATCATAATTGTTGGTTCTATATAGTAGTTATATACTTTCTTTTCTTTCAAATCATTAATCATATGATTTAATAAATCCATACTAATATTTATTTTACGCATGTTCCATCTTAAGTAAACAAAATTACCTTCTTTTCTGACATCGGTACTCATCGTTGTTCCTAAAGGATAGTACATGTATTCTACCACAACTGTGTCTAAACTATTATCAATGTTATAATGAGAAACATTACCTATAAAGACTGTATCTTTGGTCATCGTAAGTTCTTCTACAAGGCTCTCTGTTTTTAAGTTGTTAGGCACTCCATTAATAAATTCGGTTTCAGAGACTTCAAATGTCGCGACGACAACTCCACCACCTAATAATAAAATGGTGATAAATGTATTAACAGCAAGTAATATACCATTCGTTTTTTTATCAATTACGAAATTGAATAAAAGTGAAAAGAATATCGTTCCAAGTAAGAATAAGGCAAGCATGATAGCATAGATTCCGTAGTAAGTTACCCCTTTGATGATTAGGTAAATACAAATGCCTAAAATAATTGTCATACCAAGCAAATAGCAACTAATAGCAAACAACACAGCCGCGACAATGAATTTAAGAAAAAATACAAATATTTTAATAATTGTTTCGCAGATGAAAGAAATCTGTGATTCTTCTTTCCAAATGTTTTTTTCTTCCTTTTTCACAGATGTTTTTTCTTGATGCTCAAGAATATCTTCTTTTTTTAAATATCTTTTTTCAAAAATTTTAACAAATATCACGATGGAAAAAATAGCATAAGCAAAATCAAGCATTAATTTCCAAATAAAGTAACCGATTCGATTTAATGGATTGGATAAAATATTAAAGACATCTTTTCCAACATGAATTAAAATGGAAATTGGAATACGACATAATAAAATAAGTAAAATGATTAAACAAATTTCCACAATAAATTGGATTATTTCTGTTGGGCTTTTCTTTTCAATATCATTAATGATTTTGTTCATTGTGTTCATTACTTTATCTGTAAAGTCACCAATAGGATCTTTTGAAGTACTTTTCATTTTTCTTCGATAACTGCGAAGTAATTCTTCTGATAATTCATTTACTTCTCCAAAAGACGCGACAGCATCTTCTTCTGTTGCCCCATTTTGAATCTTTTCATCAATATATTCCGAATATTCAGAAATGATATCTTCTACTTCTGTTGGATCTAATTCTTCTAATCTTTTTTTTAATCTTTGTAAAAAGGTTCTTTTTTTCATGCTTATCCCCTCTTTGTAAAATGAGAATATCATAAGATAGATGGAAAGTCAAGTTTTTAGATGGTTAATGTTATTCTTTTTGCTCATAAAAAGAGCAACTTGGAAGAAGTTACTCTTAAAGATTCTCCACGAATTAATCATAAATTGAAGTGTGAAATTTACGATTATAGAAAGGTTTGCATAAAGCGTGTTATTTTGGGGTAGTAGTATGAATAAATAAATATATGAATATGGAGAATCTTCCCAAACTTTTCGTTTGGTGATGTCTACTATAAAACAGGTATTTTGGGTTTTCAAGAGAAGATTTTGACAAGTTTTGTCGATGTTTGTCGAATCATGTCGAATGATGTCGAAATTATTGCTTTAGGCTACTCACCTACTATGGCATTCACCTTTCTTTTTAAATCTTCATAATCTTTTTTTAAGTCATCACTTACTTTTGTGTATTCTTCATATTTTGGTACAATGACAAATCTGACTCCTAAAAACCATATGATATTGATAAGAATTACAATAACTAAAACTAAAGAAAAAGGTATCATCATTTTTTTCTCATTTAATTTCTTTTCTAGTCGTCTCACTTCATCTGATAAATCGGGAACACTTTCTTCTTGAACTGGTGCTTTCGAAGTTTCGTAGTTGTTTATAATTTCTTCTTGTCTTTCTTGCACTTCTTCAATGGGTCTAAAAAAGGTTTTTGGAATATCTTTTATATTTTTTTGAGATGGATCTTCTAAAGTCTCTACATTATTATTATTATTATTATTATTATTATTGTTTTGTTCGTCCATTGTGTATCACCCTATGTTAAGTATAACAATATTTGAAAAATATTACTAGTACAAAATTGAATACAAAATTGAATAATATAACTTGCTTTGTCTTTCACTTTGTTTTTCTGTATCTTTTTTTAAAAAATTACTAAAAAAATGCAAAAACCCGTATTTTTTTGTTGACATAGAACATAATTTTAATATATAATCAGTATGTACTGCTCGATTAGCTCAGTCGGTAGAGCGCACGGCTGTTAACCGTTAGGTCGTAGGTCCGAGTCCTACATCGAGCGCCATTTTAAAAAATGACAAGTCCTTGATTTAGGACTTGTTTTTATATTTTATTTAAATATTTAAGAAATAAATTTTAATCATTCATTCTCTTTTAAATCTTGTAAATAATCATCTAAAACTTTAAATATTTCTTCTTTGGTTTTGGTCTTGCAAATTTCTTGCTTGATACTTTTTCCATTTGGCATTCCTTTTAAATAGAACAAAATATTAGAACGTATTTCAAGTAAGGCTTGCTTCTCTGATTTATCTTGCTCTAGTAACTCAAAGTGTCTTTTCATCATAGCAATCTTTTCTTCATATGAAACAGGCTCAGGAATTTTTCCACTTTCTAAATATTCCACACATTCTTTGATAAGCCAAGGATTTCCTAGAACTCCTCTTCCAATCATCACGGCATCACATCCTGTTTCATCAAGCATCCTCTTGGCATCATAACAACTTGTAATATCGCCATTGCCAATCACAGGAATGGATACATTTTCTTTGACTTTTTTAATTAAACTCCAGTCAGCATGACCAGAATAGCCATCACTTCTAGTCCTAGCATGTAAAGTAATGGCACTTGCCCCAGACTCTTCAATCACTTTCGCGACTTCTACACAGTTAATGGAATCATGATCCCAACCACTTCTTATTTTGACAGTCACAGGAACGGACACTGCACTTACTACCGCACTGACAATTTCTCTAATCTTTTCTGGATTTTTCAGTAATGCACTTCCTGCTTGAGCAGATACAGCAACTTTTGGTACAGGACACCCCATATTTATGTCGATGATATCTGGAGCCATTTCTTTTTCAACAATCCTCGCTGCTTCGACAAACGTTTCTACATCACTTCCAAATATTTGCTGAGCAATTGGACGTTCTTCCTCACTCATTTTTAGTAAATCTAAAGTTTTCTTTGATTGATAAGAAAGAGCTTTATCACTCACCATCTCCGCATAGATTAAACCAGCTCCCATTTCTTTAATGATTTTTCGAAAACTTGTATTAGAGTATCCGGCCATGGGAGCAAGAATAACTTGATTTTTAATTTCTACATTTCCGATTTTGAACATACTTCAAACGTTAACTCCTCTCCATTATGAAGAAGAAAAGCATTGGCTTCATCTCGATCAATATGATATTCTAAAACGTATTTAGGTCCTGCTTTAATATGAGCATAAAGAATTCCTTTTCTTAAACCATTAATATAGACTTTAACAATTTCTTGGTTTTGAACTCCATATTTTTCTAAATCTTTTTCATTCATATGAATATGATTTTCAGCTAAAATACAAGCATTTTTTAACTTTATTGTTTTTCCATTTGCTTCAATTATCAAGTCTTCCGCATTTTCTAAGTCTCCACTTTGTCTTACTGGTGGATTTACTCCTAATATAAAGGCATCACTTGCTGATATTTCTACTTGATTATAGTTCCTTAGAGGCCCCATAACTCGAACATGTTCTACCTTTCCTTTCGGTCCGATAAGACTTACGAATGACGTGGATGCATACTCTCCTCCCTGTAAAATATCTCTATCTTTTTCTATTTCACTTTCAAATAACTCATAATATATTTCTTCTGTTAAATGAACGTGATGATTACTAATTCCTACTGGTACGTTGTATTTCATAAAATTCCTCTTTTCTTCATCTAAATGTATTATATCAAAAAAAATTCTCATAATAAAGCTAGAGGGAGGCAATTTATGGGAAACAATAATTGTAGTGATTGTAAAGAAAAAACAGTAGAAGGTCGTGCTTATGTGGACCCTGAAACTGGATATCTTTGTGTTGATTTATCTAAACAAGATTATCCAACAGACCAAGATATTTTAGTTCCATATGTGTGTACAACTTGTGGAGATACAACTTGGAAAACTAAATCTAAAACAGAAAAAGACAATTAGCATGTCTTTTTTTAGTATAATGGTGTTGTCATTTTTTTTATTCTTGTATTAGATATTCTCGTATCGTTTCTACCAATGAATATTGTTGTATAGGAATCAATCATGTGAATATCTAATTCTTCTAAAGAAGTCATGATGACTTCTTGATTTAATTCACTAATATGTTTCGTAATTCCCACTAGAGTATTTGGACTTCGATATTTTAAAAGTAATTCTTTTGCTAATAATAAATTTTTATATGTTGAATTTTTTGGACTATAGAAAACTATTTCAAAATTGTTTTGGGCGGCAGCAATAATGCGATTTATAGATTCTTCTTGTTCAAAAAAATGATCACTTAATGTTATCACAGCAAAATCTTTTGTAAGCGGTGCACCTAATAAAGAAGAACCAGAAAGAGCAAAAGTAATTCCAGGTATAAATTCTAAGTCTAAGTTAGGATTTATTTCTTCACATAACTCAATAATAATAGAAGATATTCCATAAATTCCCGTATCTCCACTTCCAAGAATGGATACGATTTTATCTTTTGCCATTTCTATAGCATTTGTACATCTATCACGAGTGGCATTATAAGCATTTTGAATAATTTTTGATTTGTCATAATGTTCGGTTAACATTGGATACATTTTTTCATCACAATAAATATAATCACATTTCTTTAAAATTTGATCTGCTTTGATTGTAAAATCTTCATAATTACAACTTCCAGCTCCTACTACATAAAGCTTTCCCATTTTAAATAATCCTTAGCCAAATATTTTTTCTATCTCAGCAAATATGTCTGTATCTTTATCTACTTTAATAGTTTTAATCTTTAAGTCATTGGCTCCATTGATGTTTTTGATATTATCATCTAAAAATAATAATTCTTCTGGTTTTATGTGAAATTTATCTAATATGTGATTATAAAAATCTTGATTTGGTTTTATTTTATGGATTTCAGCCGATATTAATACATCATCTAAATAATCTATTCCAAAACTTTCGCCAATAAAATTTCTTATAAAAGAAACATGATTGGTGGCAATAATTACTTTGCAATCAGGATATTTTTCTTTTATTTTTTGAAATAAATCTTCGTTTTTCACTTGATAAAGTTTGTCGATTAATTCTTCTGTTACTCTCATGATGATAGAGTCTTTATCTATTATTTTTCTTGCTTCTATTAAATAATCAGCATCATTATAGTTATCGCCAAACATTCTTTCTAATTTTTCTTCTTCAGGGGTTAATTCAATATCTTTTTCTGTTACTAATACTCCTACTAAATCAAAGGCAATTACTTTAATCATTTTTTTCCTCCTTTATTAAAATTCTCCAAGAACCAAAGTCTTTACAATATTTTATTATATGACTCAAACTTTCGATTTGTTCTTCATATTTTGTTTTTCTCGGTATTATTATTTTTACCTTGTTTTGAAGCCATCCATTCATTATGATAAAATGACCACCTGTCAAACTTTTATCATGATTTAACTTCGATGATTTTACGCATAAAATGATACATTTATAATTTTCTATTTCTTGTTTTAATTCTGTTTTTGTTAATTTTTTTTCAATAATAGGAATATTTAAATCTTTACATTGTTGAATGAATTCAAATCCTTTAAAACTTATATCAATTTCTTTTCCTTTTTGATAATCCTTGTATAAATTACTGTTATAACAATATATTTTGGGATTCAAACCATTTTCTTTTAAACAAATTGCTAATTCTGTTGCCCATTCCATTTGATTGTTAAATTTTATTACTTGTTTTCCATATTTATTTAATATATATTTAACGCATGAACTTCCACAAAATAATTCATTCATATTCTTTTTCTTTCTAAGGTCATATTTTTTTGATTTAATATGGTTAAACTGTGCTGTGCTCTCGTACAAACAACATAAAATAAATATTTATCTTTCTCTTCATATAAGTTGTCTTCTTTCATATAAGCGATAACACCATCAAACTCGAGCCCTTTGGAAATATAAGAAGGTAAGATTACGATATTTGCCATTTTCTTTCGTTCTTCTACTAAGCTAATCTCTTTTATTTCTTCTTTTAATAGTTCATATAATTCTATTGCTTCCGTATAACTCTTAGTAATAATGGCTACTCTTTTAATTGCATTTTTTCTCATTTGACCTATGGCTTCTAATAATTGCTGTCTTACTTCCTCTTCTTGTATTTCTTTTACAGAAACTGGAATGGAATTGTTTTTTCTTACAGAGCATACATTATGAATTCCTAAAATTTCATTGGTAAATTCAATAATTTCTTCACTTGAACGATAGGTTTTTAAAAGTTCAATATATTTTCCTTGATTATCAAATATGCTATTTATCTCATTTAAATTATGGTATTGATAATATGGGTTAATTGTTTGATTGATATCTCCTAAAATCGTAAATGATGCTTTTTTAAATATTTTCTTTAACATTGTTAATTGAAGTAATGTATAATCTTGGGCTTCATCAATGATAACATGTTTTATTTTATTTCCATATGGATATTCATTAAGTTCAAAAGTTAAATATAAAATAGGTAATAAATCTTCATATTTTAATTTTTTTTCTTTGATGAACATCTCATTTTGTTTTAAACCAGCACGTTTTTTAAATTCATTTGAAGTTACTATTTTTTCATAAATATGCCACACATCCAAATCTAAATTTAATAATTTTTTTAAATTCATTTTAATCATTTTTTCATATTGTTTTAAAGGAATATGATAACTATTACATATATATTCGGTTACAAAGTCTAATTGATGATCGATGGAAAAACTGTTACTTCTTTTTAGTAATTGATTTAATTCTTCTTTACTTGTTAGTCTTCCATTAATCTTGATTCCAGCTTTAAAAGATAAGGAATGTTTTAGTTTAGAAATATAACAATCTAAAAACTTTTTAAATTCATTCGATAATTTATATTTGGTACTTTTCTCATACTCTTCATCAACATCTTTTTGTTTATAATATCGTTCGACAAAGGAAGTAAAATTTTCGATTTCTTTTACATCTTTGATATAAGTTTTGGAAAAATCACTAAATGTTGTTTCTAAAACGTTATCCTCTCCTAAATCAGGTAAAACGTTCGAAATGTATTCAGAAAATACTTCATTAGGTGAAAAAATTAGTACATTTTTAGATGTTAAATCTTTTTCTTTGTAAAGTAAGTAAGCAATTCTATGAAGAGCGACGGAAGTTTTGCCACTGCCTGCGATTCCTTGCACAATTAAATATTTATCTATAATATTTCTAATAATTTCATTTTGTTCTTTTTGAATGGTATTTACAATATTGACCATTTTTTCTGAAGAAGAACTTGATAATACTTCTTGTAAATATTCATCTTCAATGTTTAAATCACTATCAAAGCATCTTTCGATATGTTCTCCTTGAATTTTGTATTGTCGTTTTAATTCTACGGTTCCATCTGTTTTTCCTAAAGGAGAATCATAGGATGCAGGCCCTATCCCATAATTATAAAATAGACTTGCAATAGGTGTTCGCCAATCATAAATATAAGTATGTAAATCTTTTGAAACACCATTGATGCCAATATATATTTTTTGTATTTCTTCTTCACTATTAAAATCAATTCTTCCAAAATAAGGTGAATTTAGTGATTTTTTTAATTGTTGTAAATATTTTATTTTTTTATTTGTGGAACTTACATTGACATTGACATCATACATTCCTGAAGCAATTTCCATATCATCAAGTTCTGTATTATTTTCCCAAATATATCTTTTCATTTCGTTTATTTCAGTTATTCTATTTTGAACGGAATCTTCATCCTCATTTATAAGACTTTTAATTACTTCTAGAGTCTTAGATAAATATTTTTTTTCTTTTTCTAATTCTTCTTTCGTAACCTTCAAGTTTGATCATTCCTTTCTTTTTTAGTATCTTTTAAGCTCTAATTTTTCAAAACTTTCATAGAATGTTCCAAATGCATTTTCAGGATGAACTGCTGCTAAAAATTCGAGATTGTTTTGATAGGAACTGATATTATAATCTGTTTTTGGAAATTCTATTTCATCCATAATGACTACTTTCTTTTGAATTATACCATACTTTTCCATTAAAATTAAAGATACAATAATTTGTTCTGCGAGATTATTATATAATGTTCTGTACTTTCTATATTGATTTATATCCTTTGTTTCATCATAAATGTCATGTCCTTTTTCTAAAAAATAAGATAAATCAAAACATATTATTTTATCATTATTTTCTGTGACTTCATAAAATGGGAAAAAATTTTTAAAATTTTTAATAAATTCTTGGATTGGCATTGTGCCTAAAACAATTTGATTTTTATCTCGCATATCAATGATTTTAGAATTTGGAAAATGATTTACTACTTTTTTCAATAATGATTTTTCTTCATGTTCCGTTGCTGAATCTAATATGATAGGTTCTTTTTGGGCTAATAATAAAGATTTTAACGCGTTGTATAAATAGGTGGTTTTTCCTCTTTCTCGTTCATCAACTATGAATTGATTGTTTTTCATTTTGTTCTCCTTTATGTAAAACATGATCTTTTAACCAAGATTGCATTAAATAAAGATATATTTGTCTTCGATCTGTACAATGTGGATCTTCTCTATAGATATCCCCAAATTTTCCATAAGCGGAATAGCAACAAGAGCAACACATTCCTCTAAACATACATTTACTACATTTTTCTATTGTTTTTGCAGTTCTCTTTCTTAACTCAATAATTTCTGGTTTTTTTAACATATCTTCTATTTTTTCATTTAAAACATTTCCCATGACAAATTTCTTTTCGCCTTTGAATCCATCACAAGGAAATACATCACCATTAGGATTTACAGATACTAACTCTCTTGCTGCACCACATGGATATCTTAAGCAAATGTAATCTCTGATAGGAGTGTATACATTTTCTTCAAAAATATGAACTGAGAAATTTTCTACATCTACTTCATCTCGCATTTGATGCATTTCTTTGAAACATTCTGCCCATTCTCCTGGCTTTGTCGTTAAATTGTTTTCTTTTTCTCTTCCTAAAATATTGACAGGTCTTGGTTTAAAATTCATCCCTATCTCATCAAAATATTCCATTAATTGTCTTGGATACATGACATTGTGTTGTCCAATTGTACAAACGGCTCCATCAATATATATTCCGTTCTCTCTTAATTTTTTGATTCCTTTTGCTATTCTATCATAAGCTCCATTTCCATTAATGTCTACTCTTGTCTTATCAGTCATATATTTAGGACCATCTAGACTTACGCCTACACTTACATTAAATTCTTTTACAAGATCAATTAATTCTTGGGTGACTAAAATACAATTTATTTCGGTACGATATTTTACTAATTTATCATATTTGGATTTTACGGCTTCTACTTTTTCAATAAATTTTCTCATTCCTGGTACATTCGTAGAGGCTTCGCCACCTTGAAACTCAAAAGTAATCATTTTGACTTGAGGCATAGATAACATACTATCTATTGTAGCATCCATTACATCTTCAGTCATATCCTCTCCTTTAAAAGGACCACAGTCTGCAAAACAATATTTGCATCTTAAATTACATCCGGTTGTAATATTTACTACGATTACACTAGGATATTCAGCAGGTATTGGAAAATCAAAATCCACTTCTGTATGATTTTTATCTTCTGCTAATCCTCGAATAAATAAGCTAAACCATTCTTCTTGATTCAATTCATTTTTTTCATATCTCTTATATTCTTCTTCTGTTAAAGACATCCAAGATCCTAAATCAGGATTGATTAATATGTGAAAAGTTTCATTCTCTACTTTTAAAGGAAATGTTTCTACTTTTTTAGACTTTAAAGACTCCATTTTACTTATATCAAAGGAATTATCTATGACTAGGTCTTTGCAATTTTTATCCACTGCTAGTCCTTTATAGAATAATTTTTCCCATTCAATTTCATTCATTAAATCATTTTCGTATTTATTGTAATCTTCTTCATTTAATACAATGCTTGCACTTGTTTTTTTGTTTTTTAATTCATAACCATTTTGTACTTTTTTTACTGTTACATCTTTTGATTTTTCATATTCACGGCTTAACCATGGACTTCTCATATTTTTACCTCCAATATAATACACAACATAGGAGTTTTAAAAAAATTACTTGTGAGTATGGGTACCACAACCGTCGTAACCCAATCCTATTTTGTTTCCAAAAGAAATGCTAACTTTGTTGTTTGTAAGTTTTGTTTTTAAGTTTTTAACAACATCATTTTTTATAGCCATTTTTTTCATACAAAACCCCTCCTTTCATTTTTTATGTATTTATTTTCATAGTTTCCTATGTTGTGTATACAAAAAAGGCGGTGACAAAACAGTGCTTGCCACCTTAAAGAATTAAGTATCAACAGTAACCTTGGGCAAACACACCCAACCATTAAAGATTATTATATATTTTTTATTTTAAATGTCAATATTTTTGCAAAAAAATGATTTTCGTTTTAATTAAAGTAATAAATTCTCGTTTCTTTTAGTGATTTTTTCCAAAAACTTATTTATCATTAACAAGGAGATATGTTTTATTTTAAATATTACTTATGGAGTTAGAACGATGCGAAAACTATCCGTAGGGCCAGCGTTTCCAGCTCCAGTACTAAATGCAAATATACCCGCATCGGTTCCCGAAGTAGTAGATCCACCACGATAAAACCATGGGCCATCATTTATAACAAAAACTGCTATATCAGCATTATAACTTCCAACATGACGTTCTGGACCATATCCATCTGTTTTTTGATAAGAAACTGTATAGAAAGGACCTAATTCTTTTGTGCCATCCCCTAGTATTCCTCTTTGATATTCTAAAGTGGTAGTTTTATAATCATATAAGTCATAATATTTTTAAGAAGGCCATGACTTTCCTGAAGTATGTGATGTAATATTATTACAATCTTCCTTACCCCCGTTTGAAGTACAATACGAATATGGTCCATTAAAACCTGAATTATATGTAAAATCTTTTCCACTAGCTGGTGTATTTGCTCCATTATCAGTTCCTTGCATAACTCCCATAACATGTTCCCATGATCCACCCGCCATGTCATAAACTCCAGAATAATTTCCTGTTGTACTTGAAGCCACACTTTTTGAATTGTAATAACTATATCCATCTTCTCCGTCTTGATTTAAAACAACATTCTCTTCATATTTATTACATGTTTCATTTGCTCCAATAAATCCACATGTTGGTTCCATTTTGGCAGAATAACCCGTAACAAAATTGCTATTATTATTAATTCTCACCTCTGTACAAATACCATCATTGCATCTACCATATTTACTTTGTGTTAAATATGCCACTGCTCCCCATTCCATATTCTTCATCATGTGACTTTCTAATTCGCGTTTGTAATCATAACTTGTATAAAAAGCATTTACAGGTTGGATAAATCGCCAACTATATACATTTGGTTTAATAATAACTTTTTCTACTTTTAATTCATTTACCTGAGCAGCACTTTCGTTATCTGCTCCCTTAAATCCAGTTTCAAATTTTCCAGCCCAAAATCCATTACTATCAAAACTTGTAAATGCTGGATGTGTCAAATATTCATTTTTTGTAGTTACACTTGTATTACCTTTATCTTTTGTTTCAAATCTTATTTCAAAATAAGAATCTTTTCCCTTATTCTCTTTTTTATCATAAAAATCATTTACATCTTTTACTTGACCTATGCTGTTTAAAGAAGCATATTCATTGTATGTTTCTTCCTCTTCTTGTAATATATAACTATATCTAGGAATCCATACAAAATAGCTTTCAATATCACTTTCTAAAATTTCATCACCTGGAGCATAATCATCAGTTTTACCATCTCTTAATATCACTGCATTTGCCCATTCTTTATCTATATAACTGTACCATTTATCTGTGATATCTGCTTTTACAACTTTTCCTCCATAAGAACCATTCATATTTTGAATTGTAATACCTGTTGGTTGTTCTTCTAATATATTGACTGGAACAAGTCTTCCATTTCCTAAATCTGGAATAGCTCCATTTAAGGTGATTTCTTTATAAATCTGTTTAAAATAAAGATAACATTTTGTTTTCGTTGTTGTTAAATTTGAAAGATAAGGACCCCATCTTTCATTATCCCAATTCACATTACTAACTTTTTGATTGCTTAACAAATCTATACAATAACTTGAACTCGTATCTAAAGAGTATTCCTCATCTTTTTTAGGAACTTCTTTGACTATTTGATTATCTTTATAAAATGCAAATTCTAAGTCTCCTATTCCTTGAACTTGACCATTAATCACATTTTGATTTGTCTTTACTTCAAAGATGGCAAATGTGCGATAAAGAATCACTCCACTCACTAATAAAATACAAACGATTGTAAATACAATAATACTGGTTCTTTTATTATCTTTTTCTTTAAATCTTTCTAGTTTCATGGATATACCTTCTATCTTCTTATGACATATATGTCATATTATAAGTATAAAATAAATTGTTATGAAATTCAAGATTTTTATGACATGCATGTCATACACTATAAAAATTAAAAATGACATAATTGTCATGAGGTGTTACTATGTTAAAAGAATATCGTTTAGAAAAAGGTTATACTTTAGAGAAATTAGCTGAGATGTGTAATATTAGTTGGCGTAACTTACACAGGATTGAAAATAATCCAAATGTTGCAAGATTAGAAACCATTAAAAAGATTTTGAAAGCATTAAATGTGAGTGATAAAGATATTCTTAAATTCATGAAAGAGATTTAAGAATTTTTTATAAAAAAATGAAAGAGAACTATAAAAAGGTCGTTCTCTTTCTTAAGTGTGAGTTTGAGTTTATATGTTATTTTTTGTATAGAGTTTTTCTATATGGCATTTCTTCTAAAATATTATCTATCACTTCTCCTTTCTTGAGTACCATATTACACAAGAAATATGAAATTTATGTGAAGTGTTTGTGAATTTTTGTAAAATTACATTTTCTTTACACAAAAGTAAAATGTTGTTCCTTTTCCTTTTTTTGATTCGACTCCGTATTCAAAGTGATGGGCCTCTAATATTGTTTTTACAATTGCAAGACCAAGTCCTGTTCCCACAACGTTTCTTTGATGATTTTTTTCATTTTTATAATATTTGTTCCAAATGTTTGGTAAATCTTTTTGGTCGATTCCTTTGCCTGTGTCTTTGATTTCAATTCTATACTGCTCTTTTTCATCTGTAATTTTTAAAGTGACTAACTTATCTGGTCCGGTATAATTAATCGCATTGTTAAGTAAATTGTAAATGACTTGGTTTAGTTTGGCTTTGTCTCCTGCTATCATGACTTTCTTAGGAGTTTTTACCTCAAAATGATAATCTTCTGTGACTTTTAATATTTCATAATGTTTGATAATTTCATTGATTTCACTTACTAAGTCGTATTTTTCTAATTTTAATTCTTCCGCACTTGCTTCATTTTTAGAAAGAGTTAGGATATCATTCACAAGTAAATTTAAACGATCTACTTCATTCATAATAATATTACAATGTTCTTCTCTTTTTTTGTCGTCTTTGTAACTTAAATCTTTCACCATTTCCGCATAAGCTTTAATCATGGTAAGAGGTGTTTTTAAGTCATGGGATACATTTGCCATTAAGTCTCTTCGAAGTTCATCCGTTTTTAACATTTCACTTCCTGCTTGATTTAAGACGTTTGCTAAATCATTTACTTCTTCAATATCGTAACTAGGGAATGTCACAAATGTTCCAGAGCCTAACTTTTTAGCTTTTTTGGTAATATCTAAGATTGGCTCTGTTAGTTTTTTAGATAGAAAATAAGCAATTAAAGAAGCAAATAAAATAGCAATAATGGTTAAATAAATAAGTTGATTTTTTAAAACGACATTTGCTCCACTGACGTCTTCTAGAGTAGAATAAAGAAATACAGTTCCTGAATCCATTTTTAATCCATACAAAAATGCTTTGGCTTCATATTCTTTATTTATTAATCGATACGACTTTTTAGGTAGCTCAGAATTGATAAAGTCATTTTCAATGCTTGTTATTTCCGTATTATTTTTACCGAGGGCGCAGCCATTCATTAAAGTGTTATAACGAAGTCTCTGTCCTGAATTCGTTAAGTATTCCACACAAACCTCATTTTGATAAGCCACTGTTTCTAGGGTACTACTTAGAGATATCAAAGGCGATGCTTCAATCGATTCGACAAGTTCATTTAAGTTTTTTACTTGATAAAGTTCATAAGAATATTTTAAAAAGATAATTTGAAAAAGCCATAGTAAAAGAAGGATTGTCACACTGAATCCCACAAAATAAAATAAGGTTTTCCGACTAAAACTACTCCGACTCTTCATAATCAAATTTGTACCCCACTTTACGAATTGTACTAATATACTTCCCATATTCCCCTAGTTCATGACGTAAGGTTTTGACATGGGTGTCCACTGTTCTATCATCACCATAAAAATCATAGCCCCAGACATTAGCAAGTAGCTGCTCTCTTGATAAGGCAATATGATTGTTGGAAATAAAGTATTTTAATAAATCATATTCTTTAGGTGTTAAGCTAAGTTCTTGGGAATCAACAGTTACAATATGGGCAACATCATCTAAGATAAGCTCTCCAAAAACATATTTGTTTCCACTTTTTTCTTGTCTTTTGGTAATCGCTTTTACTCTTGCGACTAACTCTTTCGGACTAAAGGGTTTGGTTACATAGTCATCAATTCCTAAATCAAAACCAATTAATTTATCAAATTCTTCGGAACGAGCCGATAACATAAGCACTGGAATATCTTTGATATTTTTGATTTCACGAACGGTTTGATAACCATCTTTCTTAGGCATCATAATATCTAAAATGATTAAATTGTAATCACTTTCTTTTACTTTTTCGATGGCTTCTGTTCCATCTGAAGCTTCTTCTACTTCAAAATGTTCTTGAAGTAAATACTCTTTTATAACGTTACGAATTAATTCTTCATCATCCACGACTAATATTTTCAAGGAAAATCACTCCTTTTCTTTTATCATCTTATCATAGAATTGTGAAAAACTTATGAAATCATAATAAAATTCTTTCTATTTCTTTCCAATTCTCGACTCTTGTAATTCCTTTTTGTTTTAGTTCTTCATCGGGTATCCTTCGATTACTAGGTGTTGCAAATAATAATTTCATATCACCATTTTCTAAGTTATGAACACGGTCATCAATTTTAATATCAAAGTGCATTAGACTTTTATTTTCTGTAAATATATAATGAACCGGTGGAATAAATGGAAGTTGTTCTTGGAGATATAAGAATTTGTTTTTTAAGTTTTCTTCTGGCTTAAATAAATTTTGTTTCCAAATGTAGGCTGTCACAATGTAGATTTTATAGTTTTCACTTAATTTTTTTAAAACTTCATAACAATCTTTGATTAAGGGAGCATTTTCATATAAGTTTTTGTTTTCATAAAAACTCTTGAATTCTTCTTCTCTTCCTTCAATGAGTTCTTGTCTAAAATAGTTGTATTCGGTATTTAAATCTACTTTTCTTCCTAAAAACTCATTTAAGTATTCTTCAAAATTTCCATCTGTAATGACATTATCCATATCCACCATAATTGTTTTCATAAGATTCTCTCCTCGAGGTTTATTATAAAACAAAAAGAGAAAGAAAACAATTTCTTTCTACTCCCATACAATTATTAAATTTGTCTTTTATATTTACATATTTTGACATATTATTTACATATACTATATTTGACAAATGCTATTTTATGTGGTAACATTTGATTAGTGAGTGAGTAGTTCGCTGAATTGCTGAAGGGTATATGCTATATATACCAGCAAGCTTGCCTTGTGGGAACCTTCAGGCAGGGGAAAGCTCACTTTTTTTTGTTATATAAATTATTAATGCATGTAATTCAGGTGCTTTACTATTGCTTGGTACTAATTTTAAACCATAACCTAAATAATGCTCTTGTTTACAATAAATTTTCTCTTTTATCTTTTTTATATAATTGAAATGAATATCATTGTGATACTTTAAAGCTTGAAATAATGCACTGCAGCAGCAATCTGCTAATTGAAGAAGTCTTTTTCGCTCATTTGGAATAATTTTTATAGATTTTATGTATTGTACATCTATATTAAACTTTTTATGATTTTTTCTATTCAAGTATTCACTTAAACTTTTTTTAGAAAGATTTCCTCTGGCACTTATGTGAATATTAGCTACTCCATTTTTATCTTTCATATACCAACATATTCTTTCATATAAATAACCACTGAAATAATTATAAATATTGTTTGATGGAATAATTTTAATAGATTTTGTATCTACAATAACATTAATAATAAGTACATCTAAATTACCGATTATGTCCATAATCATGTTTTTATTGGGTGTTCCCTTTAATAATTTCCAATGCAATTGCTTTTCTATATCCATTTCTAAATTTTGTTTCATAGTATCTACATTCTTGGCAATTTCTAAATCTTTATTTTTATTTACAATTAAAGCTGTTAAAATAAAATACTTAGAGCCTTTATTTATTCCCTCATCTCCAGCCTCATCAATATAAACATTATATTCTTCCATGATTAACCACGTCCTTTTACTTGATTATAAAACAAAAAGAGAAAGAAAACAATTTCTTTCTACTCCCACACCATTGGGTAAATGTTTAATATTTTGTCCATAAAATCATAAGATGTAATGGTGTTATAGTCTTTCACTTCATCCATTACGACTAAAGTTTTCTCGTATACATCATTTAATATATACTTGATGAGGGTACTGGTGTCCAGTTTTTTCTCTAAGCTTAAATCCGTATAGAATTTTCTTTTTTCAGGTTCACATAAATTTAAAATAATTTTAATGGTGTCCCATGGCAAAGAAAGTAATTTTTTAGGAATGTAGTCTGGATAGATTAAGAAAAGTTTTTGCATGCAAAATAATTCTTCTAAAGAGATTTCTTTCTTGAATTTTATTTCTAGTTTTTGTTTGATTTTTTCAAGAAAAATATTATTTGTTTTTAAGAAGAATTCCCGACTGTCATACCAATTGTTTGGACTGTCTTTGCTTTCAAAAAGATTTGGATTCTCTTTTAGAGTTTCCGGAATAATATCTTTTAGATATTTGACCATATCTTCGGTGAGCATCTTTTTCCTCCTTTCTTTTTTTGGGGTATTAAAATATCCCTCTATTTATATATACAAAAAAAATTGCCAATTTCCTTTTTTTTTACGAAAAATTCGTTCGACAAATTTCGCACATAAATAAAAATCCACGCCTAAAAGACGTGGTTTTTCGCTAAGGCCTATAAGGCCGGTTACTGGCGGCCTCCATTTGG
>CANRDF010000029.1 GCA_947629255.1 uncultured Bacilli bacterium
GTTACTTTTTGGTTTACATCTAAAGTTATTGATGTATTTAGTAATTCAATGCTAGCATTTAATTCTACACGTGTTGCAAATTGGTCGGTATACAGATTTTGTGCCAACGTTCTTGCATAAATGTAAGCACTCGTAAACGATTCCATCTTAACGTCGTAATCGCCATCTTCAAGAACGATAGATTGCCAATCAAAATATTCAGTGCTTTCACTAGCTAATTTGTAGTTTTTCCCATGTGAGTCAATACCGACTCGATGAACACATAATATTTGATTGTTTTCATAGTCAATAGTTAATTCATCTTTAACAGTATCACTCATATACAACAAGTCACACGGTAATGTCCAACGAACTGTCTTTTTTGTGTCTCTGTTTATGAAAAGTAAATCTCGTGATAATGGTTCTAAATCTTCTGATGGCTCTAGGTCTTCGTTTGGATACAAATAAGACAAATCTTCTGCTGTAGGATAAATTTGAAGATAAAGGACTTCACTTGCTTTAACGTTGTCTAAAAAAATACTCCCAACACCTGTACCACTCACAGTAGTATCCGTAATAGAACCGATTTGTTGTTTAATTGATTCAACGTCTAAAGATAATTTGGCAATATTTTGAGCCTGATCACTAAAGTAGGATACTTCTTGTGTAATAACATTTAAACTTATTTGAAATTGTGCAATTCTAGAGTCTCGCTCTCCATTATCTGTAATTATTGCTTCAATTTGTTTTCTGTCTTTATAAACATTAATTGCTGTTTGATTTAGCTTTTCTCTTAACGATACATCACTCTTAATTGCATTTTGTTGTTTCGTAAGCGCTGGACTTTCAATAACACTTTTAAAAGTACCATCATAGGTAAACGTATGTTTTAACACATAAGTATCAAAGAAATTACCTTCATCATCTTCCACCGTTATTTTATCTCCAGCATTTAAGTATGGAAGTCCTGTGTAACTTTCTATTTTACAGTCAACATATGTGAGCCCTTGTACATGTACCCAAATGCTATCTAAAGCACGTTTTCTAAGCTCTGGTGTATAACAAAATATATTATCTACAATTGCAAACATATTTTCCCCATTAGCTTCAATACTTGCATCATCTTGTATGCTTACATTTTCACCTTCAATTTGGCTTTCTTTAACAGTAAATGAATTTATAGGTCCATAAACTTGATTTTTGGTTAATACAGAATAATTATCTTTTGTTAAAGTAACTACTGAACTTATTCCTAATTGTTTAAATGTTAACTTATTGGTTTCTTTATCAATTGTTCCAAAAGAACTTGCAAGCTCCAATATATCACTTAAAACATCTTTACATTTATAATTTTCAAAGATATTTCCAGATACAGGGAAATCACTATTTTCAAATTCTAAACTTGCTATTTCAAGTCCACATTGATTACATAAATCTTGTAATATATCTACTACAGTAATATTTGTAAAATCAGTATAAGAACATTTATAATCAGCATTTAATTTATCTAAATAATCATACCCTTTATATTGACCTAAATTAGACGTTTCTGTGGCACTTGGCTTATCTATGGTATATTTACCCATATTGATATATTCCTCGTCTGTATCGTCGTATTTTATGCCAATTTGAGCTTGTATTTCTTTCTCGTATAAAGTTTCGCTACCAATTGTATTTATCGTTATTCCTTTAGTATTTGTAGTACCAATAATAGTTCCATTTACATAGCAATCTTCCACTAACTCTAAACTTGCTAAATTACCATCATAACGTATCTCATTTTCTTCGTATATAATTTTACCAAGTCTATCACAATTCGCACTTTCTTTACATTTTTCTTTAAATTTATCTGTCATTCAACCTCTTATAATTCAATGAGTGCAATTGTCGTCCCATTGTATAAATATTCATCTCTGTAAGGTCCATAGGGATTTGCTTGTCTATCTCCACGATAAACATCAATCAATTCCATTTCACCAGTAAAAGGATTATAAAACTCTACTGTCATTTTTGGTGCTTTTCTAATTTCACTAAAGAAATCTATAAATTCACTTGATGATAAATAACGTGTTGTTATATCTAATCTGTATTTATTGTTAATTACATTTAATATCATTGTTCCATTGGCATTTTGATTTTCACGTCCACTATTTTTGGAAACATCATACCATCCAACAGAGCAACCAGAAGGAGCAATATATTTTGATACATCTTTACCGTTTATTTTAACTTCTTGTGTAATTGCTCCTGCAACTAAGTTAAATTTGTTTCCTCTTGAATAAAATGTTTCAGGTGATGTTATCATTAAACTCCTTCTTCAAACGGATTATAGCCCGTTCTTCTTATTGTCTCTTTTACGTTATTTACCACAACATCTGTGATCATTCCATCTTGATATGTGGAATTTACATCAACTTGAACTAATCCATAATCAGAAATAGCTCTTGCAATACCATTATAAGTAGCTCTTTCAATAGGTGATAAATCAAGTTCGTTTATACTTTGTGTATTAAATGCTGATGTCATATCTGTAGAAATATTTGGCAATTTCGCCATTTCTAAATTAAGACTATCCATGCCGTCATATACAGTACCTTTAATGGTATCAACTAAACTTAAAGCCGTACTTTGAATATGAGGTAATTCGTTTTCCATACCTTTTTCTATACCTTGGAATAAATAATCACCAATCTTCGCATTAATTACCAATTTAGATGGAGAGTGGATTCCTAATTTAGATTTTAAAGAAGTTATTAAATTATTAGCAAAACCAGCTAAGCCCGTTCCGCTTTTAGCTTGAATACTTAAGCTTGTAGTAATTCCACTCCATATTCCTGAAGCAAGAGAACCAATTTTATTCCATAACGAACCATTATTTGCTGATGATTTAGTTTTTTCAATTGCATTTTCTACTGATGAAGTAACATCAAGTTGTTCTGCACTTTTTTCAATATTTGACTCAAATAATCCTCCAATTTCATAACCTGCTGATGCCATTTTTGAAGATAAAGCTTGTTTTGTTTCTTCTGGCATAAGTGAAATCATTTCAATAAACTTATTTTTATCAGCTTTAGCAAGTTCTCCGAATGTTGTAATCATATCTTCTTTTAAGTCACCTTCTGCTAATCCTTTAACATTAAGTAACTCTGCTTGTACTTCTGGAGTTAATTTTGTCATTTCTTCTAAAAATACGTTGTGATTTTTAGTAGCAAGCTCTTGCCATTTTCCTACTATTTCTGGTGTTAATTGCTCTACAGATTTAGATTGTTCAATTAATGATTGTAAATTTCTATCATTAATTTCTTGTAAACTTTTATCCGCTAAGGTTATCTCATCTTCATATTTTTGTTTTAAATATTCGTATTCTTGAGCACCATATGTTTCTTGATTAGAATTAATATATTCTAATGATTTCTGAGAATTTGTTTTAATTTCTTCCCAATAAGCCTTTTGCTCTTCGAGATTTTTACTTCGTAAATTTCTTTCATGGTCAAAGAAAGTATTTAATGCTTCATAATTTCCTTTTGTTGCTAATTCAGTCGCATACTCCCAATTCATGATAGTTTCGTTATAGCCATCTAAAGTTGCCTTAGCTTCTGCTAAAGTATCAGATTGTTCTTTGACATGCGCGACATTATCTTTAATATAATTGCCAATCACCTCTAAATTACGAGTATTACTTTCATAAGCATCATTTAAAGCATTTTGTATACTTGTTGCTTTTTCTCCAGTAGTATAATACTTTATAAGTTCTTCATTAGTAATGCCATACATCTCCGCCATGCCTTTTAAAGTATCTGTGGCCAAAGACCAACCTTCCTCTTTAGAATGCATTTCTTCCAATTTACTTGTTAATTCATCAATCGATTCATTATATAAATCAGTAGCTTCAGTAACCTTATTTTGCGCCTTTTCTATTTCACCATATGCATTTTGTGCGGCGGTTTTCAATACTTCTAATTTAGCATAAGCTTTTTCTTTTTCAATAGCATTATCAATGGCACCAGATACTTCATTCCATTTCTGAACATGTCCATCTACTATTTGAATATTTAATCCTAATGCCTCATTTAATTCATTTATAATTGCTTGAGCTCTATCTTCATAGCCTTTTTTTATAGTACCGTTTGCATCAATGATATTATTAAGTTCTTCCTTTAACCGTTCATAATAACCAAATTCCACATCAGTTTGTTCAAAAGAATTGTTAAGTTCATTTCTAAAATTTATATATGATTGATATGCTTCATCAACAACTGACTTTTGTTCTTCAATTTTTTCTTTTAATGGGTCACTTTTTTGAGTCACGGTTTCCATAGTCTTATATAAAACTTCAAAAGCTCCTACAACTCCTCCAATGGCTGCACCCCAAGGTCCAAAAACTGCTCCGACTTGTACACCACCAATTATAGTAGTAACTCCTCCTGCTACGGTTCCTAAAGTGTTGTATAAATTCCATCCTGAGTTTGCAACATCATCTAATGAGGTTTGTAAAATTGTTAAACCTGTGACATTGATAGCTAATCCTTTCAGTATATCTTTGGCACCATTTAATGCACCTTTAAAACCATCTAATTTTCCTGTGGTAGAACTGATAATCCCCTCTGCTTGTCTCCAAGACTGAATACCTTCTTTTAAGCCAGAAGTTAAACTCTTATTGGTTTGCACTCCTAATTTTGCCCAACTAAGCAAATTTTTTGTAGGCGTTAGCAAATTTTTAAGTGCTTGTCCTAAACCACTACTTCCAAATGTGGTTACTAATTTTTTGCCTGTATTCCAAAGTTTAGTCGCTCCTGCTACTAAACCTAAGCCAACTAATATTTTTCCTTGTGTTGATAATCCTTTAAATGAGTTCCACATATTTTTTAATGTAGTTTTCATTCCTTGATATTTAAACGAAACTTTACCAGTTATTGGATCTATTTCTTTTGTAAAACCAAGCCATTCCATAATATTATCTCTTATTTCAGTGGCTTTCATTTTAACTCTATCTAAACCGTTATCGTACCCATTTATTGCATCAAGTAATCTTTGGTCGATTCCACCTGAAAGTGAACCTACTCCACCAGATGTATCTTTATCATCAATATTATGAATTTGGTCGAAAGATAGGGTTTCTCTTTTTAATTTCTTAGTTGCATCAGTAGCACCATTGATTCCATCTTCTAAATCTTCATAATAATCTTCAGTAGATGCAATTCCACTATTGTAATCTTCTATCTCTATTCCAAACATATCTGCAAGAGCATTTGCTACCTCTTTGACTACCATTAATATTGCATTTGCATATGGTAATATCTTAGCAAAAGCACCTTGGAATAAACCACCTAAAGCCGTAGATGTTTCTACTAATTGGTTTTTGAATATTCTTAATTGGTTACTTGGACTTTCAATCGTATTTGCCCAGTCTCCATGAGCTATACTTGATTGTCTCAATACTGCAATATATCTTAAAATTTGTTTTTCTGCTTGACTTAATTCTCTTACAGTTCTATCAGTAATACCAATACTATCTAAAACAGGTGTTAATGATTTTTCTGTAACATCAAGTCCAAAAGCACGTAAAGGTTTCGTTTGCCCTGCAAACACACCTGCTCTTAATGCCTCAGCTGTAGTTGATTCACTCTTATTATATAAAGATGATAAGTCATTAATAAGTTTCGTAGTATTTTCAGACATAATTCCAGCTTTATCAGATGCTATACCCATGTTTTCTGCCATAGATTGATAAAGTGCTTGATAAGTTAATGTCTGAGCTCTTTGGGTTCCAAAATTCTCAGCCATTTTATTTTGGAATATCGTTGCTTGTTTACCTACTTCACTAAACGTATCTCCAGTATTACCCATAACTACATTAAATAAATTTAACGATTCACTATAATTATTTGTAGTATCAATAAATCCTAATAATGTTTTGGTAACCTTTCTTGCTGCAACATAGACTCCAGTTAATTTGAAACCGGTGCTAATTTTTTTAGAATAGTCATTGATTTTATTAGAATTATCACCCACATTGTTAGAAAGATTTTTGACATCTTTAATAAGTTCTTGTAATTTAGATTGTGCTTGTTCTGCATATGTTTTGACTTCTATCGAAAGTTCATTCTTCATTCTTACTCCTCATAACCTCTTGTACTTGCTGTACTCGTTGTAATAATCTTTCTTGTAAAGAACTCACGTGTTGCTCTTTACTTTGTTCCCAATATGGAACACTTGGGTATTCTATCTTTTTATTTTTTGAGAAAGCATTAGATAATGCGACGGTTAGTGCATGTAACATATAACGTCCTTGATTCCATGCGTTATAATCTTCTTCTTTTCTTTTATTAAAATAAGAAAAACGGTATGCCCAGAATAAGTCTGGGTCTTTCTTCCAAAACTCATCTTGTGACATACCGTACTGTATTGCTAAAGGAAGTAAATCCTCAAAATATTCAGTTAAATTCTTATATTTTTGCTCTTCTCTTAAGCCTTTGTTATCTCTGCTTTCTTCACTTTCGCTCCTGATTTCGTACCGTTTAGGGCATCGAGAAAAGCTCCATATTCTTTAACTCCGAACTCGATTACTTCTCCTACATCTCCGTTTTCATCACGATATTTGTCCTTGAGGTCTAATACTTCTTGCTCTTTCATATCGCTATAGTTAGCTACAAATAAAGCTGTCCACATTCCATCGATAAATGTTACGGGACGTCTTTCAATATCTACAAGAGATATTCCTTTGTTTTCTAACCATTTTACTGAATTTCTTACAAGACATAATTCGTAATCTTTTTCATTGATATTTATTTTGCATTTATTCATTTAAATCTTCCTTTATTGTTCTCTAAATTATTCAGTTTGTAATAAGCTATCTACTTCTGATTTTGTTTTAATTTCAGGTGATACACTTGGTACAGTGTGTAAAGTAGCCTCTACTACACTACCAACAGAAACTTCGTTAATCCAAGTTTGAGCTTGTCCTTGATATGTAAACCCAGTACCATCTTGGAATTTTACTAAGAACTCATGTTCTGCACCGTCACATACAGCTTTAGCTTTTGTATGATTAGCTTCTGTATAGTTGTAAGTGTAGTCCATATCCCCAGTATCTGGTCTATCAGGAATATACGTTTTTGTTGGACTTTTTAAAGTCGTTGTTTCTAACGTACCTCCAGCTTGTCCACTTGCTGGTACACTCTTAATTTCGAGTAACTCTTCATACTTAGTTTCCTTCTTTACATAAAGAACAATTCCTACATCAGATTGTGCTGTCATTTCTGCAAATCTTTGTATATTAAGCTTCATTCTTCTCCTCAAAATTTTCTTCTATTTATGATGGATAAATTACTAATCTATCCTTATATTTTGTATCTATTAAACAGGTTGCTTGTACAATATTTCTTGTAACATTTGTATCTTCATTTGGTGCATTCTTAGATACTTGTACCGACATACGATAGATTTCATGAAAAAATCTTTCAATACAATCGGTTATTTCATTAGCAATTGTTTGCCTAGCAATATTATCTTTTTGAACAGAATAGACATTGACTTCTAATCCATAATGATATATTTCATCTGTATATTTTTTGGTTGTATAATCAACGGTATATGGTAACAATTTAATAATTACAATTGGAAATTCTTTCTCCTCAGGAGTATCTTGATATACTGCTGGATTATAAGTAGAATTTTCTTTCAAATACTCTTTTAAATTTAAAGTGATTTCATTGTAAAGTTTCTGAATACTTTCTAACATTAGTACATTGCTCCTGTATTTCTTGCAATTGTAAATCCAATTGTCTTAGGTACTTCTTTTTGAATTTCTAACAATGATTCATAAAAAATATGTTTCGTTGTTAGACCGTGTGTAATTCCACCATACCCATGTTTCTCGTTATAAAATCCCCAACCTATTTCTCCTTTTCCACTTTGATTGACATTATAATCAAAACTACTTGCCCATTCGTCTTGGGTTCCTTTGATACCTGTACCAAATTCATGAAAAATTACTACAATATCATTGGTATAAACTTTACCAATTTCTGTTTTATCATCATAATTTTCATGTACTTCACTTTCATGGTCTTGCAAGTTATATTGAGCCATTTTGCTAAGAATAGATTGATATAACATATGGGTAATTTCTTCTACACCGATTTTGATACCTTTATCTAAATTCGTTCCATATTTTTGAATTTCTTTAATTAAATTATTTAGACTTTTTTCGCTTAGGTCTGTACTTAACTTCTTGTTGGGCATTTACCTCTTCAGTGATTTGTGTAGGTGTAACAACCATTTTTGCTGTTTCAACTAACTTCCAACCACTCTTTAAATAAGATTCTACTTCTCTTTTTGAAATTTCTATACGAATCAGTCCGTTTGTAATTTGTATCATTTTCCCGTTATCCTTTCAAAATATATAATGATTACCTTATTTCCATTTCTCGGAGGATATAAACGATAATTTGCATTTGCTCCATGTACTTTTTCTTCATTTGGTTTTACACCATCTAAGTACGCTAAATCGTTTTCAGAAAAAATATTTTGATAAGCAATCGGTATAACTGCCTTTTGTATCATTTTAGCTTTTTCTCCAAATTCCATTAGGTCGACTTCACTTGATATTGGTTGTACATTGAAGTAATAAAGCTTAGGCTCTTCATAAGTAGTAATTAAATTACCATATATATCTTTTTCAGTTCCACTTACTTTTTTTGCAATATAGATTGGTTTTTCCCATCTCATTTAATCACTCCAGCTCGCGGAATAAGTTCATTCATTAATGATTCAGAAATCATGTCTGTTTTCATGGTATAAGACAAACCATTTTCGGAATAAGAAAGATATCCTTCTTCTCCCATCTTTCGATATAATTCGATAGCACAACGAACTTGCCAATTTTTGTAACGGTCTGGCAATTCCGTAATTTCTTTATGAAATGGATAAAGTGCGTTCAATGCGATATATTTTGCATCGATAAGTTTCAACTTAAAAATCTCATCTCTATCTTCACAAGTAATATCTTGAAGAATTTCTAAACGCATTTTTTTTAATTGCTCTTCCTCAGTCATTAAACACACTTTCCATTAATCTTCTATTATTCACTTGGGCTTAATGTTAAACCCGTTAAATCTAACACTTTAGATGTGTTACCATTTTTAAGTGTTATTTTTTGTGTATTGGAATGCAATTGTATTACTAAGATACCATCTTCATCTAAAGTTCCAGAACCTTTCGTTTTTGCTTCAGATAATTCCCAATTTATCGTTTCACCTTTGGTTGCCTCTTCACATTTAATTGTTAAGAAGTTTCCTTTGGCACTTTTTGAAAATTTAGGAAAACTTTCAACATATTTTGAAGTTCCAGTTACTTTATCACCTTGTAATTGTGCATCTTGTATATCAGTTACATTCATTCCTAAAACTTCGCCCGTAGGTAAGGTTACGGTTACCGTTTTCTCGGGCTCTTTAGGGTGTATAATCGTTATCTTTAGAAACGATTTTAACTACGTTTTGGTCTTTCTCTAAGTAAACACCATAATGTATATCGGCATTACATTTTGTAATTTTTTTATCGATGTCACGGTCACGTTCAGGCATAATATCGCGTTTTACTTCGATAGTTAATGGTTGTCCTTTAATTAAGTAGTTATTAAACTTACCTTCGCTTGATTTAACTTTATTTGAAACAATTACATCACAACCTAACACCTTTCCAAGTGAACCAGTAATCATCATTTCTGCTTTAATTTCACTTGCTGGAATAAAGTCAGGGTCATGACGAATATCTTTCACTTGAGTTGGAGCAATTAATAAAGCCATATCAGAAGTGTCTAAATCTTCACCAAATTTTTCTTGGCCACGTTCAACTAATTTAGCACCAATTCCTTCTGTTCCATCTCCAACAGTCATTTGTTGAATAGTTTTATTTAATTCTGCTAAACAATCATTATCAATCTTTTGAGCAATAGCCATTCTGATTTGTCTAACACCTTCAGCTTCTGGGTCACCTTGTGAATTTAATACAGCTTCATCAGTAAGTTGTACTCCACGACCGGCTTTCTTGATAGTCATTTCAGTTTTCTTTTGCTCTAATTTTCCGTAACTAATATCATTACCTTCTGTAAATTCTTCTGCATCTCCGATATATGTCCATTTCCAACGTGTTACTGTATCCCCAGGTACTCCCTTTAATGTTTCTAAATATTTAGCAAATGGTAAAAATTTAATATCATCTACTAATTTAGTAATAATTTCAGGCCCTACAACTTGAGGTACAAATAAGTTGGCGATTTTTGTAAGATTCTCGTCCATTATTTTTTAATACTCTTTCTATGTTCTTCTATTTCGTAAATTCGTTGTATTGTTCTTGATTTTCAAAATATAGTTTTTTTCTTTCAGAATAACTCATTTTTAAAAAGTCTTCTTTAGTCAATTCTTTCACGCCATTACCATCAGTTTTAGCATCAGGTTTTTTGGTTTGCTGAAGAATATCTTCTTCTACTTCTTTCTTTGTCTTATCTGTTTCAACTTTTAAGATATCTGCAAAGCTATTCGCTAAATCTAAAGTCTTCTTTTCATCATCACTAACTACTTTTTCTAACAATTCATCTATTTTCTCATCAGGAATATTGGCATTTTTGAAGATATCTTTTGCCTTTATCTTGTTAAGTTCCATAGACAATTCTTTTGTTTTCTTTTCATAGTCAGCTTGTGCTTTCGCTTGTTTTTGTTCATCTGTCATAGATTTGGTTTTTAATTCATCTAATTCTTTTTGAACATCGTTTTTTTCAGTTTCAAGATTTTTTAATCTGTCAGATAAACTGTTATATTTATCTTTTGGAACAGTAAACAATGCTACTTCTTTAGCAATATCATCTACTGTATTATCTACATTTTCAATCTCTAATCCGTTCAAAACTTCTTTAATTTTTTCTTTCATTCGTTCCTTTCACTCATATACCCTTTTATTGTCTTGGTTGACACACTTGAGCATAACGTTTATACTTCGTCAAGTTTTTCTATTTAAACCATTTCTGGTTACATTCCCACACTATTGGCGAGGAATAACAGAATTGAACTGTTCTCTCTTGCTAGACAGGCAAGCATAATAGCCACTATACCAATTCCCCATTAAGAGACTGATACACCTTAGTGTTTATCAGTTCTGAACTTTTTTTATATCCTCTTTGGACTCGTTCTCCGAGGTAGGTGTTGTCCGAAGACTGCCACCGTTATTTTCTGATTCTTTCCATAATTTATCTTCACCATAATACCCTAATGACTTATAATAAGTTTCGTTAGGGTCACTGAATAACCCACTTACAGTCATAGCGATATCAGGGGCAACTTGTGCTTGTTTTAAATTTAATAAGGCTTGCGCTTTAACAAGTAAATTGTCAGATTTATTTCTTGTAAATTTAATATCTATATCTTTAAGAGTTACAGTAGATATTCCACTTCCTCTTATCTTTTTACAAATTTTCAAAATAAGTTTTAATTCTTCACGTGCTGTTTTCTTAAATGCGATTTCATCTTGGTTTGCTCTTTGGTCGGCCATTGTCCAACCTTCCCCTAAAAGACGAGCTTGCCCAGTATCTCCACCACTTGCTTTATCATTTTTCGATGGAATACCCACGATTGTTAAGAAATTGTTATAAATTTTATCGTAAAGAATTTTGTTGTCTGCAAAAGATAACTTATTTACTAACAACTTAACATCAGCTGGTAAGTTCTGTTCACTTTTAACTTTTACAGCACCTAATTCCATTAATTCTTTAAAATCTTCTGCATCTACATCGTTATTTACAAATACAACTAATGATTGTACAAATTGTTCCAAACCGTCTACATCATTTGAAGATATTTGATTTAAAGTATTTAACATTGACATAACGATTTCAACAATTCCTAATCTTGATTTATTTAAGGTATATTCTAAAATTGGAATCATCCCAATACCATTTATTCCATTATTTTGTTTTGCCTTTGTTACAACAAATTTTCCAACGTCTCCTTTGATGTCATATACTTCACTGGCTGTGTATACTGTTCCAACTTTTTCTCCATCATCTTTTATATAATAGGAAACTCCTAATAATGGCTTGCTCCCTAATCCATTTTCATAAATTACAAATGATGTTCTTGGGTCTAAATTATAGATACTAAATGGGCTTTCATCGTTTTCCTTTTCGGATATAATTAATCGAGGTGCAACTCCACAAATATAAAGCCATTCTGCTAAATCACAGTCTTTTCCGTGTTTATCCTCTGCTGTCATATAGCTATTTAAGATAAGAATTTCATCATTTGCTACATCACCACGTTGTACATATTGTATTGGCTCACCAAATACATACCCTTTTTTAAATTCCACTGCAAAATATGCATTGTTTTCTAAAACTTTGTTATTAATGTTTTCACGAACTATTTTTGTTTTTGAAAGAATTGGTTGATTTCCCCTATAGTAATTGTAAAGATAATCAATTTCATTCGCATTTGCTTCGTGTTGACTCCACTTATCAGTTAATATTTTTGATATTGTATCTTTACTTAATTCTTCTTGCTTATAATCCGCTAAAATTTTTCTTCTTCCAAAATACGTTTTTTCAGGTACTACTTTTTGTACATATTCTGCCGTTTCTGCCATTGGTTCTCCTTTTGTTCCTAAAAAATAGGGAACATAAACACTCTATTAAATTTTTAGTGCTTATGCTCCCACCAAAGCAAGGATAAGAAATAATTATGAAATATTTAACGGTTGCATTATATCATACTTTTTTCCAAAAAATGTTTCACTTAAAAAATAGCCCTTAAAATGGACCATTTTGTGTACAATTCTGTATAATTTTGTGTTCTTGATTTACAGATGTTTACATTTTATATTCCGTACTGTCTTCGATCCAAAGGAATTGCTTTTGCAAATTTATTCTTTCCTAAGATAATCTCACTTGCCATCATAGATATACTATCAGGAGCATCATCGTTTTTATTTGGATAATCAAAAGAATATTCGGTTAAATTTTTCATAAATCTTCCATAATCTGAATTTGGTGGATAGTCTTTCTTTTGCTTGAATTGTATTCTGTTTCTTACAATTCCACGATTATCCTTAATTCTTGTTTCTTTCTTTGGAGTATTATATTTTTCAGAAATATTGCATAATAAATATCCAAGTTTCTCTAATCGTTCTTGAATGACTACCTTAAGTGAGGTATCAATATTATTTTCTATCACAAGTTCAATTACATTGTATCTTACTATCATCTCGGCAATTTCATCATAAAGGTCTGTCATTGGTTTCTGTTTGAATACACAATCAACCATATAATAATAATCATCATTACCATGTACACATATTGGCATTGATACATTGTCTTTTCCCTTTCTAGCTGGGTCTAATGTTGCAAATGTTCCTTGTGAATAAGCTGGACTTCCATCTTCATTTAAAGGCAATTTTTCATAATGCAACAAAAGCTCGTCTGCAAATTCCCTTCCTGTTGGGGCAATTGGATCTTGCTGATACACACAACTAAATAAAAATTCATCTGTTGTTCTTTTAATTTGTTCTGCTTTTTCTTGTGGATAAACCACAGGACAGGTTGTTTTTCCGTTTTCATCTAACATTGGTACACAAATGACTACGGTTGTACCATCTTCACTTACCCATGTATATGGATATCTAGGGTGTGGTACTAAATCCGATACTGCCTCTCTATCATCAATAATACGATTCAATATATCTTCTGGGCTCCATTGTGTTCCAACAAAAACATAAGTAACAGGGTCTTCTGTACGTCTATTAAACCATTCAGTGTTCCAAGAATTATAAAGCTGTTCATGAATAGATACATTATTTGCTTCTTGAGCTCCTTTTGTCATATCATCGAAGATTTCTGCAAAGGAAGCACGTTCTCCAGTTGTTGCTCCAAAACGTGTACGTGCAATATGATTCGATTTTGCTACAGGTGCATTTTTTATTTTCCAATCCGACTCTCGCTCCACTTCAAATGGTTTTCCATTAAATGGAATAAATTCTTTAAATATTTTTGAAAATTTTGGGTCTGATACATAAGTTTTGACTGTTCTACTAAAACCTAACACTAATTCATCTGAATAAGATAGCCTTAAAATAGAATTTTTAGTATTCATACCAATTCCCCATGCACTATATAAATTGGCAATATAGCTTTTCCCAATAGAAGGTGGAAATGAAGCTACCACAAATTCCAATTTAGGGTTAAATGCACTTTCATTTAAAGCCCATACAAAAGATGCAAGAATATCTTTTCTGTTTTCATATACTTTCTTTGGCATATCCCACTCCATACAGTTAATAAAACATTCAAAATCCCTTCTTGCACTAAATTCATACAAAGACTTATAAATATCATAGAAATCACCCATAAATTCAACAGAAGCATCTTTTACTAAATCTCTTAATATTGGAATAAAGTTTTTCTTAGCATATAAGCACGCTTTTCTATCTTCTTTTATAAACCAATCTTCCAAAACACTTATAGTCATTTCTGCAACATCGATTTTCTGTAATTCTTCTATTTTTTTATTTTTTAAGATATCAATTGCATCTTTTAAGATACTTTCATATTTCGTTTCTTGTTCTTCTTGCTTTGGCTTTTTAATCTCGATTTTATCTCCAATTTTAAAAGCCATTTATTCTCCTTAATTTTTAAAATAACTACCTACTATCATAACTATTAGACTTATCACTAATGCCATAGGATATGTAAAAGTAAAATCTATTGCAAATGTACTAATAAATAATAATCCAACTCCCCATATCACTAATACTGAAAGGAAAAATAATCCTACATATAGTAATATTGCCATTATAAAAGCTAAAAATATCTTCATTAATTTTTCTTTCTATATGTTCCGTCTTTTTTACTATTCCAAACTCTTTTTGGAAACCACTTTCTATTTAATTCATATAATTTTATAGTCAACTGATTTCTTTTATATCCAGTTGCTACAGAAAGCTCTTGCTCTAATTCTTCTTTTTTTCTTTGCATTTTTGCAAGTAATAAATTTTCTATCATTTTCTCACTTTCTTTTTCATTTCTTCTAATTCTTTTTTTCCATTTTTTGACTTTGGTGGTGCAACCATATTTACTAAAGTATCCTCTTTTAAACCAAGTGCTTTCTCCCATATTACTAATTGCTTTGGCCTTAAATCATGAAGTTTCAATTGATTTAAAAAATTACTTATATTTTGTTTAGTTGTTTTGGTTTTAATTCCTACATGTTCTTTTACTTTATTAATTTCATCTGCAAATTTAGATAAACTCCATTTTTTCTTTTTTAAAATATCTCTGATAAATTCTTCTACTGATATCATTCTAATAGTCTTTCTCTATATATTGAGTCTTTAAATTCTTCATAAAGGTCTTTTGTTACTCTTTTACCTCTCATGGCAACATAAGGATTAAATGTAAAAAAGAATGTCCTTCCCTCTCGGTGTTTATGTATCACATCTAAATCAATAAGTGCCTTTATTATATTCGACCCACTTCTTCTTTTTCTCTTGAGTATATTAGATAAACCTCGCGGACGTATAATCTTTCCGTTATGATAAGTTAAAATTCCTGTAGTATAGTCTACATAAGGTATTAAATCCCAAATCTCGCTTGCATATTTGCTTAATTTTGTCATAGCGCTGATACTCACTTTATAAAACTTTAGATTAATAAATACCGTACCTTTTAAATATTCAATAGTAGTTCCTCTAATAATACGGTCTGATGGGTCTAAAACAGTAGCAAACTTTCCTTCTTCTATTTGTTCAAGGACTTCGCCCGTTTCGTCCACTATATATTGCATTATTCGTGATGTTCTTGTAACTTTCCGTCTTTCATTCTCACATATTTTGTGATTTTATTTTTGAAATTTAAGACAAAACCCTCTACGTTTCGATTTACTTTATTACAATATTTCTCATAAAGACTATCTAAATGTTCCTTATTTGGTAAAACATTTAATTCTGCTACTTCTGGTACAATGCCAATGCATTTTGGGATTTCTTGAGATTCAAAAGCATACATAAAATTCTCATGATCATATTGTAAATTGTTAAGTCCAAAGTTTTCTCCGATTCTTCCTTTAGCAAACATATAGAATCTTTTATCAAATTCGTCTACTGGATATTTAATCTGTCCCATTCCAATCCATTCGCCACATACAGCGGAACCTTCATAAATGTCTTCTAAAGCATCTCTGTTATCTATTACCCACTGATAAAGTCCTTTATACATTATAGATTGATTTTCTTCTATTTCATCTATTGGAAAAATATTTTTTCTCTGTGCAATATAAATTTTGCCTTCTAATTTAAAAAATACTAAGTTACTTCCATCTAATTTTTCTGTTAAATAAATTTTATCTCCTGTACAACTTGCTCGTTGTGTTTTTGGATAAATTTCTCTTTTTATTGTCATTTTCTTGTTTTCTTTCTTTTTATCGTCTCTTCTAAATCTATCATATCATAAATCGTGTCTTGGTTATGTTCAACATCGTGCTTAATCACAATTGCTCTTTTATAGATAGTTCCATCAAGTTGATTAATACACCATCTTACTTGTTGATCGTTATAGGCATAAGATACTAACTCATATCCGTGTAATCCCCAAGCATATATTCTATAAATCATTATTTTCCTTTTTTGGCTCTATTATCACCCAAAACACATAGTGTGGTTTCTTATTTTCTTCCGTTTTAAATTCGTTTTTTCTTACTTGTATACGAAAAGATTCTGCATGACAAGTCTTACACATTTTTGTAATCTCTTCTAAAGAGATTTCTGGACTCATATAATTTTCACCATAATACTTAAATAAAGCCAATGCTTCCGATTTCATTTATTCTCCATATCCATTATTAAGGCAATCTATACAAATACATTCACTTCCAATATACCTTAAATCTTCATATCTTTTTAATTCATTGCAATTATCACAAACGTGAAAATCTCTTATATCTTCATAACTCACACAACTCGCACAATGAGTTCCATCTACTTCAAAGTGACTAATATCACACTCATATTTTCCATGTTCTTTTTCTGTAGCATGTATGCAAGTTTCACATTTAGTAGACATTAATCCTCCACCACTAAAACATTTACCGTTTTGGTTAATACAGTACAGCCATCTATAAATATCTTGTTGTCATCTGTTCTTAATATGGAATTATCATTATAATCTTTCGTATCAATTTGCCACAATTTTCTTAAATGACCCGTGCCAAAATGACCTACAACAATTGTTTTGTTTGTTGAATTTTTCTTTGTAATAAAACTTCCATCATCCCAAGTTAAGGCTTGCCAATCTGTAAATCCCAAATGTTCACAGTGGGGTTTATGCCAATCATCAACATATGTATCTATAGAAGCATGTGTAAATATATAATTTTCCGTTTCATAATAATAAGGTAAATTTTTTATCCATTCTAATAAATCAGGATATTCTTCATTAATCTCTTTCCGTGCTTTTTCAATCCATTTGCCAAAATCACTATATAATGGGTTATCAATATTGTTTTCTATCAAGCACCATGATTCAAAAGGAGAAGTGCGATGTAACAAGCCTGCTAGTGTTTCACTCACTCCATTTCTATAGTAATTAAACGGATTGATGATGGAACCATCTAAATATCCTTCTAACATTGGTTCATGATTTCCTTTTAAACAAATTGCCTTTCCTTCATCATTTAATTTCTTTAAATATAGATAGACTTCTCTTGACTCACTTCCTCTATCAAACATATCTCCTAAACTAATCAATTTATGATCCAAATTGTTTTCATCATAACCAGCTTTATTTAAAGCATCCATTAATTCTTTGAAATGTCCGTGTATATCACTTACTACAAAATATTTCATTATTCCCCTACCACTTCTATAATCTCTTTAACCGGCAATATCTCATATTCAAAGTTAATTGGAAACCAACTATTTTCAAAACTTACTTTTGCTCTGATCTTGCTTGCATAAGATTTTATGTGTGTATCTCCAATATTATCTATTGGCTTAAAATTATAATTTCTTGCTAAACCGCAAAATATTTCTTTGCGATTATTTCTTGTAATAATATATCTTGTTCGTTCTATTCTCATTGTTTTCTTTCCTATTATGTCTCTCACGCAATTATTTAAAATATTCTTCACATTCTTTTAATATTACTTTGTCCGTAGCATAAATTTCATAACATTTATCTTTGCTAATATCATTATCGATATAATAATGTGCAATAACTATTCCCAAAAGTACAAATCCTAAAATTCCAAATATTAGTAAAAATCCATCAAAATCGTCCATTATTCCTCTTTCTTATTATCTCTTTCATAAATTCTTTTTAAATCTGCTAACAAAGAATCGATTGTTAAATCTTTCACTTCTTCAATCAACGCTTCAATCAACATTTCTATACCTAATACCATAGTAAAGTGTGGTGTGCCTATGTCAACTTTTAATGTAGCATGATTATCGTCTACTGTCTGAATCGTTATCATTATCTTTCGCCTCCTCACCTTGTAAAACATCTTTAATTCCACAAACTTGGTCTAATAAGTCTTCATTTGGTATTGCCTGCAAAGGTTCGTTTTTTATTACTATATTACATATTTCTATCGCTTTATCAATTCGTTGTTCAGCACTGTCTAAAGCGCTTGATAATTTATCGTTGATATTTTCTAATTCTTT
>CANRDF010000030.1 GCA_947629255.1 uncultured Bacilli bacterium
TACTTCGCCCTTGCTCTTTGGTTCGCACGTGCATAGCACGTGGTTTTATCGATAGCTATCTTCCGATTGCTACATAATAAAAGGACTCATGCAAAGTCCTTTTAAATTTCCCCTAATTCTTTAAACACATTATATAAAGTGTTTTCATCCCAAATAGGAATACCAAGTTCTCTTGCTTTTGTTTCTTTACTTCCAGCTTTTTCCCCAACTATAACAACATCTGTTTTAGAAGAAACACTACCACTTGCTTGTCCACCATAAGATTCAATAATTCTTTCAATCTCATCACGACCCATAAAGGATATTGTTCCAGTCACAACAAAGCGTTTTCCACTAATAGAATCACTCGATTTTAATTCTTCTCCTAAGAATTTCATATTAAGTCCAATCTCACTCAAAGTGTGTATAAGTTCTTGGTTATCCACATCTTGAAAATAAGAAACAATATTTTCTGCTAAAGTTGGTCCAATATCTCTTAACTCTAATAATTCTTCTTTTGTTTTTGTGGATAAGTTTTCAATAGTTTTATAATTTCTTGAAAGAAGTAAAGCCGTCTTGTCACCAATTCCTTCAATTCCTAAACCAAATAGCAGTTTTTCCATACTATTTTTTTTGCTTTCCTCAATTGCATCTAAGAGGTTATCCACACTTTTATTCCCATATCCCTCTAACTCAATTAAATCTTCGCGATGATGATCTAAGTGATAGATATCAGGAATAGATTTAATAAATCCTAAGTTAAAGAAATCTTCCATAATCTTCTCACCAAAGCCATCAATATCCATCGCATGTCTTGAAACAAAGTGAATAAGTCCTTCAATGTGTCTAGCAGGACAATGTGCATTTGGACAAAAATGATCAACTTGGCCTTTTTTCTTTTCTAATGTGGTTCCACAAATAGGACAATTGGTAATCATTTGGAAATCTTTCTCATTTCCTGTTCTTCTTTCTAACTTTGGCTCTACAACTTCAGGAATGACGTCTCCTGCTTTTCGAATCGAAACAGTATCACCAATCTTTAAACCTTTTTCTACAATATAATCTTCATTATGAAGGGTTGCTCTTTTGACAGTAGAACCCATTACAATCACAGGCTCTAATACAGCGTTTGGTGTAATTCTTCCTGTTCTTCCTACTGTAAAAATAATATCCGTTAATTTAGTTAAAACCTCTTCAGCCGGAAATTTATAAGCAACAGCCCATCTTGGATACTTTGAAGTAAAGCCAAGGCGTTTTTGCATCTCTAAATCATTCACTTTAATTACTACACCGTCAATGTCATATGGAAGACTTACTCTTTTCTCTTGATATTCATGAATAAAATCTAAAATTCCTTTTAAGTCTTTCACAAGACGATTATTTGGATTGGTTTTAAAGCCTAAAGACTTCATATATTCTAAAGATTCAAACTGTGTTTTAATTCCATAATCTTCAGGATTAGGTAAATGATAAATCCATGTATCTAAGTTTCTCTTGGCTGCAACAGAAGAATCAAGTTGACGAATTGAACCAGCTGCAGCATTACGACAATTTTGAAGCAAAGGCATATCCAGTTTTTCTCTTTCCAAATTGAGTTTAGCAAGAGTTTCTTTCGACATATAAATTTCACCACGAACCTCAATACTAATGGGTTCTTTAAGTCGCATTGGAACAGTTTTAATGGTTTGAACATTATGGGTAATATCTTCTCCAATCGTTCCATTTCCTCTAGTCGCTCCTGTTAAAAGTTCTCCATTTTCATAATGAAGTGAAACAGAAAGACCATCTATTTTTAACTCACATACATATTCAGGATGAAATCCAGCCTTTCTAATTCTTTCATCAAAAGCTTCAATCTCTGATTCATCAAAGACATCTGGTAAAGAAAGCATTGGAATTTTATGTTCGATCTTTTCAAATTTATCAATGACCATTCCACCAACTCTTTTTGTAGGTGAATTTTTAGAAGCATATTCAGGATACTCTTCTTCTAATTTTTCAAGTTCCCTTAAATATTTATCAAACTCTTGGTCTGTAATTGTAGGTTCATCTAAAACATAATAATTGTAATTGGCTTCATCTAGAATATGTGTGAGTTCAGCCATTCTTTCCTGTGGTGTCATTTTATTCCTCCCATAATTTTTCAGGATAAATTCCCTCTTCTTTCATTTTCTTAAGTTCATTTTTCACATTCTCTAAATCGCTTTTGTAAGTCATTCCGATCCATTTACTATGACTAGGCTTATGAAGAATTTTAATTTTTCCTTTTTCCAAATTTTCTTTTAAGCAATCCGGTAATAAAGCTTCATGAGATAAAATATATTCTTTATCTTTCTTAAAATAGTCTACCCAATATTCTTCTAAAAAATCAAAAAAGTCATGAGAAAATGCAAATAAATTCATCGAAACTGGAGTATCCTCAAAAATTTCAAAAGACTCACTTCCATCTAAAGGACTTGCTAATAGTGTATGATTTTCTTGTCTTTCAATACTACATTCAATAATATCTTTCACACATTCATGATCAAGTTTTAAAACACCCCTTTTCACTGCACCTTCCAAAGACTCTGTGACACCGAAAGGATAACTTAGACTTGCATAGGTATATGGAATATTTTGTTCTAAAAATTGAGAAGCACCCACGAAAGCATCACGTCCATAAAAATCATCCGCATTCAAAATCACAAATGAATCATCTACCACATCTTTCGCGCATAGCACAGCTTGAACAGTTCCCCATGGTTTCACACGTGAAGAAATATCCATTGAAACAGGAATATCTTCTAGTTTTTGAAAGACATATTCAACTTCAATCTTTCCTTCTATTCTTTTTCCTACTGTGCTTTTAAAATCTTCTAAATTTTCTTCTTTAATCACAAAAACAACTTTCGAAAATCCTGCTTTTTTAGCATCATAAATAGAATAATCAAGTAGGAAATTTCCTTCCTCATCCACAGGTGTAATTTGTTTCAATCCCCCAAAACGACTTCCCATTCCAGCCGCCATAATGACTAATGTTTTTTTCATAATATTTTTCCTTTCTTATTTTCGATTTAATTCTAAAATATGTTGATCAAGTAGTTCAATGGTATCAATAAATTGTTCATGTTCATAAGACATACTTCTCTCAAGTCTTTCTTTATGCACAACAGTAGAACAAAACTTTTCATTTTCTAACCGTTGTAAAACTAAATAATCTTTTTTATTTTTAAGAACTTCGCGAATTGCTTCATAATCACTAAGTAAAATATGAACATTATTTGCAGGAACAGAATTCATGATTTGATAATCTTCTTTCGCTTCAGATAACATGTAATTTCCTGTCACATATTCTATCATCATAAGATGTTTATTTTCACCATATCGAATCACTTGCTCCTCAAAGTTATGAATGACACTCAAATATTCATATTTCACTTTTTCATTTAATTTAGCAAGTGCATGTAGCAAGTTTTCATCTGTTTCAAATACAGTTGGATGAGAAAAAGATTTAATACTGACCCAATACAAATTGGTAAAAGATTGAAGAGAAATATCCAAATCTCCTTGATAATCCATCATAATCTTTCGTAAATAAGGATATTGATTAAAAATTTCCTGAGGAACTTCGGCGTGCCCATTCCACACAAAATCTTCCTCTTGTTTTTTCATCCATTCAGCTGAAACACCAGTGGATGCACAATCAATCTTCAAAGATGACCCTTTTTCTCTTAACTTTTCCGCAACTTTTAGAAGAAAATCACTCATTATTATCAACCTACTTTCTTTATACTTTTATGATTTTTTAAAAGTTTTCGTATTCCATATTGTCTCGCAAAGGCAACTGTAACATAATCACTCTCTACTTTCACAACTGCCCCTCGTCCATATATCGTATGCATCACAATATCACCAACTTGGTAACTTACATCGCCATCATGATACATATTCTCTGTCCTTACTTTAGGACTACCACTTTCAAATACACTTTTCTTTTCGGTTTCTAATAAATCATCATCAATTTCTTTAATAAATCGACTCTCCATAGAAGTATTCACACTTCCATACATCATTCTCGACCTTGCTCTTGATAAAAACAATTTTTCTTTCGCTCTTGTAATACCCACATAGCAAAGTCTTCTCTCTTCTTCAATTCCATCTGGTTCTTGAAAACTATTTTGATGTGGAAATAATCCTTCTTCCATTCCCACTAAGAAGACGACTGGGAATTCTAGACCTTTCGCACTATGAAGGGTCATCAATGTTACAACATCACTTTCTTCTTTGTGTTCAGATAAATCAGCGACTAAACTAATCTCTTCTAAGAAATCCCCTAAATCGACACTTCCCGTATTTTCTTCAAATGTCGCGGTAATACTCTTAAATTCCATTAAGTTATCAAGTCTAAGTTCACTTTCGATGTTTTCCGCGTCACTCTCAAGTTCCGCTTTCATTCCCGATTTCACTAAAACACTTTCCACAAGTTCTGTTAAGCTCATAGAATCTCGATCTTTTTGTAAATCTAAAATCAAATTTTTAAAAGCAAGTTCTTTTCCACTCGTAATCGCATCAAACATACTGACGCCTTCAACATTAGCTAAAGTTTCTAGCTTATCTACAGAACTATTTCCAATTCCTCTTTTTGGAGTATTAATCACTCGTCTTAATGAAATATCATCATCTTTATTTAATATGAGTCTTAAATAACTAATTAAATCTTTAATTTCTTTTCTTGAATAAAAGTAGTAACTACCCACTACTTTATAAGGAATATTTGCTTTTAAAAATTGTTCTTCGACAACACGTGCCTGAGCATTCGTCCGGTAAAAAACAGCAATATCTTTTTTTGAATATCCTTCATCAAATAATTTTCGTATTTCATTCAAAACCATTTGAATTTCATCTTTTTCATCATAGGCTGTCATATATTTAATTTTAACTCCATCTCCATGATGGCTTCTTAAATCTTTTTCTTTTCTTTCTTTATTATTACGAATGACACAGTTCGCAGCATCTAAAATCATTTTAGTACTTCGATAATTATCCACTAAAGAAACAACATGTGTATTCGGATAATCTTTTTCAAAATTTAAAATATTTTTATAATTTGCTCCTCTAAACTGATAAATAGATTGGTCTGGATCTCCAACAACAAACAAATTCTTATGTTTAGATGCGAGTAACTTCACCATTTTATATTGAACTTCATTGGTATCCTGATACTCATCAATTAAGATGTATTGATATTTATTTTGATAATGTTCTAAAACTTCTTTATCTTTTTGAAAAAGTAAAACAGGAAGTCTAAGCAAATCATCAAAATCAACTGAATTACTTTTCTTTAGTTTTTGATTGTATTCTTTATAAATTTCAAAAGCAATTTTCTCCATATCTGTTTGAAAGAATTGTTCTACTTCAGCATCTGTAAGCATTTCATTTTTAATAAAACTAATTCGATTCCTTACATAAGAAGGGGAAATCGTTTTAGAATCAAATCCTCTTTCTTTCAAAAACTTTTTAATTAAACTTGTTACATCTTCTGTATCCAATATCGTAAAATTCCGGTCCATTCCGAGTTTTAAAGCATTTTCACGAATAATACGAAGTCCAAAAGAATGAAAAGTTCCAACAAACGCATCACTTGCATCTGTCATTTTACTAAGTCTTTCCTTCATCTCTTTTGCTGCTTTATTTGTAAATGTAATCGCTAAAATTTGATAAGATGGTACTCCTTCTTCAATTAATTTAGCAATTCTTGTTGTCAACACTTTTGTTTTTCCTGAACCTGCTCCTGCAATGACTAAGCAAGGTCCTTCTTTATGGCACACTGCCTCCCTTTGTAATTCATTTAAACTGTCTATCTCTACCATGTGAATCTACCTCGTAACCATTATATCAAGAAATGCTCTTTTAAAAAAGAGGAAATAGTAAGTTTATCCTAAAACAAAAAACATAATTGTCTTTGTAAGAGGATTTCCATCCCGAAAAGCAGATATCTTCAAACGATTTAAAAACCTTAACATGTTACTTTCATCTTCTCCACAATATTTATTATAATCTTGCCATAAAGGTACATACATAATAGAAACTTCACAATCATAATCAAACAGAGAATCAAAAACATCACAGTCTGCAACTAACCAATCTTCTGGCGGATACATGCAAAAAAAGTCATGTAAATCATCTTTCACTTGAAATCCACTTTCATCTTTACGATTAAAAACAAGTTTACATGGATAATCTTTTTGATTAAGTTTAGAATAATCTAAATCGTTATATTTTTCATCAAGATACTCCAAAAAAAAATGAGGGTCTAAATGTAGTAAATTTATCAAATTCTTGTAAAGTTTGATAAATATTCTTTTTAAACACGTCTTTTTTTAAATTATAATCAGCCCCATTCGAATACAATGTTTCTTCGTACAAACTCAAATCTGTATATTTCCCAATTTCCTTTTTTATAATTTCTAATTTTGATTTATCCCAATCTCTCTTTCCTATAATATTTATTTGTGCAGGGATGCCCACAGCTAAAAATCTTCCCATTAAAATCATTCCTTTCTTATCACAATATACATCTCTCTTGAAATAATTATAAAACACATTTAATGATTTTGTCAAACGTTTTTTGCAAAAAAATAATCTTAAAGATTACTTTCTAAAATAGATTGAACTACTTTATTTCTAATTTTCGAATCCATTCAGCTTTCAATGTTTCATCATAAGAATTTGGTAAAGCAAAAGACAACTTATAAAACGCCTGAGACATTTTCCAATACTTAAAGAACTCACCATTCGTTTTTTCATGAACACTTTGACTACAATCTTCCACATCCCCACAAAGAGCTTTCAGTTGTTGATAGTGAAAACAACGATAGTCTCGCTCTAAAAGAAAATAAAGATAAATTTTTTCTTGAATAGTAAAACGTTCATAATGTTTTTGAAGAACTTCAATAGCTTTTTTCAAATAATGCTTATATTTTTCTTGAACCTCATCAAACCTTTGCTCATTTCTAAATGTTTTTAATAGAACATGAGCAATCTTTTTTCCATAAGGACCCATATCCAAAAATTCATGCCCATCACGACTAATCGAAGTTCCAAAAGTATGTGCCCATTCTAACAAATTTAAAACTCTAATATCATTCTTTGGTGGATTATTTTTAACATCTTCTAAAAAATCACGATACTTCATATGATAATCATATATAGGTTCTGATTGCAATTTTTCTGCCTGTTCTAAAGTCATAGGTTTTGCTTTAGCACGTCCATTAAAAAGAATTGGAATTCCACGACTAGAAACCATATAGTTTTTAGTTGTTACAATTTGTTTTCCTCTATGTGTCTTTACACCTAAACGATACTCTTGGAAAGGGTCTAAACAGCATAAATAATTTTGAACAAAGAAATAACGTTCTTGCGGATCTAACCAAGAAAAAGGTTCCTGCTTTTTTAAATGTAACTGATTATAAACACATTCATAATATTCATCAAAATCTTTACTTGTTGGAAGAAAAATATCTTGATAATTCATATAATGATCTTTTTCATCTTCTGTATAACTAATATAAGATAAAAATTCACACAATTTATTAATTCTTAAAAGTTCTACATTAGAAGAAACGACATCATCATTCTCACCAAAAAAATATTTTTGAATTAAAAATTCTTCTTGATATAGTTGTTTAATTTTTTCTTGTTTTTTTCGATCTGTAAGATAAGGAAAAACATTTCCAAAATCTGCATAATAAGCCTCAGCAGAAGCATTTTCTAAATGGGAAAAGTATGTTAAAAAATCAAAGTTTTTCACTTTTCCTTTAATACAAATTTCTTTTAAATTAGGTGCACTGTAAGGAAGAAAAACAAAATCATTTTCATAAGAATACTTTGTTTCATCACAAGCTTCAACAGATAGTTCTTGTAAATCAGGAAAAGAAGCACACAAAAAGAAATTTTTTAAAGAAAAATTTTTAGGAGAATAAGAAATTATTTTCAAATTTTTTGATAAAATTTTTGTAGGAACTAACTTATCAACAAAAGTGGAATCAAGTTCTATATTAGCATGGGTATCATTTAAACTTCGAAGAGATGAAAGCTCACACTTATAAAATACTAATGAAATATCCCATTTAGAGAAATCACAATGAGAATCTATCGTGCAATGAGCAAATTTCACACATTTTAAATTTTTTAAATACCTATGAACAGAGTCTAAAAATAATTGGTCTACATGAGTATCAGTTACATAAAGTTTAATGACATGATTCATTTCTTTTCTAGCATCCCAAACTTCTAAACCTTTCGTTTGCACCAAGTGATCTGCTTTTGCTACACTTGATATAAAATCCAAAAAAGAAATTCCTGCATTTCTACGAGAAACAAATTCCATCTGATTCCTAATCTCAGAACCATGACACTCAAAATCAAAACTATATCCACATTGGTAATCTTCTGTAATTTTTTCAACACACCCACCATTTTTATAATATTTCCATCCAAGAGTTTGAAGATTATTCCATTCATTAATTTTTCCATTTTGATTTATAAAATAAACATTAGGATAATAACTCCTCCAAATATCACAAAACAATTGTTCTTCTATTTTTGAAGGTATGATTCCATTATATTCTCCATGTGTTCGCATTTCAACCGCCCTGCTTTCAATCAAAAGTATCATATAACAAAAACAATTTTCTTGCAATTATTTATCAAAAATATACAAATTTTAAGGATTTTAGTATACAAATTTTTAAAACTTATGGTTTTAATGATGTAATAGGCAAATAATAAATTCCTGTTTTTGGGTCTTTTGCAACCATCTCAAAATCACTTGTAATAACACACATAAATTTTGGTTTTTCATTCATTTCATCATAAAATTTCAATAAACTAGCTGTAGCTTCGTCTTTTTGATTTTGACCCAATTTAATTTCTACTGCTGCATAGTCCCCATTTTCAAACTCTAAAATCGCATCTACTTCAAGCCCAGAAACATTATCTCTAAAATGATATAAATGTCCTCCTAAATATTCCATATAAATGTTTAAATCTCGTATAACTAAAGATTCAAATAAAAATCTAAAAGTTTTCAAATCTTTTAAAAGTTTATCAGCATTTAAATTTAAGCAAGCACAGGCTAAAGAAGGATCAACAAAATGCCTTTTTGCGCTTTTTCCAACTCTGCTTTTTGATCGATAATTGCTACTATAAGCATCTTGATAATTTAAAAGATACAAACGATTTAAAACATCTAAATAATCTTCTAAAGTCACCCTACTATTTAAAAGTTCATTAGAGTCAGCATACTCAAAAATATCTTTTATTAAAGTTTGATTATTCACAATAGTCGATTCATTTCTTGCCAAAGATTTTAATAACATTCTCATTTTATCTTTGTTTCTTTGTTTATCATCATGAATATCTTTATCTAAAATAGATTCAATATAACTTTTAGGAATAATACCAATTTTATCGGAAGAAACATTTATATTTTTTGGCCAACCACCCCGTACAATAAGATGAGCAATTTCTTTTAATCCAGGAACTTTTACATTCCTATTTTTTTGTTTTCCATTTAACATATCTTGTAAAGATGCTTCTCCAGTAGAATCTTTTGACTCATACAAACTCATCGGATACATTAAAATTTTACCAAGTCGACCAGCTCCCGAATGATAAATATCTTTCTTCTTTTCATCATTAAGTTCGGTAGAACAGGTTAAAATATATTTTCCATTTTGAGAGTTTTCATCACATTTTCTTCTTACTCTATCCCATATTTTGGGAACCAAATGCCATTCATCTATAAGTTCAGGCATTTCTTCATTTAAAATAAGTTCTAAATCTAACTCAGCTCTGTCTCGTGTTTTTTCATCATCTAAATATACTATACTTTTTGCATGATTAGAGGAAGACCATGTTTTACCACACCATTTTGGACCTTCTACAGAAATTGCTCCAAAAACTTCTAAATAATCTTCTATTGTTTTATCTACTAATCTAGGATAATATTCTTCTTTTTGAAAAGCCATTTCATTACCTTCTTTCTTCCTTAAAGGATAACACAAATTCGATAAAAAAGCAATCAAAATATACAAATTTTAAGACTTTTGATATACAATTTTTAAGAATTTTGATATACATTTTTTAAAATTACAATAGAAAAGATAGCCTAAACAGCTACCTCATCTTCTACATAAAGTATAATTTTATTTTTCTTCAAAGATTCTTTTACATCAATCACTCTTTGATTTGAAGACCCTTTCCATTTCAAAAGTGGATTATGAAGTTCTTCAACGAATTGTCCATCCACTAGTACATCAAGATAATTCAAAACTTCTTTTCCTTTTAAGTCTCTATCCATTAAGAAACCAGTCCATACCCAAATATTTTTATTGGGAAATCTTTCTTTAAAAGCTTTGGCAAGTTTAGTAGTTCCTTCAATATTTTGAGGATGCATTGGTTCTCCTCCTAAAATAGAGAGTCCTGCAACTTCACTTCGGTCACATAAGTCTAATACTTCTTGAATCGTGTCATCCGTAAATTCTAAGCCACCATCAAAATCCCAAGTTTCTGGATTAAAACAATTTTTACAATGAAAGGCGCACCCCTGCATGAAGATGGATACTCGAATTCCTTCACCATTCGCGATATCCATTCTTCTTATTTTATGATATCTCATGCATGAGCCTCATTTGCATCTTTATTATCAATATGTACGACTCTTTCTTTAATTTCTTGAGTTCTACCTTTATTCCAGAAATTAGAACCAATATATCCACAAGTACGTCTTGCAACATTTAATTTAGCATGGTCTCTATTTCCACATTGAGGACAATACCATTCCAAATTATCATCAATCAAAATTTCTCCTGTATATCCACATTCTTGGCAATAATCAGATTTTGTATTTAATTCAGCATACATAATATGATCATAAATAAATTGAATGACTTCTAATACAACATCAATATTATTCGTTAAGTTTGCTGTTTCTACATAAGAGATTGCTCCACCTGGACTAAGTTTTTGGAATTCACTTTCCAAACTTAATTTTTCAAAAGCATCAATTTCTTCAAATACAGGAACATGATATGAATTAGTAATATAGTCTCTATCTGTAATTCCTTTAATTTTTCCAAAACGTTCTCTTAAGCATTTTGCAAATTTATAAGTCGTTGCTTCAATTGGAGTTCCATAAACGCTGTAATCAATGTCTTCGGCTTCTTTCCACATTTTACATGCATCATTTAATTTTCTCATAACAGCAAGTCCAAATTCAGTTCCTTCTGCATGGTCTGTATGGCTCTTACCAGTCATATATTTAACACATTCATATAGTCCTGCATATCCTAAAGAGATTGTAGAATACCCATGGTGTAATAATTCATGAATACTTTCACCCTTTTTAAGTCTTGCAAGCGCTCCATGTTGCCATAGAATAGGTGCTACATCACTAGTAGCTTGACTTAAACGTTTATGACGAATTTGTAAAGCTCTATGACATAACTCTAAACGTTCATCCATAATTTTCCAAAAAGCATCCATATCTTTATCACTAGATAAAGCAACATCAACTAAATTAATCGTGACAACACCCTGATTGAAACGTCCATAGTATTTTGGTTTTCCGTTTTCATCCACATATGGAGTAAGGAATGAACGACATCCCATACATGGATAGCATTGCCCATTTCCATTTTTATCAATTTTGTTTTGTTTCATAATTTTTTCAGAAATATAATCAGGTACTAAACGTTTAGCTGTACATTTAGCAGCAAGCTCTGTTAAATACCAATATTTACTATCCTTATGAATATTGTCTTCTTCTAACACATAAAGAAGTTTTGGGAAAGCTGGTGTAATATAAACTCCACATTCGTTTTTCATTCCTTGAATTCTTTGTTTTAGTACTTCTTCAATAATCATAGCAAGTTCTTCTTTATATTCTTCTGTTTCTCCTAAATACATACATACACTTAAGAAAGGTGCTTGTCCATTCGTAGTTGTCATAGAATTAATTTGATATTGGAATGTTTGAACACCATCAGTAATTTCTTTTGCTAAATCTTCTTTTGTAAATTGTTCTATTTCTTCTTTAGAAAGTTTTCTCTTTTTATATCTCTCTTCAATACGTTTTTTACTTTCTCTAACAAAAGGTGCTAAATGAGTTAGGGTAATGGTAACTCCACCATATTGACTAGAGTTAACCGCAGTAATAATTTGAGTAGCAATTGTCATAGCCGTTAAGAAACGATGTGGTTTTTCAATCATAACACCATTAATACTTGTTCCATTTTGTAACATATCTTCTAGATTAATTAAATCACAGTTATGCATTGCATTTTGAGCAAAATAATCAGCATCATGGAAATGAATAATTCCATCATCATGTGCTCTTACGATATCTTCAGGAAGTAAGAATCTTCTTGTAATATCGGTACTTGTAATACCTGCAATATAATCTCTTTGAGTTGTAATAATTTTAGCATTTTTATTAGAATTTTCTGTATTCCAATATTCACTGTCTCCATCAATAAGTTCTTTGATTGCTAAGTCAGTTGTATTGCTCTTTCTAACTAACTCTCTCGTATAACGATAGGTGATATATTTTTTAGCTAATGCATATTTCCCAATAGACATTAACTTTTCTTCAATAATGTCTTGAATGTCCTCCACGAGCATTCTTTTCTTTCCAAGTTTTTCGATGTATTTGATGATGTTCTTAATTTGTGTAGGACTTGCTTGGTCCTCCTCATCGACTTCTTGGTTTGCCTTCATAATGGCAGCTTCAATTTTTTCTGGACAATAATCTACCATATGTCCATCTCTTTTAATGATTTTCATCTCTCTTTACTCCTCCCACGATAGTAACAGTATAGCACATATAGAAAAGTTTGTTTTGTTGCAATTGCAACATTTTAAAAAATGTTTTATAATTATACAAAAGAGGTGTAAATATGCTCAATTTATTTGACAAATTAAATGACAAACAGAAAGAAAAAATTTTGAAATCATTGGAAGCTCATACCTTTGAATATAAAGAAAACGCCCATATTACAAGCTTTGTTAAGGGTGATAGTTTTATAGCTTATTTAGAATCTGGTTATATCCAAATTTATAAAATGGATAAAAACGGAACAAAAGTAATACTAGAAGAATTAGAAGAAGGAGAAACTTTTGGAACTCATTTTTCTACATTTTTACAAAATGATTTTGAAATCATTGCTAAAGAAAATACAGCTATTACATATATAGATAATCATCGAATTTTTCAAAGTGACTTATCCACAAAACCATACTATTTTGATTTTATGCAAAACTTATTTACCATTCTTTCTGAAAAAGAACAAGAAAAAAATGAAAGAATTTCCATACTTACTAAAAAAACAATTCGAAATAAATTACTAGAGTATTTTAAAATTATGTCTCGTAAAAATAATTCAAAATATATTTATCTTCCTTATAATTTTACCGATTTAGCAGATTACCTAGGAATCGATCGAACAGCCATGTCTAGAGAAATGAAATATCTAAAAGAAGAAGGTTTTATTGAAGTAAAAGGAAAAAAAATAACACTTTTGAAATTCAATCAAGTGTTATTTACAGAATTGTATGATTAAAATTATGGAGTAAGGACAATGCGGAAACCAGAGGAATTATCCATATCTCCATGTTTTCTATTAAAAGCTGCAATACCTGCATCTGTACCATATGTGAAATCTCCCCCACGTATAAACCATGGAAGGCCCCATGCCACAAAGAAAGCAGCGTCTGCGTTCCATCCACCCACTCTTCTCAATGTTCCATTATATTTTAATTGATAAAATGGTCCAAATTCTTTTGTTCCATCTCCAAATAATCCTTTGTTAAAATTTTGATCTGTGTCTGAATAATTATATGTATCATAATATCTCTTATTCGGCCATTCAATGCCTCCATCAGATGTAGTCCATGTTGTTTTAGATAAAACTTCACCATCTTCTGGATTAGTTAGAGTTCCCACAAAATTAGAATTGTATTTATCATTTCTTCCACTTGATAGTTTTCCGTCTTTATCTAACATAACCCCCATGACATATTCCAATGCTCCTCCAGCCATGTCATATACTCCTGTATAATTTCCTGTTGTACTTGCTACTTTACTTTCTTTATTATAATAATTATAAGAATTGCCTCCATCTATATACAAACTGTTAAGTGTTTCATAAATATTACATGTTTCTCTTAAATTTGTATATCCACAAGTTGGTGCATATGTAGCTGACATTCCTGTTATAAAACTTTGTGAATTATTGATTCTTACTTCGTCACATGTTGTACCTCCATCTTTTTCTTCACATCTACCATATTTACTTTGTGTTAAATAAGCTACGGCTCCCCATTCTGTATTTTTCATCATATGACTTTCTAAGTCTCTTTGATAATGATAACTTGTATAAAAAGCATTTGCTACTTGTATTCCTCTCCAACTATAGACATTTGGTTTAATGATAACTTTTGTTGAATTCGTTTCATTATGTTGAGCTCCTGCCGTATTCCAACTATTAGCATTTGGTGGCATGACACTTCCATCATTATTTTGATTATATCCTGTCTCAAATTTACCAACCCAGAACCCATTACTATCAAATGCTTCAAATGCTGGGTGAACAATTGAATCTCCTTTACTCAATAATGTTGTACTTATTCCTTTATCCTTTGATCCAAATTCTATTTCAAAAGCATTACTTTCTCCTTTATTTCCTTTGATTGCTTCATAAAAACTTTGAACATTGGCTTGTTGTCCTTTATCTTCGGCAGTAGAATAACTATTAAATGTTTCTTCATTATCTTGTAATTTATAGCTATATCTTGGTATCCATACAAAATAACTTTCGATATTTTCTTCTGGTATTGTTTCTCCTGGACTATAGTTATCAACAACTCCATCTTTTAAGATTACTGCATTTGCCCACTGTTTATCTGTATAACTGTACCACTTATCTGTGATATCCGCTTTATAGACATTTCCACCTTTATCTCCTGTATATAAATCAGGACCATCTGTTTCTGAAATAGTGACTGGTACTAATCTTCCATTTCCTAAATCTGGTATAGCTCCGTTTAACTCTTTCTCAACATATATTTGTTTAAAATGAAGATAACATTTTGTTTTTGTAGTACTTATATTTTTCACTCTGACTTCCCAATTTTCATAATCCCAGTTTACATTACTAACTTGCTCATCATTTAATAAATCTACACAGTAACTAGAACTGGTATCTAATGAATAACCTTCATCTTTCTTAGGGACTTCTTTTACTATTTCATTATCTTTATAAAAAGCAAATTCTAAATCTCCCATGCTTTGAACTTCTCCATTTATAACATTTTGATTTATTTTCACTTCAAAAATAGCAAATGTTCGATAAAGAATAACTCCACTTACCAACATAACACAAACTATTGTAAATAGGATAATTCCTATTCTTTTATTATCTCTTTCTTTAAATTTTTTTAGTCTCATAAATTGCGCCTACTTTCTAAAAAAAATTATATCACAAAGCTCACCGAATAGGTGAGAAAATTTCACTTATTAAGTGAGAAAATGTTTTTAGTAATTCAAAAATGTATAAAGCATACACCTAAATATATAAGGAAGGCATAGTTTATGATAGAAAAAAAGGATGAAAATTATATTTATTTCTTAGTTGCTCAAAACTTAAAAAAACAACGAAAATTAAAAGGATTATCCGTTGTTAAATTTGCCCAACTATGTAATTATAGTGAAGGTTTTATCATGAATATAGAAAGTCCTAACTACCATCAAACTTTTAGTCTAGGCACTTTATGGAAATTTGCTGAAGTTTTAGACATTGATATTCGTTTATTATTTGAACCTTTAGATTAATATTTATAAAGAAAGAAGTGTCCTATATGTTTAAGAGAGAAGATGAGAATTACATATATGAAGTCGTTTCCAAAAATATAAAAAAATACCGCAAAGAAAAAGGACTAACTCAAGAAGAATTAGCCAAAAAAATTAATTACTCAACACAATTTATATCTAACATCGAAAGCAAAAACTTTCAAACATTTTCTTTAGGAACAGTATGGAGAATAGCTTTAATCTTAGGTCTTGATATGGATACACTTTTTCACGAAGAAAAATAATTTTATTTGATATTAAAAAGGAATGTTTTAAAATGCTTTACACAAAATTCCAACATTTTTTTGTCGTTTTTGCACATTTTTCCAACTTTTTTTGACGATTTTTACACATTTTTCCATAATTTTAGCCTTCAATGTCTTTTTCACCTATTGTATCTGTGTATATTCCTCTTACTCCATCGCTTAAAAATTCTCGTGCCTTATTCACATCATTTTCGGTATGTAAGTAAACATCTAAATGATATTCTTTTAGTATTTCCATCAACGTATCAGAGTAATAAGCATTCATCATCGTAATTGCTTTAATATGATGTTCCTCACTCCATTTACAAATTTCTTTAAAATCTTCTATATCGTCATTAAACCATCTTTGATATAACGTAAAAATAATATTTTTAAAAGGATAGATATTTGTTACAATGTCATACATTTCTTCATGATATATTTGAACAATAAACCGATCTAACAAATATTCTTTATGAAGTTCCTTGGTCATATTCAAAATAGTTTCAAAAGTTTTCTTAACAAATTCATTATCTGTATATTTAGAATCTGTCACAATAAAAATATCAGGATACTCTTCCATAAGAGAAAGCAAATCTTTAAAAGACATGGTTGTATATTTTCCTAATATTTTGGTATTTAAAAATTCTTCTTCGGTTGGTACTTCTTTAAATGTATTATGTATGGTCCAATCATGAATTAAAACTAACTTATCATCACTTGTAAATTGAAAGTCTACTTCGAATGTTCGTATTCCTTTATCGTATCCCACCAAAAAAGCTTCTTTTGAACCAGTATATGCATTTCCATCGATTCCAAAAAATGAATGTCCAATTAACGTAGCTCCATCCCAAACTACTTCTTCACTCTTTTGTTCTTCATTTTGTTTATCATTTGGTCTCATAATTGGAAATTTATCATACAAAAAATCATTTGTATAATATTGATCATAAAGTTCTCCTACAAAAGTAAATGGTTCGATTCCTTGATTACGTAAAGCCATTCTTCCAAGTGCACTGTAAGTGAGGAAGATATCAATCATAACCAAAACAAATACAACATAAAAAACAATATTCCCTATCTTATAAGGAATCTTTTCTACCAAACGACTCACAAAAGGATAAATAAGTTTCATTAATATAGTTCCCATAACACCCCATGCAATCATATAAGGGATAGTTGTTCTTCCATTAATATTTAAAAATAAATTACTGTAATCCCAAAATTCAACTCCAAAAACTCTATCGGCAATGAAACTTGTAAGGTACTCCGCAAATCCCCCAATCAAAAAACTATACAAAAAAGTTTTCCAAATACTTCTTTTCTCATTCTTTTTCCCAAGTAATAAAACAAAGAAAAGAACTCCTACTCCATAGATAGGACTTAAAGGAGAATAGATAAGCCCTTGACGATTTGTCCATTCATGATATTTTATAAACCATAAAATTTCTTCATAATAAGTTCCAAATAAACAGCCTATCACAAAGAAAATAAAAATTTTTTGAAAGCAAAAACCTTGTGCAAATATTTTATTTTCCCTTTTCTTTTCCATACCCTCACCTATTCTTTTATATATTTTCGCGCAAAATCTCCCGTAACATGACTTTCATAATCTTCTACTTCTTTTTTATATTTCGAATAATTCTTAAAATCAAAAACATCAATTCCACTTAATCTTTTTAAAAACTCATATAAACTTTGATTAATAACATATGGAAATGGAGAATATTTTTGAAATTTATATTTAGGCATCATTTGAATTTCTATAGTTCTTACCAAAACATATTCTTCAAACTTGGAAACGAGTTCACTTTTAAAATAAGGATTTTCTTCCTTCATTTTCTGAAACTGTAACACTAATATCATGGCCTGTATATAAGTTAAATATACCTCATTGTGTTTCATGCATACACCTCGTATTTAAAAAAACGACCTATTACTTAAGTCGTTGTCATCTAACAGTGGCAGAGGCGGAGAGAATCGAACTCCCATCAAAAGTTTTGGAGACTCCTATGCTACCATTATACCACGCCTCTATGTCTCAAAGACACTCCCATTATATCATGCTTTTTAAGACATTGCTAGTCCTTTTCACACAAAACATAAAAATCAAAAATAAGCAATTTTTTACACAAAACTGCCATTTTAGCTGCCATATTGGCAGACGAAAACTCTAAAAATAACAATAATAAACCAAAGATTCTTATAATATCGAAACTTTTAAATCGGTACATCAACAGTTTTGGAAACTATTATGAGACCTTCTCGACATCTTTCTCATACAATATCATAGGTGAATGAAAATGATTGTAAGTTATACTTCCAAAGAAAAAGATATATTAGCAAGAATTATGCGAGCAGAAGC
>CANRDF010000031.1 GCA_947629255.1 uncultured Bacilli bacterium
TTTATCTTTTATATTTAGGTATATTTTACCATGAGTTCTTTCTTTTTTTATGCATTCCGATAAATTTAGACTCCGTCTGTAATGCAATAGTATTGCAAAAGGTATTACGGAAATGATATAATAATACAGAAAATAGGTTACATAATAAACTGTGAAAACACATGCTGACTTTTTAAGTGGTGAATTGTGTTTTGAAGGATGGTTAGCGTATTCATATGAAAAAAACAAGAATTTTAATTTTTTTAGGAGTTTTGATCTTAGTATTGGGTGTAATTGGACTCACCTATGCCTATTGGATGTATAAAGATACTCAAAATACATTTGATGTATTAGGAGTGAAATGTTTTGAACTTACAATGACTAAAGAAACAGAAGGAATTCATTTATATGAAACTTCCCCTACGACAGAAGAAGAAGGAAAGAAACAAGAAGGATATCAATTTACTATTAAAAATACATGTAATACAAGCGCAACATATCAAGTAAACTTAGAAGAAAAGAATTTAGGAGAAATTAAAAGATTAAATGATCAATATATCAAAGTGAGTTTAAATGATAGTAAAGGAAAGAATTTAAATACATATGAAGATACAGAAGCAACTATAAATGAAGAAGATTTTACATCAGATAAATCACATAAATTAACAAGTGGAAGTTTAAAACCAGATGAAGAAGAAACGTATACTTTAAAACTATGGATGGATGAAGAGACACCACCAATAGAAGATGTGATGAATGCAACATTTGAAAGTAAGATTAGTATAGTAGCAACATATATAGAAGATGAGAAATTAAAAAGTGATATGAAAATTGCATATGAAGAACAAGAAGACTATTCTAGTGAAAGTGAAACGATTACATTCACAGTAGAAAGTGATAATAAAGATGTCTATATTATAGAATATTCATTAGATGGAGAGACATATGAACCAATAGAACTCGTAGAAGGAAAACCATCATCAAAAGTAAATATAAGTTTAGAATTTACAGAAGAGAAAGAATACATAATATATTTTAGAGATTCGTTAGGAAACATTAAAGAACAGAAATTTATACCAGAGAAATTAGATCAAACAGGACCAGAGATACATGTAGAAGAAACAAGTGATGATAAGGGAGCTGTATTAAATATAAAGTTTACAGATATCAAATCAGGTTTAAAAGAATATAGAATTGAAGATGGAATAAGTCGTATCGATTTAGAAGAAGAATGGACATCATTTACAGAAGAACAAGAAGAAACTATCCAATATACATCAGAAACAAATAAAGAAATCACAATCTATGGAAAAGATAAATTTGGAAATATAAGTAAACTAGAATATATCATAACCAAAGCAGATATCACAGGACCAAGTTTAACTATTGATAATCCTAAAGAGAATGAATGGACAAATACAACATTAACTATTACATTAAATGCAACAGATGATATCAGTGGAGTAGAGAAGTTCTATTATTCAATAGATAATGATAGTTGGACAGAAATAGAAAATATCACAGAAGATGGAAAGAAAGGAAGTACAACATTTGAAATCATAAATGAATATAATGGAAGTTATTATTTCAAAGCAAAAGATAAATTAGGAAATGAAAGTGAACCACAAGAAACAACAGTAAAAATAGATATCACAGAACCAACAATATCTTCTTTCACATCTCAAGATACATGGGGAGTAAGTAATACATTAACAGCTTATGTAGAAGATACATTCAGTGGAATAGCAGGCTACTATTTTAGTACAAGTAATACTACACCAACTTCAGAATGGATTCCAGTAGAAAATTATCCAACAGATTCTCAAACTTATACAGGAACAGCAAATAGTAATACTACATATTATTTCTATGTCAAAGATCAAGCAGGGAATGTAAGTAGTCAACCTGTCACAGTCAATAAAGTAGATGATGGAACACCAAGTCAAAGTTTTGCAATAAGTCCAAATACAGCAAATGGAGATAATGGATGGTATAAGGGAACTAAACCAACTATAACAATTACAGCAACAGATAGTCAAAGTGGAGTAGCCAAAGTAGAAACATGTACAACAACGAGTGATACATGTAACAATTATACAAATTTAAATTTAGATGGAACAAATGGAGATACAAGTCGAAAAGGAACAGTAACCTTACTAGAAGGAAGAAACTCAAAAGTATGTGTTAAAGTAACAGATGGAGTAGGAAAGACAAGTGAGGGATGTTCTCCTAGTTATAATGTAGATATTACAGCACCAACAATCACAAATGTCACAGGAAGAGTGAGTGGAACAAGTATAACCTTTACTGCAAACAGTCCAAGTGATAGTTTAAGTGGAGTATCTACTGCAGCAGGAAGTTATTCATGGAAGTTATCTAATAATGCAACTCAAACCTCAGCAGTAAATACAGCCACATTTACAGGATTAGTAGGAGGACAAAGTTATACAGTAACAGTAACTTTGAAAGATAATGCAGGAAATACAAGAAGTGTTACAAGTGAACAAGTCATCATACCATATCCAACCGTAGCTGAGACTTTAGGAAGCGTAAAGACTACAACAAGTGGAGATGGACTATATGAAGTAACCCCAACACTTACAGGATGGACTACAAAAGAATTAAGATATGCAGGAGCAAATCCAGATAATTATGTGACTTTTAATAATGAAATAGCAGGTTGGCGAATCATAGGACTTGTGAATGTAAAAATAGATAAAGGAAACGGACAAACGGCAATAGAACAAAGAATAAAAATAATAAGGAAAGATAGCATAGGAGATTTTAGTTGGGATCATAAGCCAAGTGGTAAAGGAAGTTCAACAGATAATTATGGAAGTAATGATTGGACTGATAGTCAACTTATGGAAATGTTAAATGATGATTATTATCAAAATAGTGTAGAATTTGCTTCAAGTGAAACTGGAAATGTTAAAGGATTAGAAGAGTCAGCTAGAAAAATGATAGCAACAGATATTATATGAATACAGGAGGAACAGGTAGCTACTTAGTTACAAATTCAAGCTATGGATTAGTAACTCATTGGTATGGTTATGAAAGAGAAACGCTAGGTAACATACCAACAGAGTGGAAATCAAGTAATACGGCAAGAGCATCTAAAGAAACTACAAAGGAAAAAGTAATTGATTCCAGTTTGTTCCGAAGTATTGCACTTCCATATCCAAGTGATTTTGGTTATGCAACGAGTGGAGGAACGTTAGGAAGAGATGGATCAAAGGGATGTTTTTCAAAAGTGTTATATAATAATACATCTTATCGAACAGATTGTGCAGGAACAGCATGGTTAAAACCTGCAAGTGGAGATATGTGGACATTATCGCCAGATTCATCTAACTTTATCAATGCATACGTTATTACATCTTCTGGAAATCTCTTCAGTCTCGCTGCTTTTCAATCTGAGAGTGTTTATCCAACTCTTTATCTCTCATCTTCTGTGAAAATTTCTGGTGGAAATGGAAAAAGTGGGTCACCATATCAATTAGTATTGAATTAAAATTTATATAATATGATGTGTATATTAAAAACACATCATATTATCAATAAAAAACAAAGCTTTAATCGCTTTGTCTTACTTCCATAATAACTGGTAGAATCATTGGGTGTCTTCCAGTTAAAGCACTGATATAAGGGGATAAATCTAAAATGATTTGTCCTTTTAAATCGGTATAACTATACATTCCTTTTGCAAAACTTTCTCTAACAATGCTTGTGACTTTCTTTTCAATTTTATCGATTAAATCAGCATTTTCATTCACCATTACAAATCCTCTTGTTGTTACATTTGGTTTAATAAGTAATTGTTTCTTTAAGGGATTAATATTAATGATAGCCATTAAGATTCCATCATGACTCATGACTTTTCTTTCTTTTACAACCGAAGACCCAATGTCACCGATTCTGGAACCATCCACATAAACATCTCCTGCAGTAACTGTTTCTCCTCGTTGAACCCCATTTTCAGTAAGTTCTAGAACATCACCATTTTTACAGATAAAGATATTTTCAGATGGAATTCCACAATCTTCTGCTAAAGCTTTATGAGCCGTAAGCATACGATATTCACCATGCATTGGCATAAAATATTCTGGTTTTACTAAACGAAGCATAAGTTTTAGTTCTTCTTCTTTGGCATGGCCAGATGTATGGATATCACTAAATTCTTCATTGGTAAATACTTTTACACCTTTTAAGTAAAGTTTATTGATAATTTTGTTAATACTTGCTGCATTTCCTGGAATTGGTTTGGAAGAGAATATGACTAAATCATCATTTAATAATGAGATTTGTTTATGAACACCGTTTGCTATTCTTGATAAGGCGGCAAGTGGTTCCCCTTGAGAACCTGTACATAAAATACAGACTTCGTTACGTTTTAAAGATTTTGCTTTATTCGCATCAATAAAAATACTACTGTCTTTAATGAGTCCATTTTGAATCGCGATATCAATGCTGGTTTCCATACTACGACCAAAAGTGACAATTTGACGATTATTCTTACGGCATGTTTCCACAATATGTTTAATACGATAGATATTTGAAGCAAACGTTGCAATGATGACTCTTCCATAATGTCTAGAAATTATATCATTTAATGTTTCATCGACACAAGACTCTGATTTTGAAAATCCTTCGGATAAAGCATTCGTGGAGTCTGAAAGTAAAATTTTAACTCCTTCTTCGCCAATACGAGCAATTTTATGTAAGTCTGCCATTGGTCCAATTGGAGTTAAGTCAAACTTAAAGTCTCCTGTTTCAAAAATCGTTCCATTTGGAGTACGAATGACAATGGCAAAACTATCTGGTATTGAGTGGGTTGTTGTGACAAATTCAATATCAAAATGCTTAAATTTTAAATGACTATCTTTATCAAAAGTTTCTAAATGTTGATACATAATGTTATTATCTTCTAATTTATGATTGATTAAACTCGCAGCAATTCCTGGCGCATAAATCGTTGGAATATTCACATTTTGAAGTAAGAATACAATTCCACCAATATGATCTTCATGACCATGGGTAATAATAAGAGCCTTAATTTTATCGGCATTTTCTTTTAAGTAACTTACATCTTGAATTACATAATCTATTCCCATTAAGTCACTTTCTGGAAACATCACTCCAGCATCAATAATAATTATTTCATCGTCGTGACTTACGACATACATATTTTTTCCAACTTCACCAAGTCCACCTAAAGCAACAATGGACGTGGTATTTTTTTTCTCTTGCATTTAAATCTTCCTTTCAAAATAAAAAAATAAAGTTGTTTCACTAGAAGAAATTATAACATGAAACTTTACATTTGTCCATAGTAAATGGTATACTAAATGTGGATGTGGTGATATGAATCGAAAAGGTTTTACATTAGTTGAACTACTCGCGGTAATAATGGTTTTAGGAATATTAATGACAGTAGCAGGGATTTCAGTTTTCCAAATTATTAATGATTCTCAAGATAAGTTAGTGAAAGATCAAATTAAGAGTCTTGGTGACACTGCTCTTAACTATGTAGCTCAAGAAGGTTTCTTTTTTGATGCATGTCCTGAAGGATTTGATCCAAAAAGTCCAACTGCTTCTTTAAAAAATAAGTGTTACCGAGAAGTTACTGTGGAATCTATCATTCAAAGTGGATTATTTGATAATCAAAAAAATGTGTGTGACTCGACTAAATTTGTTCGAGTATACCGTGAGGGAGTCTATGATAGTGCTGGAAAACTTCTATATTCCAATATGTTAAGTTATGTTCCAGATGGAACTTGTGGATACGATTAAGAAAGGTGATTACATTATGGGATTATTTAACAAATTAAAAAATATTATTTCTAAAAAAGAAGAATCCAAAGAAGAAAAAGAAGTCTTAGAAACATATGAAAAAGGGCTAGAAAAAACAAGAAAAGAGTTTGTTTCTAAACTAAGTTTACTTGGAGTCAAATACAACAAGGTGAGTGAAGAATACTTTGAAGAATTAGAAAATTTACTGATCATGGCTGATATTGGAGTCAACACTGTTTTTGAATTTTTAGAAAGAATTCGTGACCGTGTTAAAAAAGAAAATATTATTGATACAAAATACTTAAATGAAGTCATTGTCGATGAACTTTTTATTATTTATGTCAATAATGAATCCTTATCGGATAAAATGAATATGGCAAGTGAAGGACCGACTGTCATTTTAATGGTTGGGGTGAATGGTGTAGGAAAAACAACAACGATTGCTAAACTTGCTCATAAATATATAAATGAAGGAAAAAGAGTAATGATGATTGCTGGGGATACTTTCCGAGCAGGAGCTGTGCCTCAGTTAGAAGAATGGGCAAATAAAACCGGGGCTTTATTTTTTGGAAGTGAGAATACAGACCCTTCTGGAGTCATTTATGATGGACTTGAAATGGCTAAAAAAGAGAATGTAGATATTGTTTTTATTGATACAGCAGGGCGGTTACAAAATAAAGTGAACTTAATGAAAGAATTAGAAAAGATGAATAAAGTGATTGGCAGGATCATTCCCAATGCTCCTCATGAGACCCTTCTTGTGATTGATGCAACAACAGGACAAAATGGGATCCTTCAAGCGAAATCTTTTCAAGAAATTACAAATATCACAGGAATTGTTTTAACGAAACTCGATGGAACGGCGAAAGGTGGAATAGTTTTAGCCATAAAAGAAAATGTCGGCATTCCAGTTAAGTTTATTGGTCTTGGTGAAAAAATGGAAGATTTACAAGCCTTTGATATTGAGTCATACATCTATGGACTTTTTAAAGGGATGATGGATGATGAATAAATTTCTCTATTATAATGATTTATTTGCTGCCTATGGGAGTTTGTTAACAGAAAATGAACAAGAAATTTTTAGAGAATATTATGGGGAAAATCACTCAATGGGAGAAATTGCTGAAAATCGGGGCATTTCAAGAAGTGCAGTGGGAAATGCTATCAAAACAGGGGAGAAGAAACTTGATGAATATGAAAGTGTTTTAAAAGTAGTGTCTCGTAACCAAAAACTTGAGGCTATTTGTGAAAAAATAAGTGATGAATCAATAAAAAAAGAATTAGAAGAATTATTAAAATAGAAAAGAGGAAATCTTATGTTTGAATATATGGGGGAAAGACTTTCCAGTGCGATTAAAAATATTCGTGGCTTAGGAAAAATTACCGAAGAAAATATTAATGATGCGATGCGAGAAATTCGTATGGCTTTACTGGAGGCAGATGTTAACTATCAAGTTGTGAAAGAGTTTGTTTCTAATGTCAAAGAAAAAGCTCTTGGTATGGAAGTTGGAAAAAGTTTAAAACCAGATGAATTATTTATTAAAATAGTGAAAGATGAACTGATTGCGCTTCTTGGTGGAGATGTTGTAGAACTTGAAATGAGTAAAAATCCGACGATTTTAATGTTAGTGGGTTTACAAGGTTCAGGAAAAACAACAACAGCTGGAAAACTTGCGAACCTTTTAAGAAAAAAGCATGCTAAACATCCTCTTTTAGTTGCTTGTGATATTTATCGACCTGCTGCGATTGACCAATTAAAAGAAATCGGGGCAAGCTTAAATATTCCAGTCTTTGAAGAAGGAAAAACAAAACCAACTGATATTGTAAGTCATGCCTTAGAATATGCCAAAGAAAATAAAAATGATTATATCATTATCGATACAGCTGGTAGACTACATATTGATGAAGAACTTATGAATGAACTCCAAGAAATTGAAGATACTTTCCATCCTCATGAAGTGATTTTAGTCATTGATGCGATGATGGGACAAGATGCCATTAATGTCATTCAAGGCTTCCATGACAAATTAAATTTAACAGGTTGTATTTTAACGAAATTAGATGGAAATACCAAAGGTGGAGTGGCTTTATCAGTAAGACATTTAACGAATGTTCCTATTAAGTTTGTCGGTGACTCAGAAAAATTAGATGGTTTATCTCCTTTTTATCCAGTAAGAATGGCTGAAAGAATTTTGGATATGGGCGACATCATGGGAATTGCTGAAAAAGTAGAAGACATCATGAGTGAACAAGATGCGAAAGACCAAGCAAAAAAAATGATGAGTGGAAAATATGATTTAGAAGATTTTCTTACGAATTTAAAACAAATTAAAAAATTAGGACCTTTAGAAAATATTATTAAGATGCTTCCACAAGCAAGAAAAATGGGGCTTAATAATATTGAAGTTGATCCAAAACAAATGGCCCATGTCGAAGCAATTATTCTTTCTATGACTCCTTATGAGAGACGTCATCCTGAGGTTTTAAAAGCATCCCGAAAACTAAGAATTTCCAAAGGAAGTGGACGACCAGTCGAAGAAATCAATCGTTTATTAAATCAGTTTGAAGAAATGAAAAAAATGATGAAAATGATGAAAAATGGGAATATGAAATTGCCTTTTTAAAATAAGCATTTGCCTAAACATGTTTTATGATTACACATAGACTACCTTAGAAAGGAATGACGAGTATGTTAAAAAATAAAGCATGTGACAGAGATGACTGTGGATGTTCTCAAGGTGCAGAATATATGGCTGCCGGTTCTATGAATATGGGAATGGGAATGGATAGTGGATGCAGACCATGTATGCCAAGCTGTCCTCCATCTTATGGATGTAGTTGTCCGCCCATTACAGAATGTCCTAATGAACAAGTTTGCCATAGAGTGATTAACTATGAAGTACCACATATTATGCCATATCATACAACTGTAGTAAATCATCATGTATATAATCATACTTATACTCCAGTTTATAGTTATTCTGAAGTAGATGAAGTAGAAAACGTATATCAAAATCGTTGTTGTAGATAAAAAGCCAAAGTGGCTTTTTTCTTTGAAAAGAAAAAGTAGAACTTCAATCGCCTACTTTAGAGAACATCAAATATGTTCGTTTTCTTCTTTTAACTTTTCAATTTCTGCTATTGGTAATCCTGTGATTTTTGCTATTTTTTCCATTCCAAGTTCTGGGCTTTCTTCTAGCATTGATTTTGCAATTTCAATGTTCCTGTTATTCGTAGCTTCTTCAGCTGCTTCTTCCTTAGCAAGAGAGATTCTTGTATTCGTAAGACGTTCTTTGTCTTCTTCTTCAGAAACTGTCCTTATAAATGTTCCATCACTATTTAATATATACATTTTCTGATCAAACTCCTTTACTAATTCATCTTTCTTTGATAACTCCACAAGTTCTTCTTCACTTGCTCCTAACATCACTAGATGAATATTCTCTTTGTCTCCTTGTATGTTCTTATCATACCATTCTTTTTTTACATTTTCAATATTGATTGTAATCATTTTAAAATGTTCCACATAGGGAGTTAAGTTTTCTTCATCTAAGAGCCTATAAATTTTCTTCTTTCCTTCACTTTCATTCTTATTGAAATCGAAGTCTATATGAATGAAGTCGCTCTTGGTGTCGTATTCTTCTCCTCTTTGAACTTTTTGAGAGTAAAAAGAAGTAAAATAAGCTAAGTTTCGTACTCTTGTTGCAAGGTCAAAGCTTGTATTCACTTCCACATTGAGAAAATTGCCATCTTTAGTTTGTAATAATACATCTAAAACTTTTACTCTTTCTTTTTTGTTACGAACAGCAAGTTCCGTTGGAAAGAATTCTAAAACTTCCACAGGTTCTTCTAAAGCTTCAGACAAAACGGCATTCATAAGCCTCGTATCATCAGGATTTGCAAAAACAGTTTTGAAAAGACGATCGGTACGTACACTTAAGTATACATCCGAATCCGTTGTTGTATCTGTCATAAAAAATCACCTCTCAAAAGATACAAATCGTATTCTACAACAGGGGGTATGTCGAAACTTGTCGAATGATGTCAAGACTCAATCATATTACTCCACGTTTCGTAAAAGTCTTTTAAAACGTTATGGAAGTCTCCTATATTGTTTTGAAATTCTTGTAATTTCTTAAGAAATTCTGTATAATATTGTCAGAAAATAGGTGAGACTTATGCGGCATATACTAGCAGGAATTGATATCGGTTCAGAATGGATTAAACTTGTCGTGGGCGAATCTGTTCGTGGAGGAGTTCACATATTAGGTGTTTCATGTGTTCCTTCAGGGGGTGTCAAAAGAGGATTTATCATTGACCCAAATGCCATTTTACCTAAACTTCAAGAAGCATTTCAAAAATGTGAAAATATGTTAGGTCTTAAAATTCGAAAAGTAATTGCTACTGTTCCAAGTGATGGAATCGAATTTTTAATGAATGAAGGAATGAGTACGATTACAAATGAGTCTCATATTATTGAAAGAGTTGATATTATAAGAGCTATGCAAGCTTCTACTTATAATAAAATAGATGAAGATAAAGAAATTGTAAGTATTACACCTATTTCTTATCAAGTAGATGAGGAAAAAAATGTAAAAAAACCACTTGGAATGGAAGCAAATACCATTAAAGTGAAAACTTTAGTGGCCACAATTCCTCGTAAAAATGTATTCACGATTGTTAAATGTTTAGAAAAAATAGGAGTAGAAGTCATTGATTATACACTGGGTTCCATTGGAGACTACAATGAGATAGAGAGTCCGATGATGAAAGATGTCGTGGGTTCTATCATAAATATTGGTTATCAAACGACAACCGTTTCGGTGTTTAACAAAGGCTTACTTACGAATACGATTACACTTCCGGTTGGTTCTTCTTCCGTCGAACATGATCTTGCTTATATGTTTCATGTGAATAAAAAAGATGCGAAGAATATTAAAAATGATTTAGCGAGTGCTCATAAAAGAGGGGTGAGTTCCACTCATAAAATCGAATATACAACCAAAGAGGGAGAAAGTGTTACGATAAGTGAGTATGAAGCGACTGAAATTGCATCTTCTCGGTTAGAAGAAATACTAAAAAATGCAAAAAAAGAAATAAATCTCTTAACAAAAAAAGAAATTCATTATATAATGATTACAGGTGGAGTAAGCGAAATGTCAAACTTTTCTATTTTGTTAGAAGAAGTCTTTGGACATCATGCTAAAATAGCGAATATGAAAGAGTTAGGCGTTCGAAGTAACATCTATTCTTCTGTCGTAGGATTGCTTAAATATTATGAAGAAAAAATGAAAGACTTAAATAAAGAATTTTCAATTTTCAATGAAGAAGAAACAGAAGAATTAAGTAGTGTTAGTAAAAAATTCCCATTTGAAGAACATTCTATATTGGGAAAACTTTTTGGATATTTTTTTGATAATTAAGGAGGACTAGAGATGAACGATAATTTAAAAATTGATCCGATTGCAAAAATTAAAGTGTTTGGTGTTGGTGGTGGAGGTTGTAATGCTGTCAACCGAATGATTGATGAAGGAGTTCAAGGTGTAGAATTCTATGTAGTAAATACTGACTTACAAGTTTTAAATGCCAGTCGTGCCAAGAATAAAATTCAGATTGGGGCATCAATCACAGGTGGAAGAGGAGCGGGTTCTAATCCAGAAGTCGGAAGAGAAGCTGCATTAGAAAGTAAAAAAGAAATTGAAGAAGCTGTGAAGGGTGCTGATATGGTGTTTGTTGCTTGTGGTCTTGGTGGAGGAACTGGTACAGGAGCTGCTCCAATTATTGCTGAAATAGCTCAAGAAAGTGGAGCTTTAACAGTTGGAATTGTGACAAAGCCATTCCGCTTTGAAGGTAAAAGAAGAATGGAACATGCTCTTGTAGGTTTAGAAGAGTTAAAGAAACATGTGGATACATTAATCATTATTCCAAATGACCGTTTAAGAGATATTATTGATAAGACAACATCATTCCAAGATGCTTTCAAAGAAGTAGATAATGTTTTACACCGTGGTGTTCAATCTATTTCTGATTTAATTGCTGTTACTGGAATTGTTAACTTAGACTTTGCTGATATTAAGACGGTTATGGAAAAATCTGGAACAGCTCTTATTGGAATTGGTATGGGTGTTGGTGAGAATCGTGCTGTTGAGGCGGCAAGACAAGCCGTTTCCAGTGCGCTTTTGGAAACAACAATTGATGGAGCAACAGATGCAATTATTAATATTACTGGTGGAGACAACTTAACATTATTTGAAATAGAGGATGCGGTAGAAACTGTAAGAGAAGCAGCAAACTCAGATATCAATATTATTTTTGGAGCTATTCCAAATTCAAATTTAACTGATGAAGTCATTGTTACCGTTATTGCAACTGGATTTGATGGCAAAGACGATAAAGATGACGACGATGAAGAAGAATCAAGTACAGCACTTCCAAAGAGAAGAACCGCGGATGAAGAAACAGGAGAATTTGAAATTCCATCATTCTTAAGAAGTAAAGATAACTATTAATTTAGTTATTTTTTTTGCCAATAATTCTGACTAATTTAAAGTAATACTCCTGACTTTTCTAAAGTGAAAATTTATAATTATTCTAGAAAAGAGGGAAAAATATTATTTTAAGAGAAGCAGAAAACATGATTAAAAAATTTCAAAAAATTAGAAGATAGTAACAAAAAAATTGGAACAGGGGGTATCATATGTTTTTATGATAAATTGATGCGTTTAGATGAAAAAAATTATATTATTCCAATATCAAGTGTGATAGGTGGAAAAGAAAAATAAATAAAATGAAAAAAGAACGAAAAATCGACAAGGTTTTCATTCTTTTTTTTATATACTGTAGATGGTGAAAATATGACAGTCTATTTGGATTTAGTTTTTTTCTTGAATTTATGGTTTGACTTTTTACTTCTTCTCACTGTAAGCAATACTTTAAAAAGAAATGCATCTTTAAAGAGATTATTTTTAGGTGCACTTCTAGGTTCGTTTAGTTACTTTACTCTTTTTATTCCTTTGTCAACGGTGTTCTTATTTATTTTCAAAATTCTTTTAGCATTTCTCATGTGTATCATAACTTTTGGAATCAAAGACAAAACTTATACAATTCAAAATGTGAGTTACTTCTATATGACAAGTGTAGTTCTTGGAGGATTTCTGTACTTCTTAAGTTTAGAGTTTTCTGAAAGTCACGATGGACTTTTATTTACCTATCAAGAATATTCGATTCCATATCTCTTTTTAATCATATTTTCACCCGTTATGTTATATGTTTATTATAGGCAAAGAAAAGATGCAAAAAAGTATATGCAACATTATCAAATTAAAATTACATTTTTAAATGGCAAGACCAAAGAGTTTTCTTCTTTCCTAGATACAGGAAATCATTTACAAGATCCCATTACTAAAAAATATGTAATTTTAGTTCGAGAAAGTCTATTAAAAGGAGTAGACTTGAGCAAAGTTCTTTATGTTCCATATCATTCGTTGAATCATCAAGGAGTTATGCGATGTATTAAAGTAGACTCGATTGCCTTAAATGAAAAAAGAAGTAAAAATTATTTAGTTGGTATCAGCGAAGGAGATTTACTACGTGATGGAATTGACTGTGTATTAAATTCATATTGTTTGGAGGAACTATTATGATTAAAAAAATATTAAATTGGTTAAAAGTAAAGTATAGTGAGTGTTTCTTTATTGGGAGTAGTGATAAACTTCCACCACCTTTATCTAGAGAAGAAGAGTTAGAATGCATTATTAAATCTCAACAAGGAGATATCGATGCCAAGAATAAACTGATTGAACATAATTTAAGACTAGTGGTATTCTTAGCTAAAAAGTATGAAGGAACAGGTTATGATATGGAAGACTTGGTAAGCATTGGGTCCATTGGCTTAATTAAAGGAATTAATACATATAAAATTGATAAAAATATTAAACTAGCAACGTATGCATCTCGTTGTATTGCCAATGAAATCTTAATGTTTTTAAGAAAAAATAAAAAAAGAAAAAAAGAAATATCTTTGGAAGATAGCTTAAATTATGATAATGAAGGAAATGAACTGCATTTAGAAGATGTTTTAGGAACAGACTCCGATTTAGTGAGTGATGAATATGAAAAATCAGTAGATTGTAAATTTGTATCCAAAGAAATTAATAAACTAACACCTAGAGAAAAACAAATTATGGTTTTACGTTATGGACTCAATAATACGGAAAGTTATACTCAAAAAGAAGTAGCTGACATGTTAGGAATTAGTCAGTCTTATATTTCAAGAATTGAAAAGAAAGTGATTAAAAATATTCAAGAACTTATGAAAAGCTAAAAAGAAAAAAAATTATGAACTAATCTTTTAAGGCAGTGATGGGAATCACGATAACACCATCATCTCTTGTATAAATGGCATTGGAAAGTCCACAGATAACACACAAACATTTAGGTGGCTTTCCGCCATTTTCTTGGATAGAATGGCTAATTTTAATTAAATGATTCGCAGCTTCTTCAATTTGGTTTGCTCCTAATTTGATTTCAAAAGCAGCATAGTTCCCATCTTCAAATTCTATTACAGCATCAAATTTATTTCCTTTATAATCTTGATAATGAAATAAATTCCAACGATTTGCCTCTGCATATATTCTTAAATCCCTTTCGACCATGGCTTCAAAGAAAAAGCCAAAAGTAAGGAGGTCATTAATACACATATCGACAGTCATATTAAGTAGGGAAGTTCCAATAGAAGGGTCAACAAAATGACGTTTTTCCATTTGTTTTACTCTCATGCTACTTCTAATATTGGAATGAAAAGGAAGTTGATTTTCAATTAAATACAATTTGCTTAAATCATTTAAATATTCGGTAATTGTTTTAATATCAATATCTTCATTTTCAATACCTTTTATATCTTCTTTTAATTTGGAAACCGATATCGTTGTAGATTCATTTCTAGAAAGAGAACGTAGAAGAAGCATCATTTTATGGGTATCTCTTTTGGTATCACTAATACGATTGATATCTAAATCAATAATTTCTTGTACATAATCTTTTGGTATTTTGATTGCTTCTTCAAAGGGAACATCAAGACTTCCTGGGAAACCTCCACGTAATACTAATTTAATAATTTCGGTTAAGCTGATATCACGTGTTTTTTTATTTTCAACATGATTTGCATAAATATCTTTTAAAGAGACTTCACCCGTAGAATCACCAGATTCATATAGACTCATTGGATACATTTTTAATTTCTTAATTCTACCAGCTCCTGAATGTTTAATCATATCTTGTTTTTTCTGAGGTAAAACGGTAGAACCTGTTAAAATATATTTTCCTTTTACCCCATCTTCATCACATTTATATCTTGTTGCATCCCATATTTCAGGAACTTCTTGCCATTCATCAATAAGTCTTGGAATACTTCCTTCAAAGATTAAAGAAATATCTGTTTCAGCAAGTCTTCGATTTTGATAGTTTCCACTGGGATCCATCAGTAAAAATTCGCTTGTCGAATGTTTTCTTCCAGCCCAAGTTTTTCCAATCCATTTAGCTCCTACAATATTAATAGCTCCATAAGCTTTTAAACTATTTTCAATTTGTTTATCAATTAATCTAGGTTTATATTCTGTCATAAGCCTTCATCTCCTAAAGATATTATACTGTAAAGAAATAGTTTTGTCTATATTATTGGATAAGATTTCTATATTTTATTGGATAACTTTTTTAAATTTTATTGGATAATATTTTTGAACTATACTAGATAAAATGAATCATTTGTGTTATTTTTTTGCATTTATTAGACATAATAAAAATAAGGTATATTGAAAAAACATTCTCTTTTTGATAAAATGTTAAATAACGAAAGAAGAAGTGAATAGTAGTATGGAAAAAAAGGGTAGAAACTTTTTTAAAAACAATTGGGTATATTTTCTTTTAAGTTTTATTATTTTTGTTTTACCCATTCTTCTTTATATTGGACTATATCAAATCTATTATGGAATGAATGAGACTGTTGTGATAGAACTAGGTAACAAAGTAACACAAGAAGACTTTTTTCATAAAGCAATTCCCAAAGATACAGTTTTTTTAACGGATTTGAATTCCCTAGATCTATCTAAAGTTGGGGAATATACGATTGAAATTGAAGTATTCAAACAAAAGAAAACAAGCATTCTAAAAATAGAGGATACGACACCTCCAGAGGTTGAGGTCGAAGAGTTATATCGTTATACAGATTATAAAATAGATCCAAATGATTTTATTGTTTCTAAGAAAGATTTGTCTTCGATGACAGTTTCTTTAGAAAATGAGATAAATATTTCTTCATTTGGAGATTATCCAGTAAAGTTTGTGGTAAGGGATGCATCGGGTAATCAGACTCATTTAGAAACAACTTTACATATTGGAGTGATAAAAACTTATTATGAGTTAGAATTAGGCGATACGTTTGAAAAAGAAAATCTTCTTTATAATGAAAAAGATGAAATTGAAATTCCAGAAGAAGAAATTCAAAGTGTGAATTCTGGAGTTCTTGGTGATTATACGTTACATGTTGTTTATGAGGGAGAAACGTATACTTCACGCGTTAAAGTTCAAGATACCACACCTCCAAAAATTGAAGTGCAAAATAAGAGTATTTATGAAAATGTGACCTCTGTGACTAAAGAAGAATTGATTGTTTCTGCGACTGATGTTTCGGGTGAAGTGACTACGACAATGGAAGGCGAAATCCAATATGGTGTTTTAGGAGATTACGAAGTGACAATTACAGGTGTTGATAAAAATGGACTTCAAACTGTAGTTAAAGCAGTTGTATCTGTAGTGAAAGATACAACTCCTCCAGTCATCAGTGGACTTGGAAATATCACTGTTAATAAATATTCTCAAATTAATTATTTATCTGGTGTTCAAGCCATCGATGATAAAGATGGAAGTGTAAATGTTTCTGTAAATTCAAGTAGTGTAAATGTAAATGCTGCTGGAACGTATTATGCAACTTATACAGCAACTGATTCTTCTGGCAATACGGCAACGGCATCTAGAAAGATTACGGTGAGACATGATCAGACTGATTTGAGTAATTTAATTAGACAACATGCGAATCGTGCCGGTGGCACTGTATCTGAAGTTAATGAATATGTGAAACATTTAATTGGATATAGTAGTTCCTGGGGAGATAATGATCCCGTTTGGTATGGACTCACGAATTACCGTGGAAACTGTTATGTTCATGCTCTTGTTTTACAAGCTATTCTTCAAGCTAAGGGTTATCAAGTACTCATTATTCATACAACAGATAATAGTCATTATTGGGATTTAGTAAATCTTGGAAATGGAAAGTGGTGTCATAGTGATGCGACACCTGGAAATTTACAAGAAGGAATTATTTGTTCGAATGATACCGAAAGAATCAATATGTTACAAGGAAGAGATTGGGACCATTCACAGTGGCCAGCAGCTGAGTAAAAGGAATCAAAAGTTCCTTTTTTCTTGACTAAATAAGAAGTTATGATAGAATAAAGAAGTCGAAAAGAAAGGAAAATCAAAATGGAAAAGGAAATATTTGCTTTGTATACGAAAGATTTACCTAGAAATAATGTAAAACGGGCTTGTTATGTTGTAAGAGAATTTTTAAGATATACCAAAGTCGCTCAAAATGAGGAAACAGGAACACTAGAATGTGAAGTCCTTCCTGGTTGTGCGGTTACTTTTGAAGAATATGAAGAAGCAAGAGATGTTATCCTTTCTTATGCTTATCAAAATGCTACTAAAACAGATAAAATACAACTATTTTTCTGTGATGGTGATTGTGTACAGAATGATTATGGAAATGATGCTTTTTGTAATGGTGAATTTTCACTTCATTCAAAATCTTTAAATCTATGTCCTCATTATATGGATCCTTCAAAATTTTAAAGTGAGTCAAAGTTTAAAACTTTATTCACTTTTTTTGTGACTTTTAAGTTAAAATGTCCGCTTTTTTTAATCGAATTATAAGTTAAAATGTCCTATTGAATCTGAAATGCAA
>CANRDF010000032.1 GCA_947629255.1 uncultured Bacilli bacterium
ATATAACATAATTTTTAAAAATTTAAAATTATTGAATCTAAAAAAGGCTTTTTAGGCCTCTTTTAGTTTTTCAATTTCTTCGATAGACAAACCTGTAACTTCAGAAATGTAAGAAATATCTGATTTTTCAAGCATTGATTTGGCAATTTCAATGTTTCTTTCTTTACGTCCGTTTTCACGTCCTTCTTCGCGTCCATCTTCTTTTCCCATTCCATAAAATATGGTTTTTTGTTTTTCCTCAAACGTATAAGCTGATGAAAGCACTTTGTCTTGCATCACTTCTGTTGGGTATGCAGCTATTGTCATTAGATCCTTATCCTCCCTTGCAATTTGTAATCTCACCTTTGGTGAAGTTTCCTTCATTAACATCAGATGTCGTAGCAAATTGTTATTAACATCATAATACTCTACTTTAGGTAACATGTCAAGTCTTAAGATAAATATTTCGGTATGAAATGGTAACTCATGATAATTTGGGGATTCTCCCTTAAAATTATATCTTTGAAACCAAGTATCTTCTAAACCTATATTTCCTTCTACTTCATCAACTACAACAATAGAAATTATTTTCTTGACATTTTTGTGTTGTTCCGTTTTTCTTAATTGTCCACCATTCAGTCTAGAAATATAGTTCTCAAATTTATACATTCCTTCTTCATTCAAGATGCTATAACCTTCAAAATCGAGAATAATATTTTTAAAATAAATTAAGATATCAGCTCGCATTTCTTTTTGATTTCTCTTATAATTATCCAAAATAGTTTCAGTTGAAATTGTTTCAATATCTTCTAGAAGTTCCGGACGATTAGCATAATTTGCAAAATCTCTTATAAATGCTTTTAATAATTCAGGTTGACTATAAATTCTTTTAAATAAGTAGTCTTCTAAAAGATATTGCTTGGTTTTTATTTTTTCTTGAATAGTTTGAGACATTATAATCTCCCCTTTCGACAAAATTAAACCAAAAAAATTTGAGCTTTGCAAACGCCAAAAACGGGTAAAACCTTGCAGATTTTGAAAATCTGCTTAGCAAATTTTGAAAATTTGTGAGGTTTTTGGCCAAAAATGGACAAAAATGCCTAATTTGGCCGTTTTTTTTGACAAGTTTTGTCGAAATCTGTCGAATAGTGTCGAAAGTCAAAAAAGTTAACCATGCATCGTTAACTTTTTTGAAAAACCTTTTTCTTTTGTCCATCCATCATAACAAGGAAATAAACTTAAATAAGAAGAAATTGATTCTAAAAATTCATAGTCACTTTTTATAATTGCTTCATTAATAAGAGCAAACATCATTTGGTTTCTTTTATAGTAATTTAAAATATCTTCTTTGTTTTGTCTATATTCATAAAGAATGTGATAAACAAATTCATTTTCTTCTTTCATAAGGACTGAATAAACAAGAATACTTTGTTTATCAATATATTTTAAATCTTTTAATCTTACCCATGTTCCATCTATATTTACAGTTTCATTCATTATTTTATAAAATGCCACTGGAGTACAAAGATCTAGTAACTTTAAATAAGCTAAGATGGAACCATTTTTAAATTCTTCTATCATTTGCTTTGCTTCTAAGCTCTTTTCTACTTTTTGTGAATCTAATTTCTCTTTAAATTCACTAATATAAAATATAGAATTCATAAATTTACACCCATTTCAGTATATGCGTTTCTTTATTTTTTATTTGCTTCACTATGAAGTTCATATAAAGCATTCATGGCATCCATTGGAGTCATATGAAGAGGATCTATTTTTTTTAATTTTTCTCTTAATTCATCTTGTTTATCTTCTTCAAAATCCATAGCAAACTGAATTTGCATTTCTTTTGGTTTTTTTTTCTCACTACTTTCATAAGTTTTAAGTAAACTTTCCGCATTTTTAATAATTTCTTCAGGTAATCCTGCGAGTCTTGCAACATGAATCCCATAACTTTTATCAACGGCTCCATTTTTTACTTTATGTAAGAAAATAATATTGCCATCTTCTTCTTTGGCACTGACATGAACATTTTTAATGGAAGGAATTTCTCTTTCCATACTAGTAAGTTCATGATAATGAGTAGAAAATAATGTTTTACATTGAATATGTTTAGATACATACTCTAAAATAGAACCAGCAAGACTCATCCCGTCATAAGTCGCCGTACCACGACCTAATTCATCAAATAAGATTAAAGAATCTTCCGTAGCATTGCAAATCGCATTTTTGGCTTCTTTCATTTCAACCATAAACGTAGACTCTCCACTTACTAAATCATCACTCGCGCCAATTCTTGTAAATATTTTATCTATGATTGGTAGATTTGCTTTTTCAGCTGGTACAAAAGATCCCATTTGGGCTAATATAATGATGATCGCAAGTTGTCTCATAAACGTCGATTTTCCACTCATATTTGGTCCCGTAATTAAAAGAGTATGAATGGATGGATCCATGAATATATCATTTGCGACATATTCATAATTACTTACTTTTTCAATGACTGGATGTCTGCCATTTTTAATTTCTAATTTATGTTCGGTATTTAAAGTAGGTCTTACAAAATGACATTCTTCGGCAACGACAGATAAAGCAGTAATCGCATCTAACTCAGCAATCTCGTTTGCCGTATCTTTTAAAGATAATAATTCTTTTTTAATCGTTTCTTTCACTTCACAGAATAAATTATATTCCATATCAATAATTTTTTCTTCGGCATTTAATATGAGTGCTTCTTTTTCTTTTAATTCAGGACTAATGTATCTTTCGGCACCAGTCAGTGTTTGTCTTCTTTCCCAATGAAGTTCTTCTGGAACATTGGCAATTTGTCCTTTGGTAATCTCAATATAATAACCAAAAACTTTATTAAATCCGACTTTTAAGTTTTTAATACCTGTTTGTTCTTTGAGTTTAGATTCAAAGTTCGCGATAAAATCTTTTCCACCACTTCGAATACTTTTTAATTCATCTAATTCTTGATTGTATCCTTCTTTAATTAAATATCCTTCTTTTAAAGTCACAGGAGGGTCTTCATAGATGGCACTCTCTATTAATTTATATATTTCTTCATGAGTATTTAAAGAAACAGAAAAACCTAAGCCACTCACAATTTCTTTAATCGTTGGTAATTCTTTTAAACTTAATTTTAATTGTAATAAGTCTCTAGCGTTTAAAGAGCCACACGAAACTTTCCCACATAATCTTTCCATATCATAGATTTGATAGAGAGAATTTCTTAAATTTTCTCTTAAAATAAATTCATTATTTAATACTTCTATTTTATGATATCTTTCTTCAATTAAATCTTGTTTTTTTAGAGGGTTCATGAGCCAATTTTTAAGTTTTCTAGAACCCATACTTGTTTTAGTTTTATCAATAAGCCAAATAAGAGAGTACGTTCTTTCTTTGAGTCTTAATGTTTCGACAAGTTCTAGATTTCTTACCGTATGAACATCCATCTCTAAATAATCATCAGGAACAATCACTTCCACATTTTTAAAGTGACTTAAGTCTTTTAATTCTTTCACCACTAAATAATAAAATAAATGTTTCACAGCATGTATATAGTGTTCTTCTTCTAAAGATTCATAAACATTAGAATATTTATCTTCTAGTTCTCCTTCACTTATGGAAACTTCAATTCCATAAGTGCCTTTTAAAGTCGCGATGAGTTCTAAATCTTCATTATTTGGTAAAACAACTTCTAAAATACCTAAATTAAGAAGTGTACTAATTAATTTGTCTTTTTGATGAGGAAGAATAGAAACATAAATAGAGCCTGTGGAAATATCCGCATAACAAATGGTATAAATATAAGAAAAATCTAAGACACTTGCAATATAATGATTATCATGTTCGTTTAAAAGTTCTAAATCTACGACTGTTCCTTTACTGATCACTTGAGTTACTCCACGGCTTACCATTCCTTTGGCGAATCTCGGATCTTCTAACTGGTCACAAATCGCGACTTTGTAACCTTTACTCGCTAATTTCTCAATATATGGTTTTACAGAATGAAAAGGAACTCCACACATAGGAATACGTTCTTCAAGACCAGCATTCTTTCCTGTTAAAGTAAGCTCTAATTCTCTTGATGCTGTTTCTCCATCTTCAAAGAATAATTCATAAAAGTCTCCTACACGATAAAATAAAAGTTCATTTTCATAATCTTTTTTAATATCCAAGTATTGTTTCATCATTGGACTAATTTTTGATAAATCCACTTCACTACGTTTCATACTACTTCACCTTGCCAATAAAATTATAACAGAGTTTTAAGAAAAAGAAAAGAAACCTTTGAAAAGTTTCTATTCTGGTAAAGCAAGTTCGTATGGATGATCACTTGTACCTTCTGATACATCTGAGTTGGTTACTATGACATTAGGGTTAAGATACACGACAGGCCACACACCGTCGGAGTAGCCAGTGAACTCGCTTAGGACATAACTGTACGAATACACGAAGAACACTCTGTAAGCGTCAGACGAACTCGACGATAACGTCCACATACCCCCACTCGCTGGTTTTAACCAATCATTATTCCCACAATCTGCATAATCATTTTTCCAATTAAATAAACTTTCAGCTAGGCATACTGTTCTACCTTTTGAACCACCACTTGTTGCATATCCATAATCGCTTGGATATGGAAGGGCTATACTTCGAAATAAACCAGAGTCAAGTTTTTTTTCACTTGTAGTTTCTTCAGATGCTTTCGCTGTATTACTTGCTTGCCATTCTGTTGGTCTACTATTGTATACTGTTGTTCCTCTTTCATATCCATACCAATGAGTTACTAATCTATTACTTGAACTTTTATCGTCACTTGCTGCTCCACCTAGATTCCATATAATTTCTTTATCTATCATATCTCTTGCTGTTTCATTTAATCCTTTGATTTCATTATTAGTTTGACGAAAATCACATGCACTTATGGAAGAACTTGAACCATTATTTCCTGTCCAACATTCTCCATTTTGACTGTTATAATAAATTCCATTTAGCATTTCCATTAATTGACTATCTGTCCAATCGTTACTTCCCCAACCACTTGTTGAACTTCCTGTCCCACTTGATTTATGATCCCAAGCAAAGTCTTTATCATTTACTTTAATAGGGTCAGCTCTTATTATTTTTAATCTTTGTTCTATTGCCGTTTGTTCATTTCCTTTATCTATTTTTACATTTACAAGCCCTATAATTCGCCATTTTTCATTATTAAATGTTACATAATTATTTGGGTCAGGTCCTGCATAACGATATTCAGTTTGTTTCCATCCATTTAAGTCATCAGTTAAAATTCCACCTTCTGCTTCACTAACGGAAGTTAAATCATCATGTGTTACTTTATATAATCCGTCTTCACTCTCGACTGTTTCTGTATTTTTTACTACATCTATAAGTGTTGGTGGCGTTACAGGAATTTCTGTTTCTTCAGCATAACTAGAACTAATGGTCACAATACCACTCCATCTTGTTTTTTGAATATTTGTTCCATCTTTGTTCCGAGTATCTGTTGTTACACTTTCATCTAACCATAATCTTAAATCAAAGTCTTTTGTTTCATTTACATTTAAATAACCAGTTTCTATGATATAGGCTTTGTTTGTATTATCGCCTAATAATACATCGCTATTGGCATAATTTTCAGTTTTTAATAATTTTGGTGTATTTTGATTTAACATTACTTTTAAGAATTCATCATCTAATTTTGATTCCTCTTTTATTTCAATTCTTACTTGATAGGATGCATAATTCGCACATTCATTTGATATTGAAAATTTATAAGGATCTAATTCTTGTCCTTCACTATCTGTAAGCGGAAAAGCATTTAATAATTGTATATTACTTCCTGTTATTTCATTAAACTGTACATTAAAACAATCTAATTGGACTAAATTCTTTTTCTTTTGGACTCCTGTAAATGTCCATAATGCATAACTTACACCAATAATAGAAAGAATGACAATTATAATACCTATGGCAATTAATATTTTTTTCTTATTATTATACATATTCTTTACACTCCTATTCCGTTAATTCTAATTCATAAGGTTTATCATAACTACCATCATTGCTATTATCCACAATTTTTGCTTTCGATGTCAGATACACGACAGGCCGAACCGCATAGGAGATGTAGGCACCGAGGCTGGAGACAAACCCGCTAACATCCAAGTAGAACGCATAGGGGAAGTATGAGGACGAATTCGGCAATAAGAACCACTCCCTTAGTTCTTCTGTTAATAGCCAATCTTTTTCATAACATCCACTAGTATTATAACTATATAATTTTGTATCGTTTATACAATCACTTCTTGTTTTTCCATCATTACTATTGCTTCCGGCTGATGCGTAGCCATAATCACTTAGATACATTAATCCTACACTGTTAAAAGTTGCTCCAGCCATAGTATTTGTTGAATTCCATTCTGCTGGATTTGCATCAGAATTTCCTGTTTTCGTTCCTCTTTCATATTTATACATTTCTGCTGTTTTTACTTCACTTGTACTCCATCCTCCTATATTCCACGTAATGTCTGTGTCTATCATAGCTCTTGCTGATTCTTCCAATCCTTTAGTTCTTGAATCTGTTCCATCAAATTGACACGTTGTTTGTGAAGAACTAGAACCAATGCCTCCTTTATAACAAGATACACTGGAAGAAGAGTAATAATATCCGTCATTTAACATTTCCATTAATTTTGATCTTGTCCAATCATTTGTAAAACTTGTATCTCTATCCCATGCATAATTTCCTATACTTTCATCTCTTATTATTTTTAATCTTTGTTCTATTCCATTCGTCGTTTTTACATTGACTAAACCGATAATTCTCCATTTTTCACATGTTTTTCCTGAACTTGCACCTGGTCCACAATTAAACCATACATAGTTATTTACATTTGTTCCTGCATATCGATATTCTTCTGTTTTCCAACCTTCTTCTAATGTACTATCATTATGTTCTACCTCATATAACCCATCTCCACATGAAGTAACAGGAATATCTTTTCCATAAATATTGACTGTTTCTTGTTGTATTTCTTTCGTAACTTCACTTGTTATTCCATTACTATCTGTCACTTTCATACCTACAGTATGTTTTTTTGAGTCTTCTACTGTAAATTCTTTGGTATTGCTTCCACTATTGTTTTCCCATTCTTCTTCATCATCTAACCTAAATTCATATTTGGTAATACTTTTGTTTCCACTTGCTTCTCCTCTTCCTGTTGCTGTTATAGTATTTCCACATAATGCTAATTCTAAATCTACGGTTGGTGGAACTTTTTCTTCTTCTAAATAACTTGCTGTTAATGTTACCTGACTTAAAAATTGTTGTCCTGCTATGCTTGCATCTGCATCTTCATCTATCCACATTCTAAGTTCAAAATCTTTGCTTTCTCCTTTATTTAAATAACCTTTAGTTAATGAGTATGCTGTTGTTGCATTTTCTAAAGTTGTAGTTACTACTTGTTTACTTCCTAGTATAAAAGATTCTTGATCTAAAGAAACATGTACAGCATTAAAATCTGATAAATTCGAATCTTCATCTATTTCTAAATGAATTTCATAAGCTGCATAATCCTGACAATTATTTGTTATTGTAAATTTATATGGATTTAACTGTAATCCTTCCTCTTCTGTTATTGGGTGTGCTTTTTGTAAAGTAATCATATCAAAATTTTCATCTTCTTTAAAAGATAATTGAAAACAAGAAGTCGCTAGAAGATTGGGATCTTTTTGTTCAAAAAAAGCACTCCAAATCGCATATGTGAAACTTATCACACTTAAAACTAACACCAAAATTCCTATAAATATTATATTTCTTTTTCTTTTATCCATTGTTTTTCTACTCCTATCTATATTGATTTTACAACACATCTGTTCATTCGTCAACACAATCTTCGACAAGAATAGTATAAACAATATAGGTGATTTTATGTATTACACAGAAAGAATGAAGTGGGTAAGAGACTGCAAAAACATAACCCAAAAAGAAGTCGCAGATCATCTGAAAATCAAACAGCAGCAATATGCTCGTTATGAGAAAGGAGTGAATGTTATGCCTATTATATATTTAGCTCAGATATGTAAATACTTTAATGTTTCAGCTGATTATATTCTAGGCCTTATTGATGAAATGAAACCTTTAGATGAAAAGGTAAAAATCTAAAGGATTTCATCTGTAATGAAATAACTCTCTGGATAAAGATTGAGAAGTGGTTTTAACTTAGAAATACCATAAAGAAAAGTCTCAATCTTTTTTTCTTGAAAATATTTTATTAAATTTGGTGTTGCAACACTTCCAAGTAAACAAATAAAGTCATAAGACTTATACTCTTCTTCACTATTGAATACATAATTTAAAACTCCTAAATGATAAAAATGATTCGGAATATCAAGTTTTTTAATCACAGAATTAAAAAAACTCATAATATAAATATTTTGATTAGAATATTTGGTTATTAATTTTATAAAGGCATTTATATCTAGATTATGTTCTTTAATTTCTAATAAAAATATTTTATTACTTTTTAATTTTAAAACACTTTCTAAAGTCACAATAGAATTCTTATTATTTAATGTTTTATAATTTGTTAAAGAAATAATGTTATCTTTGATCATTGGATTATGAGATATCACAAATACTTTATCTTTTGTAGTTCTTATATCACATTCAAATCCAATATAATTTGGATTATCAATAGCTTTTTGAAAAGCTTCGATTGTATTTTCTTTTGCATTTTCTTTTAAGCCACGATGGGCAATAAACTTATTCATAACATAATTTATGAATCAAATTTTCTATTTATGACGTTTAAATCCTAAAACAAATACTTTAAATAAAAATAAAATAAAGATAGTACATGGAATTCCTACATAATATTCTAAATAAGGAATGCTTTTTTGTTCTTCTTGTTTCTTTTTTGGTTCATAAAATACAGGTGTTGCTATTTCTTTATTGATATAAAATGTATAAGTTTCTGTAGACCCATCTGAATTCGTGACTTTAAGTGTCGTTACATCACTTCCAGCCATCACAGTTTTGGTATTTTCCACATGTGCATCTTTATCTTTCAGTTCATATTTTAATTCTAATTCTTCTTCTCCTTCCTTTAATGTAACAGAGTATATATTATTATCCGATTCAAACTTTCTTGATAAATTGCCATTTAAAACTTCTAAATTTAAAATAGATTCAGCAGATACACAAATAGGAATCAAACATAAAAAAAATAGAAATAGTTTTTTCAAAAGACCTCACCTATTTCTATTTTGAAACGTTATTCTTAAAATATGCTATTTTTTAAATATCTTTTCTGCTTTTTGATTCTGATATTGCCATAAAATTTCTAATTCGTTTCTTCTTTCTTCGTTTGCATATTGTTTTAATTCTTCTTTAGTAAGCCCTACCTCTTCTGGATATAAAGCATATTTTAAAATATAATCCATAAGCATCATATAATCATCATAAGTATATTCATTTGGTTGTTTCTTTAAAACATTTTTATATCCTTCATCAGACAAGCGACTGGCATATGCTTTATAGGCAACGGGATTTCGATCTCTTAACATAAATAAGGTATTTTGAAATGTTATAGCATTTTTTCTTTCTTGAGTCGTATCTGGGTGAATATTCGGAATATAATAATCCAGTAGATAATCTAAAGCATTTTGTTCCATTTTAGAATTATGATTACATAAAACATTTTTAAGAGCATAAAGTTTATTTTCGGGAAAATTATTTAAAATGGCAATATCTTTTAAAGATAAACGAAATGTTAGAATCATTTGAATCCATGTTTTTTTATTATTTTCTATTTTTTCTAATATATCTTTTTCAGCCCTAGTGATATGATCAAAGAGACGACCTTCTTTGTCTATCATTTCTTTCCCATATTGTCTACTCTGTTCTTTAATCTCTTTCATTCTCTCTTCACCAAGCATAGGAAGAGTTATTTCTCGATATAAACTTCCATTTAAGATTCCTCTTACAGTAGGAGCATCCATATGATATTTGGTTGCTAAAGCTTGAGCACTTTGTGTTCCATTATAATCCATATATTCTTGGACTAAATCAATGACTGCTTGATATTTTTGAAAACGATTGACAAGCGCAGAGGATTCTAAACTTTTAAAGTCTATTCCATTTTCTTTTAATTTTTTTAAACGATAATAAACATCTTGAAATTTATTCTTTACGGTATTATTTTGTTTTTGGAGTAATCTTTGGTATAATTCTCTATCTTGATAATTAGAATGTTTTCCATAAAGAACTTTATATAAAAAGTCTCTTATTTCATTTTCAGTTTTTTCATAAAGAAGTCCTATTTCTAGAAAAGTAAATCCTTGTTCTATAAGTTCTATGATTTCTTCAACAAAATCATAATCGATGATTTCTTTATTTCTTAAATTTCGAGAGATTAAAATTCGTTCATAGATTTCTAGATCTTCTTGTTTTCCACTTTTTTTAAAATTATTAATATATGTGGAAATTACATCCTCCGAAATTCCTGAAAGTGTACTTGCAATTTCTTTGGAAGTATACCCTTGTAAAGCCATTTCTAAAATTTTATTTTTGATTTCTTGTGTCATTTTTAAATTCCTCCTATATCATCTTTTCTAATATTTCATTCATGACATATATTTTTTCCATTGGAATATAAATTCTTCCTTTTTTACATTTTAAATCGCCATTTTTAAGTAATGGGGTAATGGGAAATACATCACTCATCTCCACGCCAAATTTTTCTTTGAAATCTTTTAAACTAATGCCTTCCATTTTTCTTAAACCAAGCATCATTTCATGTTCCATTACATCTTGCATTGATAAGATTTCACTTTTTCCTAAACGATTTCCTTTTAAGTATTCTGTAATACTTAAGGTATTCGTATATCTAATGTTTTCACGGTAACCTGAAGCGGAAAGACCAAAGCCGTAATATTCTTCATTATTCCAATAAGTTAGATTATGTCTTGATTCTTTTCCTTTTAAAGCAAAATTGGAAACTTCGTAATGAGTAAATCCCTTTTTCTTTAATGTTTTACAAATAAACTCATACATACTGGCATCTAAGTCTTCCGAGATGGGTTTCATATGATTTCTTGTAAGAATCGTATGTGGTTCTAAAATCAAACTATAAGTACTGATATGATCTGGTTTTAATTTTAAAAAGAGTTGTAAATCTTTTTTTAAGTCTTTCATGGTTTCTTTGGGAATGGCATAAATAAGATCTAAATTTACGTTTTTGAATCCATATGTTCGAATCATAGCCATTTTTTCTTTGGCAGATTCAAAGGTATGACTTCTTCCTAAAATAATTAAGTTTTGTTCTATGAAAGACTCTATTCCTATACTTAAGCGATTCACATGATATCGTTTTAATATTTTAAGTAAGGGTTCGTTAATGTCCTCCAAATTACATTCAAAGGTAAATTCTAAGGATGGAGTTGTTTTAAATATTTGAGTTAAATATAAAAGATACTCGAGTTCTTTTTCTCTTAAACAAGAAGGAGTTCCACCACCAATATAAATAGTATCAATTTGTTCCCCTAAATACGCATCTTCTATTTCTTCTTTTAGTTTTACTAAGTAATCATGTGCCCATTTAGGATAGTAAAACATCTTACAAAAATCACAATAAGAGCAAATACTTTTACAAAATGGAATATGAATATATACAGATTTCATCAAACTACTTCTTTCTATTCTCATCAAAAACTTCTTGGATAGCATCTTTTAGAATAACGCTTTCCAAAGACATTACATTATCATATAAAGTACTTGGAGCAATATCAAGTTTCACACTTGCTTGGACTAGAGTATCTCCTGTCGCGATAATGTGTTTCGCAAGTTCTCTTATTTCTTCTTCCGTTCTTACTCTTCCTCGTGTTCCAAGAGAACCCCCAAGCCTTTCATAAACCATTTGATATTTTTCTCTTACTTTTTGAATTCTTTGAAATAAAGATTCATCATAGTAAGGAGAACTCTCTTCTCTTAAGGTATTTAAATAATTATGAACCGTACTTTCACTTACCATAAGATCTTCGGAAACTTCATTTAAATTGTAACCATTTAGAAACATTTGCACCATTTCATCTAATAAATCTTTGTCTAAGAAATGTCCAAATTTGGCTTCTCTAATAAAAAGGATCGAATCATAAACTTCTGGATTATAATAGGCGTCATTCGGGTCCATTAATTTATTTACATAGTTTGTAATCGTCTTACGGGAAACTCCACCTTCGATTTTCTGGGATATTTCACTTGCAGAATGCCCTTTTAACAAACTCCCGATGACCGCATAAAATTTCTTTTCTTGAAATGCCATAACTGTTACTCCTCACTACTTAAAATGGATAGGAAAGCTTCTTTTGGAACTTCGACATTTCCAATCATTTTCATCTTTTTCTTTCCTTCTTTTTGTTTTTCTAATAATTTTCTTTTTCTTGAAACATCTCCACCATAACATTTAGCTAAAACATTTTTACGAAGTGCACTGATGTTTTCACGAGCAATCACTTTAGAACCAATCTGAGCTTGTATTGGAATTTGAAAGAGTTGTCTTGGTATCACTTCTCTTAATTTTTCCACGATTGCTTTTCCTCTTTGATAAGCAAAATCTTTATGAACAATAAGCGATAAAGCATCGACAATCTCACCATTAAGCAGGATGTTCATTTTGACTAAGTTACTTTCTTTGTATCCTGATAATTCATAATCCAAAGAAGCATAGCCTTTCGTATAACTTTTTAATTTATCATAAAAATCATAAACAATCTCGGATAATGGAATTTCATAATGAATGTTTACTCTTGATTCATCAATATATTCCATCGTTTTATAAATACCTCTTTTGTTTTGACAAAGTTCCATGATAGACCCGATATACTCAGTTGGCACGATGATATTTGTGAAGATGTATGGTTCTTCGATATGACTTATCTTTTCCTGAGGGGGCATTTTATTTGGACTATCCACTAAAGTCTTTTCTCCATTGGTTAAGGTGACTTTATAAATGACACTTGGACTTGTGACAATCACCGATAAACCAAATTCTCTTTCAATTCGAGTTGTAATGATATCCATATGAAGTAGACCTAAGAAGCCAACTCGAAAACCAAAACCTAGAGCATCTGAGGTTTCTGGTTCAATCGTTAAGGCAGCATCGCTCAGTTTCAACTTTTCAAAAGCTTCTTTTAAGGCTTCATATTTATTAGGTTCCACTGGAAATATTCCAGAATAAACCATCGGTTTTACTTCTTTATAGCCATGAATTGGAGAATCAGCAGGATTATTCTTATTTGTAATCGTATCACCTACTTGAACATGAGAAATATCTTTAATAGATGCAGAGAAGTAACCAACTTCTCCACAGACGAGTTCCGCCTTTTGAATTTCTTTCGGGTCATGTACTCCAAGCTCAGTGACCTCATAAGATGCTTTTGTTGCCATCATTAAGATTTCATCTTTTACTTTTATTTTCCCAGATTCTACTTTAATTAAACCAACAACTCCTTTATAAGGATCAAAGTAAGAATCAAAAATTAAAGCTTTTAATGGAGCCTCATTCTCTATTTTAGGAGGTGGAATTCTTTTAATGACTTCCTGAATTAAATTTTCTACTCCTTCTCCTGTTTTCCCACTGCAAAGAATAATTTCTTCTTCTTTAAAACCTAAAACTTTCTTTAGTTCTTCTTTTACTTTCGGAATATTTGCATTGGGTAAATCAATTTTATTAATGACAGGAATAATTTTTAAATCATTCGATAAAGCTAAATATAAATTAGCAAGTGTTTGGGCTTCAATTCCTTGAGCTGCATCCACGACTAAAATTGCTCCTTCACAAGCGGCTAAACTTCGACTGACTTCATAAGAAAAGTCAACATGACCTGGAGTATCGATTAAATTTAGTAAATATTCTTCATTCTCATAGGTATATGGAAGGGCCACTGCATTTAATTTAATGGTAATTCCTCTTTCTCTTTCTAAGTCCATACTATCTAGGACTTGGTCTACCATTTCCCTTTTATCCATTGTTCCTGTAATTTCTAAAATTCGATCTGCAAGTGTACTTTTCCCATGATCTATATGGGCAATGATTGAAAAGTTTCGTATATTTTGTTGTTTCATGGGTCTCACCTATCTAGTATTATACAAAAAAATCAAATCTTAGTAAATAAAAAAATAGAATTTGTAAAATTACTATTGCAAACTGTTTATTAATAGTGATAGTCCATGAAAGGAAATCAAGGTGGAATATTTAATTATCCTTGTTGTGTTAATCTTAGCATTGCACAAATTCTATTCAGACGACTAGTTGATCTAATAAATTTTACAACAAAAGAGCAACACCTATACACACCTAACATCTCAAAATCAGATGTATCTCTTTTTAGAAAGATTTGCTCTTTCTGTAAACATTATAACACACTTTTCAGAAGTTGCAACTGCTTTTTAATCCTCCACTTTTTTGTTTTCACTAAATAGAAATCATCGTCACGTTACTAACACGATTGTAACATAACTAGAACAGTACAATGACTAATTACCAAATCTTTACTATTTTTAAGGATATTAATTAAAAACACCTAACTCTTTTTAAAGAGTTAGGAATAATTGACTTAGGGCTTCGAAAGTTTCCTAAATACCAATCACTATTATGATATTCATAATAACATTTTTTATTCATATTGAAATCCCATTATATTTAAAATTTTTTTTATATTAATTGAACTAATTCTTCTACTTAATTTATTTATTTCACTATTAACTTGTTTAACAAATTTTTTATAGTTTTTCTCATCTAATAACCGACCCATACAATTTATCAATATATATAAATTGACTAAATCATCTTTCTTCTTATAGGCTTTATCAATTTTTTGATAACTAATAAAAAATTTGCTATGATATGTATACAATCTGCCGTTATGGGCGCAGTCATTTGAACCCACTTTTCTGTACACTAGTTTTTTGATTTGATTATTAGCAACAATCTCGTTATTTTTTATCAAATTAATTATCTGGAAAGAGAGTCCTTATGATGAAAGGAATTCTTAATGAATCTTCTTATACTAGTTTTAGAAAAGCATTTTCAAAAAAAGGACTAATTGTCTTTAAAAATGACATAAGAAAAGCACCGTTACATCTTAGTTCTCTCACAACCAGAATGGACTGAGACACACCTAACATCCAAAAATTAGATGTATCTTCTTTTAGAAAGATTTCTCTTTCTGTAAACATTATAACACACTTTTTAGAAATTGCAACTGCTTTTCATCTTTCAAGTAAATAATTTTTTCAAGACATTCACCATTTCCGTAATCCCATTTGACATAAATTCTTCCACAACTCCAGAAAACGTAATTCCTGCTTTACTTACTCCATTCGAATAATCTTTATGAACTTCCGTAACATAATCATTAATATCCACTTCTTTTCCTTCTTTGACATCTTGTTCAAAACGTTCCATAGCTTCTGTTGTGACTGTACTTTTCTCCGCTAGTATGGCTTCATAGTAACCTGCTTCCATTGCAATTGTTAAGGATAGATATAAAACAAATAGTAAACCAAGAAGTTTTAAGATCCACATTCCCTTTTTCTTTTTTTCATTCACTTTTCATCACTCTTTCAAGAGCTTCGGCAAGAACAATAATAGAGTTATTGACCTCGCTTATTTTATTATATTGAGCGCCTATCTCAATTAGAATGGTTTTTGTTGAAAAATTTTGATTATAAATAGCTTTTGGTCCGCTTCCTCCCCTTTTATAAATTCCTTTCGATATTCCAGGTACTATGGCATTTAAGGCATCACTTACTTTCTCTGCTAAAGCCATATTTTGTTCATAGGTTTCATTATCAATACCAATCACAAATAAAAACTTAGCATAATTTTTTTCTTCGGTAAAAAGAGTCGAACTTTCATAAGGAAGGGCATCTCGATGTAAATCTAAAAAGTATTCGAGACTCGGATTTTTCTCCAAAGCATCTGTCATAAGCATTTTACTTGCCACATAACTATATTCATAATCCCAGCCATTGGCATAAATAATGTCTTCAATCGATGTATCTTCCACGATAGATTCAATATTTCTTTTACGAAGTTCTTCTTTTAATTTATGAGTTGCTTGCCATATCGTTGGAGTTACATTATAATCATTGTTATTTTCTCCAACATATTCTTCTGTTTGATGGGAATTATATAGATAAACGGTTGGTAAAGAAGTCTCTTCTTTGGTTGGTTCATCTTGTATTGGTTCACTTATGACTGGTTCATCTATTTTTTCTTCTTCTTTCTTTTCTCCAATTGTATAATTTAATAAGTAATCCATGAGTGTTGTTTTCTTCACAGTATTTTGTTTAGAAAACAAAGTCGTTTCCATTAAAAATTCTAAAACACTTTCTTTTTGAAATAAGGAAGAAAAGAATGATAATGTGACTGCAAAAGAAAGAACTCCTAAAAAAATGAAAAAGAAGAATTTCCCTCTTCGTAAAGTAGTTTTACTTTTAAATCGTTTCATGATCATCACCTTTTTTAAAGTATAGCAGATGAAAATGAAAAAAATTGTCGTTTTATTGTTATTTTAACAAAATATTTTGAATAGAATTTCCAACAAGTTCACTTATAATGTTTAAATCATTTTCTAAAGTATATTTTGTAATATATTCATCACCTAGTTTAAAAAGCGTGGGACATCCAATAGATAAGACTGGAACATGAAATGTTGATTGGTCTATTACTTTATTACTTCTAATTTGGTCAGCAAAAATAACTCCACAGTTATTAAGTTCAATCGAATGATTTAAATAACTAAAATTCTTAGTCACAAAACTATCTAGCAAAATTAAAACATCAGGTTTTACTGTATGGACGACCATTTCAATCAGTTTAAATGAAGAAATACCAGTTTTATTTGTTGTTTCAGGAGCAAATAAAGCGACTTTAGGAATGGTTAAAAAATCATTATATTGATTGGTTGCAAGTAAGTGATTTAAAACTTTCAGTCCAAAAGAATCTCCTAAAATAGAAGAATTTCCTAAACCAATAAAAAGAATTGGTCCTCCTTTATGATACTTACTTAAAAAACTTTTAAATGTTTTACTAAAATATTTTTCAATCATTTTAGCATTTTTATATAAAACAGAATCATCAAAAGTAATTGTATAATAGTCTCCTTCTTTTGTTTTATATTTTTTACTTTCTGGCTCTTCCACTTCAAAATGTTTAATACAGACATTTTTATCTTTTTTTTCACTTAATAATTTCTCTTTTTTTAAAGGAAGTCCTGCATCTAAAATAAAGTTTTGTTTCATAGCATTCACCATCTTTAATATGAAACAAAAACTTAAATTTATTCCATGACTAATTCTCCATGATAAATATGATCAAATTCACATTTTAATTTTCTTAAATAAGAACGATTAGAAAAATAATTTTTGTGATTTAAAACCACGATTTTATCGACTCCATAATTATTGATAATTCCTAAAATTTTCTTTTTCATTTGGATATACTTCATTTCATTTAATTCTTCTACTACTTCAATGTACAATGTTTCATTTCTATAGTAAATCATATCTT
>CANRDF010000033.1 GCA_947629255.1 uncultured Bacilli bacterium
ATGAAGAAGTTAAAGACTTACCTGAATTTGCTGGTATTTTAGCAGATAATGCAATATTAATTGATATTGATGATGAAGTACAGTCTGAAATACTTTTCAAGATAATTGATGACTTACAATTAAGATGTAGAGTATATCAAACAACTAGAGGCAAACACTTTTTATTCTTAAACACAAATATTGATAAATGCTTTACACATTGTAATTTAGCAATTGGAATAACTGCTGATATAAAAGTTGGAAGTAAAAGTTCTTATGAAGTATTAAAATTTGATAATAAAGAGCGAGAAATAATATATGACAAATTTGATGAAGAAGAATATCAGTCACTTCCTAAATGGATGATACCAGTAAAGAATAGTACAGATTTTCTAAATATGGAAAATGGTGATGGAAGGAATCAAGCATTATTTAATTACATTCTAACATTACAAGCAAGTGATTTTTCAATAGAAGAAGCAAGAGAAACAATAACAATAATTAATAAATATGTAATAAAAGAACCTCTTTCTAAAGATGAACTTGAAGTAATAATGCGTGATGATGCTTTCAAAAAACCAATATTTTATAAAGGTAATGTATTCTTATTTGATAAGTTCGCATTATTCTTAAAAAATAACCACCATATAAAAAGAATTAATAACCAATTACACTTATTTAAAGATGGAATTTATGTTCCAGGACAAGCAGAAATTGAAAGTGCTATGATTCAACATATTCCACAATTAAATAGGGCAAAGAGAACGGAAGTAATGTCTTATTTGGATATATTAATTAGAGAAAATACAACTGTTACACCTGCAAAATTTATTGCTTTTAGAAATGGTGTATTGAATATAGAAACAAATGAATTATTACCATTTTCACCTGATTTGATTATTACTAATAAAATTGATTGGGATTATAACGAAAATGCTTATTCAGAAGATGTTGATGAAGTGCTAAATAATATATCTTGTAAAGATAAAGAAATTAGACTATTACTTGAAGAATTAACAGGTTATTGTATGTATAGAAGAAATGAACTTGGAAAAGCATTTATTCTTATAGGTTCAGGTTCAAATGGTAAGTCAACATATCTTAATATGTTAAAAGATATGTTAGGTAGAAGAAATACATCTGTTCTTGATTTAAAAAAATTAGGTGATAGATTTTCAACAGTAATGATGTTTGGAAAACTTGCTAATATTGGTGATGATATTTCTGAAGAATTTATAACAGATGTAAGTGAATTTAAAAAGGTAGTAACTGGTGAAACAATTGATGCTGAACAAAAAGGACAACCAAAGTTTGAATTTAATCCTTATGTAAAATTAATCTTTAGTGCAAATAACATTCCTAGAATGGGTAAAGGTAGGGATTCAAGTGCAGTTTTAAGAAGACTTGTAATTATACCATTTAATGCTAAATTCACTAAAGAAGAATTAGGTGATAATTTTAAACCTTACATAACACATTCTTTAAAGTCACAAGAAAGTATGGAATATTTAATAAAACTTGGAATTATAGGTTTAAAAAGAGTTCTTGAAAATAATGAATTTACAAATTCAGAAAAAGTACAAGCAGAACTTACTGAATATGAAGAAAATAATAATCCTATACTTAACTTCTTTAAAGACTGTGAAGATAATGAAGTAAAAATTGTTAATGAACCAACAAATGATGTTTATAGAAGATACACTGTGTTTTGTGCAGAAAATGGTTTTCAGTCATTATCAAACAGTGAATTTTCAAAACAAGTTAAAAAATATTATGGTTACAACATTGTTAGAAAAAGAATAAACAATGAACCAAGAAGAATCTTTGTTGAAGATAAAGAAAGGGATTAGTTATGAAAAAAGACTGGAATGGTAACAACAAAAGTGCTTTTGTTCAAATGGGTGCAAGAACCTATGCAACTGAAGAAAGGGAACAACATGACTATTATGCAACTGATCCTTCTGCAATAGATGATTTGTTAAAGTTTGAAAAATTTAATAATGAAATTTGGGAATGTGCTTGTGGGGGGGACATTTGAGCAAGAAACTTGAAGAATATGGATATGATGTCTATTCTACCGATTTAATTTATCGTGGATATGGTGACAAAGAACCTTTAAATTTCCTAGAAGAAACAATTGATAATTTTGAAGGTGACATAATCACTAATCCACCATATAAATATTGTTCTGAATTTATTATTAGAGCATTAGAAAGTATTAAACAAGGTAATAAAGTTGCAATGTTTTTAAAATTACAAACATTAGAAGGACAAAAAAGATATGATCAAGTTTTCAAAAATAATCCACCAAAAGTTGTATATGTCTATGTTAAAAGAAAAAGATGTGCTATGAATGGAAACTTTGAAAAATATTCAAATGAAGGTATGACACATAGTGCAGTTGCTTATGCTTGGTTTGTGTGGGTGAAAGGTTTTAAAGGTGATCCAATAATTAAATGGATTAATTAAAGAAGGTGTAAAAATGCAAAAATTAAAAGTATTAGAATTATTTGGTGGTATTGGTGCATGTTCTGCTGCTTTAAAAAGATTAAATATAGATTATGAAATTGCTGATTATGTTGAAATAGATAAATATGCAGTCAAGTCATTTAATGCGATTCATAATACTAATTTTGAACCACAAGATATTAAAACTTGGGATAAAGATATTAAAGTTGATTTAATAATGCACGGCTCACCTTGTCAAGACTTTTCACTAGCAGGTAAAAATGCTGGTGGTGATAAAGGAAGTGGAACAAGAAGTTCTTTAATGTATGAAACCATAAGAATTGTTGAAAAATTAAAACCAAAATATGTTGTTTGGGAAAATGTGAAAAACTTATTAAGTAAAACACATAAACATAATTTTGATGCTTATTTAAAAACAATGGAAGAATTAGGTTATACAAATTATTATAAAGTTCTTAACGCAAAAGATTATGGAATACCACAAAAAAGAGAAAGAGTATTCACAATAAGTATTCTCCATAATTACAACAAAACATTTAATTTTCCTGAACCTTTTGAAATAAAATTAAAACTTAAAGATGTGCTTGAAAATAAAGTTGATGAAAAATATTATTTATCATCTGAAAAAATTGCAAAAATATCACAATGGAAAGCATACCAAAAACCATTTGAACATGTTCAAGGTAAAAATAGTATAAGTCCAACATTAACTGCTAGGGGTGCAGGTGAAGAACATTCTGGAATGATAACTATTAGTGAAGATTTAGAAGAAACTACTAATTTACAAGAAGAATGTTTAAGAATTAAAAATGCAACAAAACAAGGTTATCTTGAAGCAACAGATGGTGATGGGGTTTATATTACAAATATTGATAAGAAAAGGGGTACAGTTCAAAAAGAAATGATACCAACTTTAAAAACAAGTCCTGATATTGGTGTTGTAGTCAATAAAAATTTGAAGCAGAAACTATGTGATAAATTGATACAAGAAAATAAAGTTAAAGAAATGGATGTTATAAAACATAGTTATTCTACTTCAAGAATAAATGACTGGGATAAAAGAAATGTTGAAAATAACAATATAAGTCCAACACTTGATACTAGATGTGACTGTTTAGGTGTAGCAGTAAAAAATATTGGGTTAAGAATTAGAAAATTAACACCTAAAGAATGTTGGCGACTTATGGGATTTGATGATGAAGATTATGAAAAAGCAGCAAAAGTTAATTCAAATGCACAACTTTATAAACAAGCAGGAAATAGTATTGTTGTAAATGTATTGGTTGAAATATTTAAAAAATTATTGAAAGAAGGGAAAATTATGGAAAAGAAAGAAGAAGTAAAAATTTTAACTTATGAAACAAATGTAATGATAGATCTTGAAAAACTTTTAAAAGAAGAACCTGATTTGTTTAATGATTTAGTTAAAGATTATCCAGTTAGTCCAAATACTAAAATTATTATAGAAGTAAAAGGATAATAAAATGGATGTCATTCAAAGAATAAGTGATGCAGTAGTGATTCTTGATGAAGTTGATAATTATTTTAAAAGTATTCCTGTAAAGCAGTCTGAAAATGATATGACTATTAGTGATATTTACCATTATATAGAAAATAACCAAATATCAACTAAAGGTAGTTATAGACTTATTAAAGAATTAAAAGAACACTTATTAATAAGAAGAATTTTAAAAGAGGATCAAGAAATATTAAGAACATTTGTAAGTCTTAAAAGTAAACTTAATTTACCTGAAAATAGACAGATGTTATTAAGTGAAATTAATAAGACAAGAAAAAGATTAGATGCACCTTATAATTATAGAATTTATGAGAGTGAAGAAAGTTTAAGAGAAAGGATAGAACATTAATGAGAGAGAGAGAGAGAGTAGAAAGTTTGAATTATGAACTTCATGTATTGAATAGTTTAATGTCATTATTATGTGATCATTTTGAAGCAAAAAGATTTAAAGAAATGAGTGCAGACTGGTATTCATTACAATATAAGTTTCAAGAATATACTGATTTATCATACACTATTTTGAAAAAATTACAAAATTTAGAATCAAAAACAACTGAATTAGTTAAAGACTTATATAAAACAAAAGAGGGTGAGTAATTATGAATACTTTTGGTTTAACCAAAGAAGAATATATTTCTTTATTAAAAGAATGTGGAATGTGTACTAAAAAGTGGACACTATCTAAACTGAAACAATTTAATAAGTTAAGACTTGAAATTATCAATTCAAAAAGTAAAAAGAAATGCAAATGAAAGATAGAGAAAAAGAAATTAAATATTTAATGTACTTGAAAAGTGAATTAATCAGACAAACAAAGAAAGAACTTAAAGATTTAAAAACTGAACTAGAATCACTTAATCAAGAAAAAACATTAAAAAGAACAAGAAAAGGAAGTGGTTATCATGGAAAAAACTGAAAAAATATTAACTATACTTGGTGCTATATGTTTAGCAATAGTTGTTATATTCATAATCATATTTGCAATTGCTTTTAAAGAAATGCTTAATGATTATAGATGCAACCAATTACCACTTAATGAATTTTTTCAAGATAAACAATGTGAAAGGTACTGGAAAGAAAAATGAAAATAGTTAATGATACAAAATTAAACTATCAAACAATTGGACAACTTATTGATCGTATAATGGAATATCCTGAAGATACACATTATTATGGGAAACTAGAAGAATATCAATTTATTCTTCTAGTAAATAATAAAAGAGTTGTAGTAACAGTATTTGTTAGATATTTAAAAAGATATTGTGAATTTACTTTTACAGATGAAATTAAGAAAAGAGGTAATAAAAATGGCTGATTTAAAGAAAAAAAGTAATTGAAGATCCTGAAAATACATTTGGTGACATTATGATAATGGCTTTAAGATATGCTTTAGGTAGAAGAACTTATGTAACAGAAGAAGTTCCAAATTTTATTAAAGCAAATTCAATGTATATTACTGAAAGAATTTGTATTGTAATGTTAAAAGATGTGGGAAATTATATTTCTGATAGAAGAAATGGAATAATTAGAGATGATTCTTGGGATCATCAAAGTTGGTTAAATTTTCAAAATTTCTTATTTAACCTTGCTAAAGGTAGGAACTTTAATATAGTAGGGTATGAAAGAAGATGAAACCAATAACATATTTTAGGGTTAAACCCTGGAAATATGTTTCAAAAATTGCATGTGGAAACTTATGTAATAAATATATGCAGCATAAAGATGATTATTATAAAGTAGTTATATTTAATAGTTATGAAGATATGTATAAATATGCTGATAAACACTTTCAAGAAGGAATAATGAAACATAATTATAGTGCTGCTTGTAAATATTTATCTTATTGTCATTATGAAGATGATGAGTTAGTAGATATTGATAAATGTTGTGGCTGGATTCTTTTTTATAAAGAACAATTAGGTATTAGTACAGTAATACATGAAAGTACACATGCAATTAATCGCTATTTCCAATTTAGAATTAAAAATTGTTATGAAATATTTAAAAAGAAGGAATATGATGAGTTGTATGCTTATATGATGGGTTCAATAACAAAACAAATATATAACAAATTATATGATAAGAAGGTGATTTAAGTGAATTTAAAAAGTAAAACTAAAGAACAGTTGATTAGTATGCTAGAAGAAAAGGAAGAAAAAATTGAACAATTAGAACAAGATGTTGATTATTGGCAACATGAATACAATGATATTTATAGTGAAAAGGAACAACTTGAAGCAGATACTAAAGATATATCAATTGATAATTGTATAAATAATTTAGATAACTTTATATGGAAATTGAAAGTTGATAACTTATATACACCTGAATTGGAAAAATTTATTGAACAATATATAAAATATTACAACAATTAAGAGGTGTGATATGAAAAAGTTATTTGATGTTATTAAGTTACATAGAAAAATTAATTCTTTGGAATTAGAACTTGAAACTTTAAAAGCATCAATTGGTAGTGAAGCATTTAAGAAAATTATGAGTAAATTAGATGAATCTGATACTACTAAAAAGTTAAAAGAAGAAAATAAAAAATTAAGATTAGAAAAGAATGAAGTAAAACAAGAAAACCAAAAGTTAAGGGAAGAAATTATAAAATTGAAAGAAGGTAAAATAAATGAAAATAGTAAGAAAAAGAAAATACTTTAATGATAATCAAAGTTACTTCAATTTTATAAACAAAATGAAAGACAAAATAAAAATTAAACTTGTTAATGTTACAGATAAAAATATAAAACTTGAATATGAGGTGAAATAATGAAAAGAGAAGAAGTATTAATTAAATTATTTAGTAAAGCAGAAAGTTCAATATTAATGAATAGTGATTTATTCAATTATCTTGAACAAAATGGATTTTATGAACAAGTTGCATCTACTAGGTTTCATGGTGATTATAAAGGTGGCTTATTTGATCATAGTTTAGAAGTAACAAATAAATTGTTAGAACTTACAGAAAAACTTAATTTACAATGGTCAAGACCTGAAAGTCCATATATTGTTGGAATGTTCCATGACCTTTGTAAAATTGATGAATATGAAGTAAGAGTTACAAAAGAAGGTAAGACAATGTTTGGTGAAGAAGATGTTGTTGGTGAAGAAATAGAAATTGAAAAAGTTTCAAATAATCCAATTCAAGGACATGGTGATAAGTCAATTATTTATCTTTCACAATTCTTAACACTTACTGAAGAAGAAATCTTATGTATTAGGTATCACATGGGTGCTTATGAAACAGGTAGCTGGAATGAATACGATCAAGCAATTAAAAAATATGAAACAGTGCTATGGACACATACTGCTGATATGTATGCAAGTAAGGTGAAGAATACATGAAAAAAGAAGATTATTTGAATATGCTAAAAACTTTACTTGATGAATATGATGCATTTTATTTTATGAATAAATATTGCACACTTGAAAATTTAAAAAATAATACAAATGAATATGAATTTACCAATTTATATAATCTTTTGAAAACAGATATGGTTTCAATAAAAGCATTGAATTGGATATTAAATTGTTATGACTGTTATTACAAAAACGAAGTAGAAAGTGATCAAGATAGTGCATTTGGATATTTAAAAAATAAAATTGAAAGTAATGAAAGTTTATAAGTGTTGTATATGTCATAAAGTGCTTGATTATAAACCAATAAGACTTGTTAAACAAGGATATGGAATCGGAAGATATAATCAATATTCTTCAATTAAACATTACGATTTTTGTATTAAATGTTATAAAACATTTAATAATTGGTTATTGAAACATAAGGAAAGGTGAAAGAAATGAAAGATGGAATTTTAGCAGTTTTATCATTTGTATGTATGATTATTTTTATAGTATTAATGGTATCTTTTCTAAATGATAGAAAAGACAATTGTATTGAAAATGGTGGTAAAGTTGTTACTGATGTTTATGGATTATTTGATAAATGTGTTTATGGGGATGATTAATTATGAATGAAGAAGTTGAATTAAGTTTAAAAGTTCCCTTAATCACAGAAGAAGATTTAAGAATAATAGATAATAATTTTGATGCTATTATCAAACAACTTTTAGAAACAGTTATTACAAATAAAGATTTAGCAATTGCACAATACATTATTAAAAAGCAGCAAGAAGAACTTGATAAGTATAAATGCAAAAGAAATGACTGTGGCGGTCGTTTAAAAGAAAATAATAAACCAACTGATGCTGAAGTTTTAGAAAGACTTGAAACTTGGTGTAAAACACAAATAGATAAATTAACAGATAAAGCAGTTAGTTATGGTTTATTTATTAATAAAGATGTGAAGTATGAAATTGATTTACAAATATCTATTTATAATAAGTTTTTAAACACAATAAAAGAATTTAAAGGGTGATTAATATGATAAATGCAATAGTAGAATCGTATGGAATAACAAATTATCAGTATGATGTTTATGATAAAATACTTACAATTTATCAACCAGTACCAGTTAAAGTGTTTGTTGCAATGAAGATAATGCTAAAAGTTAAGAAGTGTGATATTAAAAGTATCACAATTAGAAGTAGAGGTAAGAGATGGTAAAAAGATTATTGAAAAAATATGAAAAAGAAAAGAAAAAAAGAATGAAAAAAATAGACTTAATCAAAGAAGGTGTTAGTTTATATGTATTAGAAAGTTTACAAAGATTAATATTAGAAGATTTAAAGAATTATATGAACAGTCTTAATATTGATTCTAATAAAAGAAAATCAATAACTTTAATAGCAAAACATGATATGAATTATTTAATTATTTACTTTCTTTATTCTGATGAAATAGAAAAAAACTGGAATAGAAAAATAGCAGAAATTTATGTAATGGATGCAATATATGTTCTTAAAAAATACAATAACTTCAGTAGAAAATACAAAAGAAAGTTAAGGGAATTTTTAGGGGTGTAGATATGGTAAAGTTAGAAGATTTACTTACTGAAGATGACTTTCAAGATTTTAAATTTATATTGTTAGTTAAACAAAGTAATGGTGATTTGGAATCATATTTTGGTGATAATGCAAAACAACTTAAAGACTATGCAGAACTAAAGAAATTCAAAAGATTTAAAATTTATGAATTGCAGAAAGTGAAGGTGGATTTAATAAAATGATAGAAATAATTTTATTAATAGTGATAGTTATATTAGTTCTTCAAATTATTAAAATGAAGAAGAAAGATGCTGATAAGGAGAAAGCAATGAACTTCTTATTAGGTGTTCAAGAACTAGATGGTGCTTACAACTATGATGAATATAATCTTGGTATGTGGCAAGGTATGGAAAATATGGTTGCTAAATATGAAAATAGAAAACCGAGATATAAAGATATTAAACAGATAAAGTTTATTGATAGTTTTAAAAATAAATAATGTGTCACGGAAGATAAAATGTGTCACGGATGTGTCACGGAAAATTGAAGCAGTGACACGCGCTTAAAGGTAGATAACAAAAGGAAAAAGTCAAGGTGCGTGTCACGAGTGTCACCTAAAAGTAAATTATTTATAAATAGGTAGTATATAGTAAAAAATTATATATAAAAAATAATATATAAATAATATAGTGAATTTTCGTGACACGCGACACACATTTTAAATAAAGTCTTTAATTATCTAGGATAAAATGCGTGTCACATAAAAAATATCCGTGACACAGAGCAGTGACACAAGAAAGGAATGAATTATTATGAATGAAAAGGAAATTGTTAGTATAGTATTAGATGAATTAACTAGGCGAGGGTTTATAAGTAATCATGATATTAGTTTCAAAAATACAGAAGCACTACTTTATAGTTACAATACTTTAAAGAAAAATGTTGAAATAAGAAAGCAACAAATAAAAGATTTAGAAACAGAAGGTATTCCAGGAAGAAGTACAAGCATTATTTTGAACCATCCTAAAACTAATTACAGAACTGATGATCCAGTAGAAAATGCTATACGAGATATAGACAAATATATTAAGAGTGTTCAAACAACTATTGATTATATAGATTTTGTTTTAAGTAAGTTTAAAGATGATCCATACTTTGATATTATTAGGTTGAAGTATTTTGAAGGTAAGAAGAATGAAGAAATTGCAGAATACTTTGATAGAAAGATGAACAAGAAAGAAAAGATAACTGCAACTTCAACAATTACAAAGAATAAGAATAGATTAATAAAAGAAATAAGAATCTTACTAATTCCAAATGTTTATGTTAGAAGTTTAATGAGTTAAGGAAATTTTAAGGAAATAATAAGACTATTTACTAGGAAAATTCTATATAATATAATTGTTATGATGAAAAATTATGATTAAAAACACACTAAAGTGTGTTTTTAATTTATTTAGAAAGGAAGTGTTGCTTTATGGCAAATGGTGTACTTACCGAGAAACAAAAGTTATTTGCATTAGAATATTTAAAAGACCTTAATGCAACACGAGCATACAAAGAAGTTTACAAGAGTTGCAAGAGTGATAAAGTTGCAGGGGTTAATAGCAGTAGGTTGCTAGGAAATGCTAGGGTTCAAAACTATATAAAGGAACAAATTGATGGAATTAAAAGTGAAAAAATTGCTGATGCTGAAGAAGTTATGCAGTATTTAACTAAAGTATTAAGAGGTGAATCTGAAAGTGAAATTGTTGTTGTAGAAGGAACTGGTGATGGTTGTTCTTCTGCTAGGACAATGAAAAAAGCACCTGATGAAAAAGAAAGAACAAAAGCAGCAGAATTACTTGGTAGAAGATATGGAATATTTACTGATAACTTTAAAACAAATGGTAATGTTACAATTAACTTCATAGATGATTTGGAAGAAGATGATCCTGATGAACAAGGTTCAGACAGTTCTTAATGTTTCTTTAAAAAAGTTAGTTGGTAAACATTACAATAGGTTTTGGAACTTTAAAGGTAGATATAGAGTTGTTAAAGGTAGTCGTGCAAGTAAGAAATCAAAAACAACTGCTTTAAACTTTATATCAAGAATAATGAAATATCCTGAATCAAATTTATTAGTTGTAAGAAAAGTTGAAAAGACAATTAGAGATAGTTGTTGTGCTGATTTAATTTGGGCAGTATATAGATTAGGTGTTCAAGACTTATGGGAATTTCCAACAAAACCTACTTCAAAACTAGAAATGACTTACTTACCAACTGGTCAAAAGATACTATTTAGGGGTTTAGATAATCCTTTAAAAGTAACTTCAGTATCAGTTGAACATGGTTATTTATGTTGGATGTGGATAGAAGAAGCATACGAGATAATGAACGAATCAGACTTTGATACATTAGATGAATCTATCCGTGGTGAAGTTCCTGAATGGTTATTTAAACAAATAACATTAACATTTAACCCTTGGAATGATAAACACTGGATAAAAAGAAGATTCTTTGATGTCAAAGATGATAAAGATATTTTGGCACTAACAACTAATTACTTAATGAATGAGTTTTTAGATGATGCAGATAAAAAAGTCTTTGAAAATATGAAAGTGAATAATCCTAGAAGATACCAAGTTGCTGGTTTAGGTAATTGGGGTATTGTTGAAGGTGTCATATATGACAACTGGGAAGAAAAAGCATTTGATATTGATAAGATAAGACAACTTGATAGTGTTAAATCTTGTTTTGGATTAGATTTTGGTTATACAAATGATCCCACTGCTTTGTTTTGTGGCTTAATAGATGTTAAAGCAAAAACAATATGGGTATTTGATGAATTGTATAAACAAGGTTTAAGTAATGAAAAGATTTATGATAACATTCTTGCTATGGGTTACAGTAAGGAAAAAGTTGTTGCAGACTGTGCTGAACCAAAGTCAATTGATAGGTTAAGAGAATTAGGACTTTCAAGAATAACAAAAAGTAGAAAAGGAAAAGATTCAATTAAAAATGGAATTGACTTTATTCAAGATTTTCATATTATAGTTCACCCATCTTGTGTTAATTTTATAACTGAAATAAGTAATTATTCTTGGGATCAAGACAAATTTGGTAAGAAATTAAATGTTCCAGTTGATGATTTTAACCATTTAATGGATGCAATGAGATATGCACTTGAAAATATTGCAAAAGGTGATTCATTTAGTTTTGATTAGTAACATGTTAGTGACAAAAACACTGTTTTCTTTAAGAATTACAGTGTTTTTAATATATTATGACATAAAAAGTCAATGAAAGGTGGTGATAAACATGTTCAATTTTAATCTAGTACACAAAATAAGAAAATTATCTAATTTGGTTAAGATTAATCCAGTAGTTACTGATGAAGAATATATTGTCAAGGAATTAAGAAAGTTTAGTTATTCACCAAAAAGAAAGAAAATGATAGATGGTGAAAACTATTATAATGGTAAACATGACATCTTATTTGAAAAAAGAATGGCAATAGGTGCAGATGGTCAATTGGTAGAAATAGAAAACTTACCAAATAACCATGTTATAGATAACCAATATAAGAAAATGGTAGATCAAAAGACTAATTACTTATTAGGACAACCTATTAGTATTCAATGTGATAATGATGCTTATGCTAAATTACTGAAAACAATTCTTAATAAGAAGTTCCAAAGACTTTTAAAGAATATTGGTGAAGATGCACTTAATGAAGGTATTGCATGGTTATATGTGTATTACAATGAAAAAGGTGAATTTTCACTTAAAAGATTTAAAGGTTATGAAATCATTCCAGGTTGGAAAGATGCAGAACATACAATTCTTGACTATGTAATAAGAGTTTATGAAGTAATTAAAGTTGAAAAGAATCAAGAAAAGATAATTTCAAAAGTTGAAGTTTATGATGATAAAGGTGTTTATTACTTTACTTTAGATGGTGAAAAACTTATTCCTGATGAAATACCATTTAAAAACCACTTTTCAGTTGTTGAAGATGATGGTTCATTAAAAGGTTATAACTGGACAAAGATACCAATTATACCATTCAAATATAATAGTAAAGAAATACCTCTTATTAAAATGGTTAAATCATTGCAAGATGGAATCAATAGAATTTTATCTAACTTTGAAAACAATATGGAAGAAGATACTAGAAACACAATTTTAGTATTAGTAAACTATGATGGTGAGAATTTAGGTGAATTTAGAAGAAATTTAGCACAATATGGTGCAGTCAAGATTAAAACAGTTGATGGTGCGCCAGGTGATTTAAAAACATTACAAGTTGAAGTTAATTCTGAAAATTATAAATCAATACTTGAACTATTTAAAAAAGCAATTATTGAAAATGCAATGGGATTTGATGCAAAAGATGATAGATTAAGTGGTCAACCTAATCAAATGAACATTCAGTCAATGTATTCTGATATTGACCTTGATGCAAATGGTATGGAAACTGAATTTCAAGCATCTTTTGAAGAATTACTTTGGTTCATTAATTGTCACTTCTATAATGCTGGTTTAGGTGATTATGAAGGTACTGAAGTTGATATTATCTTTAATAGAGATATGTTAATGAATGAATCTGAAATAATTGATAATGTTAATAAATCAAGTGATATATTATCTAAAGAAACAGTGGTTGCTAACCATCCATGGGTTGATGATCCACAAAAAGAGTTAGAAAGAATTGAAAAAGAAAAGCAGGAAAATATTGAACAATATGGAAATGCTTTTAATCCTCAAGTTAAAACTGATAAAAATGAAGAAAACAATGAGGATGGTGATGAAGTAAATGAAGAATAGTAAATATTGGCAAAAGAGATTTGAACAAATTGAAGATTCTTCAAATAGAATTGCATCACAAGTTGCAAAAGAAACTGAAAAAATGTTTCAAGATGCAGAAAAGGAAATTGAAAAAGAAATTTCTGTTTGGTATCAGAGATTTGCAACAAATAATGGTATTAAAATTCAAGATGCTAAAAAGTTGTTAAAGAGTGATGAACTAAAAGAACTTAAATGGTCAATTGAAGAATATATCAAATATGGACATGAAAATGAACTTAATGAACAATGGATGAAAGAACTTGAAAATGCTTCTGCTAAATATCATATATCTAGGTTGGAAGCATTAAAACTTCAAACAAGACAAACAATTGAAGCATTATACAATAATGAAGAAAATGTTGTTTCAACAATGGTTGAAAGAGTTTATTCTGATGGCTATTATCATTCAATATTTGAAATACAAAAAGGTTTTGGTATTGGGTGGGATATTGGTGCAATAGACCAAAATAAGTTAAAAACTATTATTTCAAAACCCTGGGCAACTGATGGTAAGAATTTTAGTGATAGAATATGGCAGTCTAAAGGACAATTGATTAATGATTTATATAGTGAACTTACAAGAAGTTGCATATTAGGTAAATCACCCGATCAAGCAATTAAAAACATATCTAAAAAGTTTAATACTTCTAAATCACAAGCAGGTAGATTAATAATGACTGAACAAGCATATTTTTCTAGTGTTGCACAAAAAGATGTGTTTAAAGAATTAGATGTTGATAAATATGAAATAGTTGCTACTTTAGATAATAGAACATCAATAATATGTCAAGATATGGATGGACATGTTTTTGATATGAAAGATTATGCACCTGGTGTTACTGCACCACCATTTCATCCAAATTGTAGAACAACAACTGTTCCTTATTTTAATGATGAATATAACATTGGTGAAAGAGCAGCAAAAGATGAAAATGGAAAAACATATTATGTTCCAAGTAATTTAAAATATAATGACTGGAAAGAGCAATATGTTAATAATAGCAATGCTAAAAAGGTTGTTAAAGAAGTTGCTGAAGAATTAGTTAGTAATTCAGTAGTTAAAACACTTGATGATGAATTAAAAGGTGTTGATAGTAGATTATTAGAAGAAAACAAGCAACAATTAGATAGTTTAAATGAAAAATATCCTAAAATGAAAGAATATTTTGAAGAAAACAATTTAATTCTTGGTGCAGGTAATAATAAAATTACTGAAATTGCTTCAAATACTTCTATGCGTGATCATACAGTGCAAAAAATAACATTAAATAAAAGAAACTATAATGATTATGATAAATTAATTGCAGAAGAAAAAAGAGCATCAACTTCAGGTTGGAATATGGACTGTGCTGAAGATATGTATAGTGTATATTCAATAACACATGAATACGGACATGCAATTCATAATTATTTAATTCATAACCATATAGTTAATAATGTTGAAGAATATGCTAAAATTAAAGAAAGAATGGTGAAAGCATCAAGTCTTTCTTATGGTATGAAAATAATGAAAAATTATGAAAGAAAAATTGTTGCACAATATGTTGATGAAATAAAAGAAATTGCTATGAAAAAGGTTAGTGATTTTAAATGGTCAACATATCTTTCTGAATATGGTAGAACTAATTATTATGAAGCATTTGCTGAAATATTTGCAAATTCACAATGTGGAAAACCAAATGTTTTAGGTGAAGCAATGAATGAATTTTTAGAAAAGAGGTTGAAATAATATGACAGTTACTGAAAAACCTTATTTTATGACAAATAGTGAGTGGTATTACTTTGATGAAGATGCGTTTAGATACAAATTGACTGATAAAGCACCACAAAAAGCAATTGATAGTTACAATGAATATTATGAATTGCTAGATGATACTGAATAAGTATTTTTAAATTGGTAATAACCTGAAAAGGTTGTTATATAGAGAAACACATTAGTTAATGCTAGTGTGTTTTTTAATTGACCTGTGTTGGAAGTCGCAAAAAGACAACAACTTTCTTGAATCGTGTGGATAAGAACCACGAGAAAAAATTGAAGATGAAAGGAATGATGAAAAATGAAAAGAAAGTTTTTGGAAGATTTGTTGAAGGGAAAATTACTTGATGAAAGTGGAATGAAAGAATTAGTTGATACTATTCTTGATGAACATTCAACTGCTATTGGTAAGGTTAAAGGTGAACTTGAAACTGCAAATTCAAAAATTGAAACATTAGAAGCAGAAAATAATAATTTGAAAGGTGATATTACTAATCGTGATACGCAACTTGAAAATTTAAAAAATTCTACTGAAGATGTTGAAGGTTTAAAGACACAAATTGCAACTTTACAAGCAGAGAATCAAGCAAACACTGAAAAACATACGCAAGAAATGAATGCGTTAAAGAAATCAGTGGCTATTGAAAAAGGTTTAAGTAATGCTAAAGCAAGAAACATTAAAGCAGTTTTAGGATTATTGGATCTTGACAAAATTGAACTTGAAGAAGATGGTTCACTAAAAGGACTATCTGAACAAATTGATGGGTTACTTCAAGATGACAATAGTAAATTCTTATTTGAAACTGAAACAAAACAAAAACAATTCAAAGGTGCTGAACCTGGTGAAACTGGGGATATAGAACCAAAGAAACAAGAAACTGATTATTCAGGTATGAGTTATGAAGAAATCGCTAAACAAATGGATAATCAAGAAAATTAGGTATTAGAAGAAAGGATGAGTGATTAATTATGCCTAAATTTGATCGTAAGTCATTTAATCC
>CANRDF010000034.1 GCA_947629255.1 uncultured Bacilli bacterium
TACTTCGCCCTTGCTCTTTGGTTCGCACGTGCATAGCACGTGGTTTTATCGATAGCTATCTTCCGATTGCTACATAAGAAAAAATATGATGATTTTAGGTCATCATATTTCTATTTAAGTGTGTTTTTCTATATTTAATTTAAATGTTTCCTCTTGACAGTTCTTCTCTGTTTTACAATACTTCGCGACGACTTTAATGGCATTTGGAAAATCTTCAGGTCTTGTTTTTAGAAAAGGAGTAATCTCACCATACATATGACCATCCGTATCTCTTTTAATTTTTGTTCCATACTCTGTCACGAGTGTATCTTTTACTTTCGTTTCTTCACTTGTAAAACCAGATAACATAGCAAATGTATCATTAAAATAAACACTAATTTCGACTTCAAAAGGTTCATCCGTCAAAGCTTTCAAATTTTTTATCCAAAAATATGCTTTATCATCTCGATAATCAGCCATGCCATCATCAAAAGTAAAATGTTCGGATTCTCCTGTAAATGTATAATAGTAATTCACATCCCCAGGCAAAATGTCTCGTCCAAAATCATCATATTCATCATATTTCTCTGTCGTTCCACATCCAGTAAGAAGTAAAATAAGTCCAATTAAAACCACTTTTTTCATGTTATTCACCTAGTTCCACATTATGATAAATATCTGTGACATCATCAATTTCATCTAACATTTTATATAATTTCTGGAATGTTTCTAAATCTTCTCCTTCTAGTTTTATTTTATCTTTTGGATACATTCCTTCTTCATCAAGTTCATAAGTGACATTTGGAATTAAACTTTCTAAAACATCTTTGACTTTGTTATGATCTGTTGGATTTACGGTTATAATAATCTCACCATTATCATTTTCAAAATCAACGGGTTCAATACCACTCTCTAAAAGTGCATTAAAGATTTCTTCTTCTTTTTCACTTTTCACACTTATAATGGCTAAGTAATCATAGTTATAGGAAACAGAGTTTGATACTCCTAAACTTTTATGGACTTTGTTAAAAGCTGCACGTACCATACCAACTGTCCGATTCACATTGTCGGTAAGAGTTCTTATAATTAAAGTGGAGGCGCCAGGGCCAAAACCTTCATAAGTAACAACTTCATAATCTTCTCCACCACTACCCTTTGCTTTATCTATGGCTCTTGTAATGATATCATTTGGAACTTGTTCTCTTTTTGCTTTTTCGACTAATCTTTTTAAAGCAACGTTTGCTTCAATATCGGGTGTTCCTCTTTTGGCAACAACATAAATTTCTTTTGCATAGTTTGTGTATAACTTCCCTTTTGCGGCTCCTGTCTTTTGAATGGATGCTTTTCGTACTTCATATGCACGACCGAATAACTGAATATTTAATTTCATACTATTCTCCTCCTATAAATGTAAGGGCTATCACTAAACAAATGCCCACCGCGATTCCTAAATATGTTAATTTTTCTTTTCGATAGTTCATAACTTCTTTTAATAGTTCAAATAAAGATATATAAAGAATCATTCCAGTCGCGATGGAAAGTAACATGAAGAGTAGAAATCCTGTGATGTTATTTCCAATGAAAAATAAGAATAAACCTCCGACAAATGTAGAAAATATTAAAGCAAGTTTTGAATATTTGGCTTTATCTTTCTTTTTGGATAATTCTAGGTTGGATGCAATTTCAATTCCCATTGGTAAATTATGTAAGCCTATTCCAATGGCCATGAATATTCCTGATGCAAAACTTTCTTTGGCGATGATGTATAAACTCATTCCTTCTAAAATGTTATGTAACACTAAAGAGATAGAAAGAATGACTCCAATATGATAACTATGTGATTTGTGTTCTTCGATTTCTCTTTCTTTTTCTTTTGATTTATGTTCATGATGATGGGCTGGAATAAAATGATCAAATGCTTTTAATAGTCCCATACCAATTCCCATGAAAAGTAGAATTAAGAATATTTTTATCCATTTATTTGTAAATACAGTGATACTTGCTTCCGTAATTTCAGGAACCAGATCAAAAAAGACAATTCCTAACATCACTGCAAGAGCAAGGCCATTGGCTAAAATAGATAGTTCTTCTTTCTTTTCTGATTTTTTTACTAAGAAAAAACCTATCATAAAAAAGATACCTGTTATTAATGTTAATAATAATGCTAAAAAATTAGACATACAATCACTCCTTACGTCAAAGATTGTATCATAAATCCTCCAAAAGAAAAAGACCTAATTGGCCTTTGGAACAGCTGTAATTGATAATTTTCCAGAAAATAAACCATTTGTTAAGTATATTTGATCGACATTATCATCTTCTAGCCAGATATAGAAATCAATTGTATCTGTTATCCCTATATTTAAAGTATCTATTTTTTCGAGTTCTAATGTACTATTTAATACACCATCTACGGTATCAGAGGCTGTTTTTGTTCTATATTCTTTTCCATCATAAACCATCATTTCTTTATCTTTGGGCTCATATTCTCCAGTTGCTTCTGGTAATGTATAATGGCATTCTCCTACCCCATTTACTACGCCATTTACTGCACCATTTACATCAGGTGTACAATTTTCATCTTCAAAAGTTCCTTCTAACGAAGTTTCTGGAGTATTATCTCCATGTGTTACTACTATTTTCCATTTAAAATATTTACTTAATAGATTTTTAGATATTTGCATTTCTACAAGATTGATTGTATAAGATGCTGCAATTGTACTATCAGATTCATTTGTTACTGTAAATTGTACATGTTCTGCTTTGGTTCCTACTTCTGATGCACTGATTAATACTAATTCGTTTGTATCAATTGGTTCTGTTGTTTCTACTGTCGAAGTCACATTTAAATTAGCCGCGGTATTAGGCGGAACGGTTTTAGGATCTTCTTCATCAGGATTAAAAAAGTTTAATGTAAAATAGGCATAACTTAAGCTTAAACCAATAATTGCTATAGATACCACGAACAAAATGGAAATGACTAGATATTTTCTTACTTCTTTATTTTGTTTTTCTTTCTCTGTCATTATACCTCTCCTACCTTTCTTCTATTTTATCAAATTTTTTTCTTCTTCTCAATCTTTATTTTATTTTGCTTTGTAAAATACGACACTCATTTTCTTTCCATCAGGAATTAAAATTAACACACCACTGGTATCGTAACCTAAGTTTTCTTCATATTCCCACGTAAGCGCGACACGATAACCACTGACTTCTGTATCATCTGGCATGGTGAATGTTGTTTCAGTCATTTCTGTTACTTCTATACTTGTCACTACAGGTAAATCTTGCGTTCTTGTATCATCTAAATTGTTTTCAACGGTTTTATAAATAGAGCTTTCGGCAACACTTTTAAATGATTCTAAAGCACTAGAATAAACATATTCTAAACCACCTATGTCATATCGACTTATTTTATTGTCAATCGTAAAGAAATCTATAATAAATAGTTCACTGACTAAAGTTCGATATGTTTCTTCATTATATTCGCTTTCTTGTAATAAGTTCTTTAATTCTTCAAATTTTTCTTTAAAAAGTTCAGTATCTCTATCTTCTAAAGTATAACCATATTCATCAATCGTATTGGTTACAGTCACTTCTTTTTGAGGTATTTCTTCTGTTGGTTGTTTTTTGAAGACATAAAAATACAAAACTCCTCCTACTCCAACGAGTATTAATATAATAATAAATGTAATTAATATTTTTGTACTTTTTTTCATATTATGTCCTCTATCCTAGTATTCATTATAGCACGAAGTTGTTAGTAACTCAATACAAAGAAAAAGAAAATCTTTTCGATTTTCTATACAGTGCCTGCTAAATATTCATTAAAGAATTTTTCTAATGAAGTTCCTTTTAATTTATTGGATAAGTTCGTATATAATTGTAAAGCTTCGTCTGGTGTTAAATCTTCAGAAGAACGAGCATCTTGAATATTTTCTTTGGAAATATTGGCATTGTAGTTTACTGTTCCACTTAATGTTGCATTAAAAGTTTCTCCGTTGATATCTAAATCAATTTTCATATCTCCTGTATATTCATTGTCGCTTGATTTTTCATTATTATATACAATGGTTCCTGAGTAATCTTGATAATCGAATTTTAAGGTTGTTTCTTTTTTGTCTTTTGTGATTTCTAAAGTTGCATTATCAAAAGCAAATGTTTCTTTTCCATTGTAATCAATATAACTAACTTTATTTTCTTTTCCTATTAAATCAAATTCAATTGCTTCATGGAATGCTCCAGTTGTTGTGACAACAAGTTCCACTTCTTCTTGGAATTCAAAATTTTCTTTCATTGAATCTAGAGCATCATCAATGTCTTGTTCTTCTATTTTTAAGATGTTTTGAATCGCTTTCTTAAATGATTCATTTTCTTTTAAATGACTCGTAAATGTTTCAACTGTATTTTGTTGATTTTCTTTATCAAATTTATAAACATATTCTGTTGTTTCAGCATTTTTGCCATTATAATCTTTGTTTACATTTTTATTCACGGTAATCTTTTTAGGATTAATGGTTGCTATGATAGCCTCTCTTAATCCATTTACAATTTCTTTGTAATCTTCTTTACTGAATTTGATATTTTCAAAGCTCTCCATTTCCACAGGCCATTCTACTTCGCCTAAATCAAAAGTATATGGTAATACATCTGGTATATTTAAGTAACCATTGTTATCTTGTAATACAATATTTGCTTTTAAAATTTCTTTAGCATTTTCTTCTAAACCTAGGTTTAATTTTAATATTTGTTTTGGAATGGATAATTCTGTCTCTATATTATAAGTATAATCTTTTAATAATTCCATTTCACCAAAATCAACACTTGTATCGAACTTGATTTTTCCATTTAAAGAAAAATCATTTTTTGATAAGTCCATCGTTGCTGGAATATTTTCATCAATTTGTTTTATCATCTTGTCAGCTATTTGATGAATGGCTCCTTCAAAAATTTTATCAGGAGTTTTTCCTATAAAAAGATACCCGACCCCAATTGCACCAACAATTATAATCAAAACTACAATTCCGATTAATATGGGAAGATAATTATTTTGCTTTTTACTTTCTACCAAATTTTCATTTGGAACATTTGAATTTTCATTCATTTTACTCACACTTCTTTCTAATTAAATATATCATAAAACCTTGATTTTGAAAACTAATTATTTGTTTTTTCGCTTTGGTAAATCTATCTTTTTTGGTAAATCAATTGCCTTTTTTATTATATTTTCTTTTTTATTCGTTACTATTTTGTAGTTCTTCTTAGGAATTGGATTTGGCTCTGCCTCATGACGATGCATTGTATAACGTTCGACAAGTTTTTCTTTAATTCTTTCTTTTTTCTCGATCTTTTTCTGTTTCATAAGTTGTTCTTTTTGTATTTTTAAATCCACTTGATTTTTTGTGCTTTGTAGTCTAAATAATTTCATAACATCACTGATAATTATTATTAATGCTGGAATTACAACTACGATTAGCCAACCACCTTTTGTAGCTAAGAATTTTTGTAATAATCCAAGTTGAGGAATTTTAATAAGAACTTTTCCATGGATGTTTGCAAATGGAGTTGGAACTGGTTCTGGAGAAAGATTGGCATCTCCTTTAGTATAGAAAACCCATTCTCCTCCTTCTTGTTTTTTATCAATGACACGATGGGTTATCACCATTCCTTTAGTTAAAGAATAAGTTGAAGTAAATGTAATAATATCACCAATTTGAATATCATCTGGATTTTTTATTGTTAGATCAATAATAACATCATTTGGTTTAATATTTGGTTCCATACTTTGGGTTAATATTGTATATAGAGTAATGGAAGGTTTGTATTCTTCTCCTTTTTGAGCATAAATTTTTACAGACACAAAATAATAGAGTAAAAAGCCTGCAATTAATACTAAAATAACTAAGATTACCCATGAAAGAATTCCTGTTATGAACTTTATAATAGATGTGATTGAATGTACTTTTTCGCCATTTTTCTTCATAACAAAAACCTCTCTATTCTCTATTCATTATTATATACAATTTTTTTAGAAAATACAAGAGTGAAAAAGCGCAAAGAAAAGAAGCAATTAATTTGCTTCTACTGTAATTTTTGCTTTAAAGGTTTTTCCTTGTTGATTGTTTTGGTTGACACCAGTATCTATAAAACGATACACAATATCATAATCATAATTGGTATAAGCTGGAATTAATAAGCTTCTTACAATATAGTCTTCTTCAGTTGGTACCATTGTTTCTGATTTGATTAAAACTCCATCACGATATACAGAGTATACAAATTCACTAGGTGGATCAAATTCATTTGTTACATCAGTAAATTTAATACTATAAGGTAATGTTCTATTACTTTGGTTATTGATTGTTAGTTTTTGAGTTCCTGTCCAGTTTGGTTCAATGTTAGGAGCTTTTACATCTTGTTTATAAGATATATAAAGGATACTTTGTTCTTGGGTTGAAATATCTAAAGAACCTCCATTTGATGTATCACATTTTTTATCGCATTCTCCGTCTCCATCAGTATCAATATTTTTATCTGGAATACCATCTTTGTTTACATCTTCATTTAAATCTGGATCTCCATCGCCATCTTTATCAATATTAGTATCTGGAAGTCCATCACCATCAGTATCACAGTTTACATCGCATTTGCCATCTCCATTTGTATCTTGATTCATTAAGTTTTCATCTGGAATGCCATCTCCATTGGTATCTTTGTTTACATCGCCTTTTCCGTCTCCATCGACATCAATATCTACATCTGGGATACCGTCACCATTGGTATCTTTGTTTACATCAGGCGTTCCATCACCATCAATATCGACATTTGTATTTGGTCTACCATCTCGATCCGTATCACAGTTGAGGTCACATTTGCCATCTCCATTAGTATCTTGATCTGTTAAGTTATGATCTGGAGTTCCATCGCCGTCTGTATCTACGTTAAAGTGAGGATTCTTATCATTTCCCCAGTCGACATTTTTATCTGGAAGTCCATCACCATCAGTATCACAGTTTACATCACATATATTGTCATTATTTGTATCTACATTTAAATCTGGTTTTCCATCATAGTCTGTATCTACATTTTTATCAGGTTTTCCGTCCCCATCAATATCTATGTTTACATCTGGGATACCATCGCCATCTAGATCTACATTGGTATCTGGAATGCCATCACTGTCAATATCACAGTTTAAGTCACATTTACCATCACCGTTAGTATCTTGATCTGTTAAATTGTGGTCTGGGTCTCCATCATAATCCGTATCTATGTTGAAGTGAGGACTCTTATCTCCTCCCCAATCGGTATTTGTATCTGGAAGTCCATCTTTGTTATGATCACAGTTTAAGTCGCAAAGTCCATCTCCATTTGTATCTTTATCTAAATTGTTGTGATTTTTATCACAATTTTTGTCACATTCACCATCATGATTTTGATCAATGTTTGTTTCAGGAATTCCGTTATTGTTTTTATCACAATTTAAGTCACATTTGCCATCATCATCGGTATCAACATTTAAATCTGGTTTTTTATCTCCATTAACATCAACATTTTTGTCTGGGAAACCATCTTTGTTGGTGTCACAGTTGAGGTCACACTTTCCATCTCCATCAGTATCTTGCTCCATTAAGTTTCTATCTGGAGTTCCATCGCCGTCAGTATCTTGATTGACATCTCCTTTACCATCTTTGTTGACGTCAATATCTACATCTGGTTTTCCATCTTGATCTGTATCTTTGTTGATATCTGGTGTTCCGTCTCCATCAACATCAATATTTGTATCTGGGAAACCATCACCATTTGTATCACAGTTGAGGTCACATTTGCCATCGTTATCTGTGTCTTGATTCATTAAATTTTCATCTGGATCTCCATCGCCATTGGTGTCTTTGTTGACATCTCCCTCTCCATCTCCATTGACATCAATATTTAAGTCTGGTTTTCCATCTTTATCGGTATCAACATTGTAATCTGGATTTTTGTCTCCATTTGAGTCTACATTAACATCAGGAATGCCATCTTTGTCTGTATCAATGTTTAAATCAGGAGTTCCATCCCCATTAGTATCTTCATTGACATCAGGAGTTCCATCTCCATTTAAATCAATGTTATAATCTGGCCATCCATCATTGTTTGTATCACAGTTAAGATCGCATTTGCTATCATTATCCGTGTCTTGATTCATTAAGTTTTTGTCTGGCTCTCCATCGCCATCAGTATCACGATTAAATATAGATTTGTGATTTTCTCCATAATCGACATTTAAATCCGGTTTGTTATCTTCGTTTTTATCAATATTTACGTTTGGAATACCATCACCGGTTTTATCAATGTTTGTATCTGGGACTCCATCCCCATTAATGTCACAGTTAAGGTCACATTTGCCATCATGATTGGTATCGCAGTTTAAATCACATTTTCCGCCTATGGCTGTTCCACCACCAGCATACATTCTAATATACGTGAATGTTGCTCCACCAATTCCCACTAATAAAAATAAGAATAACAATAAAAGAATTAAAAATGTTTTTCTTTGATTTTCTTCCTTCTCATCTTGTAATAATTCTGCATATTGTTCTTCGTAATCAATTTGTTCATCCGTTATATTGTTTTGTTCATTTATAGGATTTTGTTTTTCTTTCTCTTCCATATCTATTCTCCTACTCTATGGAAATATCATATCATAAACAAAAAAAGAAAACAATTATAAATAGTGATTTTTTAAAGAGTTTTTTTCATTTTGTTATTTTTTTATTTGTAAAACTAAATTCAGTGGTAACTAAAAAAATCTATCTTTCGATAGAATTTTTTAACTATTATGGTGTAACAGCAGCTCTAGCACCGGCTACAGTAATACTACCTTGAAGTTCTTTACCCATATCCTCGTTTTGATCTTTTGGACCTTTAGTGTCAACAAATTCAACGACAAAATAATAATACATGTCTTTTTGACTTTCAGCAGTTGAAATTTCATCAACTATTTGAATTGTTTCTTTTCCATTTGCGTTTGCATCTAAAACGGGTCCAGTCAAGGTATCAGTTGCAATTAATGTTAGAGTTTGACCACCTAAAGTAGTTGTATTATTTTCAGCAATCGTACTTTCTGCATTTTCAAATGTACATGTTTCACTATATTTTACTTTGCCTTCTTCTGCATCATCTGATGTTTCAATTGTACATCCTAAATCAGCTGACGTTGGTTGGTTTTCAGTACGGTATAGGTAGTATTTTACATTTTTCCCTATCGTATTTTTAGTAACATTATAAATGAAAGGTACTGTAAATTTTTTTGCTGATTCTCCTCCATTAGTCGTGATAGATACTTTCATAGCAGCCACTTCCATATGTCCTGGGTAAATATCTGATGTTTTAAAACTACCGGCTTGATTATCAACATTTGCAACAATAGTAGAATTTGTTAATACAGCAGTATTTAACTCAGTGCTACCTTTTCCATCTTTGTCAGTTCTTGATTCTGTTACTTGGGCCGTAAAGTAAGCGAATGTGGCCCCCACCACTGCGACCAATAGCGTGGCTACTGCGATCACTGTTAACAATACCATATTTTTTCTTTCCATTTTCTTTTTTACTCTCCTCTCTATGATATTGACTTTTAACACATGGTATTTTTTACAAGAAAATTTTGTTAATTAAAGATAATTTAGAAAAGAAAAAAATAAATTATTATTAAACTTAAAAAAACACATTTTTGGCAAATCTAGTATTAATCCTATTTTTGCCATTGACTAATTTTCTTGCATCACTTATAATATCTTTAGGAGATGACAAAAATGTTAAAAAGAGAAATAGAACAAAAATTTAAAAATTTATCAAAAACAAGAAGAGTTGTCTTGTTAACTGGAGCAAGACAAGTTGGAAAATCTACATTTGTAAAATCTATAAAAGAAAAAAATAGAACCTATGTTACATTAGATGATTTATCCTTAAGAGAATTAGCACAGAATGATCCAAAACTATTTTTAATGAATTATAAAGGCCCCATTATTATTGATGAAGTACAATATGCTCCTAATTTATTTTCTTATATAAAAATAGATGTGGATAACACCGATGAAAAAGGAAAATATTGGTTAACTGGTTCTCAAAAATTTGAACTTATGAAAAATGTAACAGAATCTTTAGCTGGTAGAGTTTCTATATTAGAACTACCATCTTTAAGTTATGCAGAAAAAAAAGGATTTACATCTCACTTATTTAATCCTACTAAAATAAAAAATAGAGTTACTGTTACTCCAAATGAAATATTTGATGAAATATTTAAAGGCGGAATGCCTGAATATATTCTTAATAATATAGATAGAAATACTTTTTTTAATGATTATGTGACTTCATATTTAGAAAGAGATGTAAGAAATTTAACCCAAGTTGGAGATTTAACGAAATTCAGAAAATTTTTAGTAGCAGTAGCTGCTAGAAATGGAGAAGTTTTAAATTATAGTTCTATTTGTGAAGATGCTGGAATCGATGCGACTACTGCAAAAAGATGGATATCTATTCTAGAAGCAAGCGATATTATCTATTTATTACAACCATACTTTAATAATGAATTAAAAAGAGTCACCAAAACTCCAAAAATTATTTTTTTAGATAATGGATTATGTTCTTATTTATGTGGATGGAACAGTGGAGATAATATTATGAACTCTACTGTTTCAGGACATTATTTAGAATCATTTGTTATTAGTGAATTGATTAAAAATAAAAGAAATAATAAAGAAACTCTAAATTATGATATTTATTTTTATAGAGATCGTGATGGAAAAGAAATAGACTTAATTATTTCTTTAGATAATATTATTTATCCATTTGAAATAAAGAAAACAGCTAATCCTCAAGTTAGTATGATAAATAATTTCAAAATTTTAAATAATAAAAATTTAGAAGTAGGAAACGGGGGATTACTTTGTTTTTATCCAGAAATTATAGCATTAGATGAAATGAATAAATCATATCCAATTTCAGTTATATTTTAATCAAATAAATTTGAGGCTGTTAAGAAATTAATAATTAGTTTCTTAACAGTTTCTTTTCTTCATACAAAAAAATCTATCTTTCGATAGACTTTCAAAAAACTTTAAGTTTATGGGGTAGCTTTTACTCCAGCTATGGTTAAAGTTCCTTTTAAGGATTGGCCTTGTTGAGCATCTTGATTTCCTTCACTTGCACTCACATCTGTTTTATTTTTGTATTCAATTACAAAATAATAATATGCTGTACCTGTATATTCACTTGAATCACCAGTGGTAGTAATTTCATCCATAATTTGGTATTTTGCATTTGCATCTTCAGTAACTACACCTGTGCCAACTAAAGTTAATTCACTAATTGCTTCAGCAGAATCTCCACCACTAGTAGGATGTCCTTTAGAAGATTCAACATTTCTAAAATCACATGTTTCACTCATGTGAGTAGGGCTATCTGGATCAACGCCGACTACACATCCCATGTTCATATCATCATATTTCTTATCCGCACGATATAAGTAATAATGGATATCAGTTCCGATTGTATTGCTTTCTACTTCATAGACAAATGGAACAGCAACGTTTTTTGCTTCAGTTGAAGTTACTGTGACACTTAAGGCTGCATATTCAGTATGACCTGGGAAAATATCATTTGCTGTAAAACTACCTGCCTGACCATCAATGTTAGCAGTGGCTGTAGTACTACCAGCAAGAGTTGCAGTATTTAATTGAGTTTCACCTTGGCCTTTTCCATCTCCGCTTTCACGACCTTCAGTTACAGTTGCCGTAAAGTAAGCGAATGTGGCCCCCACCACTGCGACCAATAGCGTGGCTACTGCGATCACTGTTAACAATACCATATTTTTTCTTTCCATTTTCTTTTTTACTCTCCTCTCTATGATATAAGAATAACAAAATCGTTTCTTAATTTCAAGAACTTTTTCATTTTTATTAAAAAAAACTTTAAAATATTTCTTTCAAGTGTCAAATACTTGACAAGAGAAAACTTGAAAAAATTTAAAAAACCAATATAATAGTTGTATCCAAAAAAAATTTTTGGAAGAATAACTAGGGGGTTATTAAATGAATTTGATAGAGCAGCACAATTCTAAGATAAGGGGGATTTTGTCTACTTTTGACCGTTTTATAGTGCATGGATATTTTATATCTTTTCAAAATCCAAGATTACTTTTATATTATTTAATTAAAAAACAAGTTATGTTAGTAGACTTTTATAAGTTTGCACATGAACAAACAGAAGAATTATGTAAATATATTGAAGATTATTCAGAAAAACGTGGTGTAAATATTGAATATATTACAACTTCAAAAGTTGATAAAAATGAAATTGCTAAAAATAAATTAAAAGAAAGAAAATATAAAACTGGACTTATATGTGCTTTTTCAGCATTAGAGATTTGTAACATTATGACTGTTTCTTCTAATAGAGAAACACAAAAATTAGAAATTATGTCTAAAGAAACAAAATGTAAACATTATTATCTATATTTTAACCATAAAGCTTTAGGTTTTATGTTTATAAAAATCCAAACTACCTTTCCTTATAATATTGGAATATATTTTAATGGTCGAGAATACCTCTCAAAAGTTTTAGATCGGAAACATATTTCTTATGAAATGTTTAATAATTCTTTTTCTTATATTGAAGATTTTGATAAAGCTCAGAAATTGGCTAATGAGCTTTCTTATGAAAAACTCTTAAAATATTTTTCTAAATTAGCAAATGATATTAATCCATTATTATCTGATTTTAAAAGCATTTTAAATCATGAATATTTTTGGTGCATTGATCAATGTGAATATGCTATAGATATTAACTTTAAAAAAGCAAATGATTTAAAATGTATTTATAAAAAGTTAGTTGAAAATGCTTATTTTGCTTTTAACAGTGAAAGTATCTATTCTTTTTTTGGCAAAAATTCAAAACGAATACACTTATTCACTCAAGGAAGTATAAGTTCAGATTTAAGATTAAGAGAAGATGAACTTCGTATCAAATTTAAATTAAATAATAATCAAATTAAAATGTATGATAAAGGAAATAATTTAAGAATTGAAGTTACTATTAATAATCCTAGAGATTTTAAAATTGTTAAACAAACAAATGAAAAAACTACTCTTGTACCAATGGGAAAAAGTTTAGCTAATTTAGACCATTATGTTGAAGTAAGTAAATCTATTATAGATAGGTTTATAAGTGCATTACCAGAAATAGAAGAAGATTTTTTATCAGTGAATGAACTAAAAAAAATATCTGTTCCTAAAATTATTAATGGAAAACTTTACCCAGCTTTTAATATTTTTGAAGAAGAAACTCTAAAATTGTTTCAAATTATTTCCAATGGAAAATACTTAATTCAAGGATTTAATAATAAAATGATAAGAAACGAATTTTTTGAAAATGGGGAACTTGAAGAAAATATTGAGAGGACAACTCGAATGTTAGCAAAATTGAAAGTTCATAAAATTATTAAGAAAGTTCCTAGAAAAAATCAATATTTTCTAACAGAACAAGGAAGAAAAATTGTAACTAAAGTTTTATTGTTTACACGTAAAGAACTAATTGACTTTTAATTTTTTTGTTTGGGTCTAGTAAAGTTATTTTGTCTAAACAAAATAACTTTAAAATTTTAAAATTTATTTTGCCAAGATTAAAAAATACTTTATTAAATATAAGAAATGTTTTTCATAAACAAATAAGCATTTTCCTGTCAAAAATACCATAGATTAATGATCAATATCATAGAGAGGAGAGTAAAAAAGAAAATGGAAAGAAAAAATATGGTATTGTTAACAGTGATCGCAGTAGCCACGCTATTGGTCGCAGTGGTGGGGGCCACATTCGCTTACTTTACGGCCCAAGTAACAGAATCAAGAACTGACAAAGATGGCGGTACTGGTCAAACAAACTTAACAACTGCAACAGTAGCAAATACTACTACAGTTGGTAACATAAGTGGTCAACCTGGAAAATTTTCTGGTAGTGATGTATATCCAGGATATACAAATTTTGCAGCTTTAAGTGTAACAGTAGCTGGTTCTGATGGAAAATATGCTGTACCTTTTGTGTATGATGTTACTACGAATACTATTGGAGAAGATGTGACATATTATTTATATAAAGCATCCGAAGAATATGCTGATTTATCAATGGGTTGTGTAGTTGATGTTGACACTCAATCTGAATCTGGAAAAACACGTTATTCTGAAAAATGTGACTTTAGAAATCCAAATACAGAATCATGGAATGGTCAAACCCCACTTCATCCAACAAGTGGTGGAGATGAAGCAACGCCAATTAATGAATTAACATTAATTGCTACTGGAAAAGTTGCAAAAACTAGTGGTCAAAAAGTTTCTTATCAAATGATTGATGAAATTGAGATTTCTGAATCAGCTGGTGAAGAAGAACAGTTCTATTATTTTGTTATTGAATACAAAAATAATGGTGAACAAAACACAGCTGGCGATACTGATCAATCCGGAAAACAATTAGATGGAACAATAAGTATTCTTGGTGCTCAACCTGGAGAGTAGTTCTTTTAAAAAATTTCTATCGAAAGATAGATTTTTTTATGCTTTAATAAATAAATATATTAAATGAATTCGTAGACTTTATTGGTTTTCTTTGCTAAAATATATTTATAAGAATTAGGGAAAGGATTGAATGTACATGGAAATCTCAAAAGTTAAAAATGCCTTAATAGAACAAATGAATTTAAACTTATCAGGAAATTTATACCACAAAACTCAAATAGAATTTGCTTATAATACAAATCATATGGAGGGTTCTACCATTACTAAAGATGAAACAGCGAGCATTTATGATACGGGTACAATCATTACAGATTCTGAAAAAGCAATTGTGATTAAGGATGTTACTGAAACCCAAAATCACTTTACACTTTTTAAATATATGCTCCAAACTATAAATGATAATTTAACAGAAGACTTAATAAAAAAATTTCACTTTATTTTAAAAAATGGAACTTTAACTGAAGATGAAAAAAAATGGTTTAAAGTTGGAGAATATAAAACACTTAAAAATTTTGTCGGTGATATTACTACTTCTCTTCCTAATAACGTTTCTAAAGATATGAAAGAATTACTTAATTGGTATAATCATATTTCTAAAAAAACATTTGAAGATATTATTGAATTTCATGTAAGATTTGAAAAAATTCATCCATTTCAAGATGGCAATGGCCGTGTAGGTAGAATCATTATGTTTAGAGAATGTCTTAAAAATGATATTATGCCTTTCATTATAGAAGATAGAAATAAAGCTTTCTATATTAGAGGATTAAAAGAATATCAATTACATAATGAAAAAGAATATTTAATAGATACTTGCTTAAATAGTCAAGATAATTATACAAAATTAGTCGAATTCTTTTTAGAGTGAAAATATTCACATAAAAAAGAAATTACTATTGTTAAATCAAAGAATTCTATCGATAAAGATAGATTTTTTTTGTGCATTTTCCTGTCAAATTCTCCGCCGCAAGCAGACGGAGCTTGACAAGGATTCACAAGGAGATACCATGATCATCTTGTCTATGTGCGACTTGATACTTTCCGTTTCCTTGATTTTTAACATATTCTTTAATCGTATCTTCCGTTCGGTTTTGGCTTACTGTTACCATCCAATAACCATCCGACCAAAATTCACCACCCCATAGTTTATTCTTGACTTCTGGATTTATTTTAAATACCATTCGTCCTGTCATACTTTTAATCATCGTTACAATTTGGGTTGGTGAATATTTTGGCGGTGACTGTATCAAATAGTGAATGTGATTGACATCTGTTCCGATTTCGATAAATTCAATTCCATGTTTTTCTTCTATCTCCATACACACATTCACTATCGTATCGGTAACACTTTCGCTCAAAACCGAGCGTCTATATTTCAACGCACAGACAAGATGATACATTAATGTAGTCTTATTATGTGATTTACTAATTCTCTTACTCATTTTGCATCACATAATAAGTATATCAATTTATATCCTCCGCCGCAAGCAGCGGGGCTTGTACCCAGGATTTTCGTTTTAATTCGTAATGCCAACATTACCTGTAATGAAGGCAAAACTTCGTTAAAACTCAAATCTTGTCAAAAATACCATGTATTAAAAGTCAATATCATAGAGAGGAGAGTAAAAAAGAAAATGGAAAGAAAAAATATGGTATTGTTAACAGTGATCGC
>CANRDF010000035.1 GCA_947629255.1 uncultured Bacilli bacterium
AAGGAAAAAGTAAATAAAAAATCAAGTATTTATAGTACTTGAATAAACATTTTTTGTTTACAACTGACAAAGACAGGGATAAGAGATTTAATCTGTTTTTGATCTTCTGCTCTTCCTTTTTTTTCTAATTCGTATTTTGCTAGTAATTTTTCATAATCATTATATAATCCTTTGGAATAGTTACTAGCCATATGCGATTCTCCTTTGCTATTCTAATTATATCAATAAATATTGGATTTTGCTAAAAAATTTTGATTTTTTTCCTTGTAGTCACAAAACTGTAACGATGGAACATGAAAAAGATTGTTATCCATCTTTTTTTTTGGTATAATGGTTTTATCATAGGGAAGTGGGAGAATGAATAAAAAAGGTCAAGCACTGGTAGAATATGTTCTTATTATTGCCATTATCAGTGTCATTACAGTGAGTATTGTAAGTTACTTTGGTGGATACTTAAAAGATACGATTACAAAGACATCTTGTGAGCTCATTGATAAAGTCTATGTAGAAGGTAGTAAGCCAGGAGAAGCGGAGTGTATTACCAAACAAGAATTAGAAAAGAGACAAAAAAATGAATAAAAAGGGTCAAGCACTCGTGGAATTCGTGATTATTTTACCCATTTTCATTTTTATGTTACTCGCGATTATTGATATTGGAAAAATGATTTATTTTCAAAATGAACTCGAAAGTGAAATGTCGAATGTCGTAGAAATGTACAAAAACAAAAAATCTTATCAAGATATTGAAAATGAGTTAAAGTTAAATGAAAATGATTTTGAATTAGAAATGAAAAATGAAAATAATGAAACTGTGACTCTTTATTTAAAAAGAAACTTAGAGATTGTTACACCAGGATTAAGCCTCTTATTTCCAAATCCCTATCAAATTACAGTTAGTAGGGTGTTAAACTATGAATAAAAAAGGGCAAACATTAATTATTTTTGTTATACTGATTCCTATCATTTTAACGATGCTTGCAGTTGTCGTGGATGTGGGACTTTTAACCAATGAATATCAAAAAGCAAGAGGAGTCGTTGATGATGGAATTCGTGAGTATTTTGAATCAAATAAGGAAAGTGCTGTGAAAGAACTTCTTTCCTTAAATGAAATTCCAACGGAGAATTTAGAAGTAAATGTAAGTGATTTAAAAATAGATGTTCAACTCTCTTATGAAATTTCTTCTTTGTTTGGAGCTATCATCAATATCAAATCATATAAAATTGAAATTCACAGGGAAGGAAGAAAAGAAGAGAGTGAAGTTGTAATTACAAAAATAGAAAAATAAAAGAATAGGATGTGGGTTATGAAAAAAACATTAGGAAAAAGTATCTGTCTCTTTTCAGGAAAAGGTGGAGTTGGAAAAACTTTTTTGACTTTGTGTTTAGCAGGTATTTATCGGACTTTAGAAAAAAAGGTTCTCATTTTAGATATGGATTTATCAGGTGGAAATATTGCACTTGCGATGAACAAGCCTTATGAAAAAACGATTTATAATTTTGTCGATGATTATATCAATAACCGTTTTAAATCTTTAGATGATTATGTGACACATTACAATGAATTTATTGATATTTTACCAAGTCCGAAAGACCCGAGACAAGCAACGAAAATTGATTCTAAATATATTGAGATTGCGTTAGAAAAAGCTTGTATTCATTATGACGTGGTACTTGTCGATACGACTCATGACTTAAATGAAACCAATTTAGTTGTTTTGGATTTAGTGGACCAAATTTTATTTGTCATGCAAAATGACCCGATGGATTTAAAAAATATGAAAAGCTTACTTTCTATCTTCCGTGATCTAGAAAAAAGCAATTATAAAATTTTGTTAAATAACTCCCGTGACCCATTTAAAAAATACTTTACAATGTTTGATTTAAAAAATGTGTTAAAAGCAAATATTGATTATGTTTTGTCGAGTGAATTCTATTTAAAAAATATCGATTCTTATATTATGAATGGCGAGATTGTTACTTTACAACCGAAAGCCGCGAATGTATTCAATAAAGATTATACAGTGCTTATGAAAATGGCAGTGGAGTTTTTAGGAAAAGAGGAGAGTGACAATGGCGAAAACTAGTTTAATGGAGGCTTTCCATATTGAAAGAAAGCCTGGAAAAATTACCAATTTAAATGATTATGAAATATTTCCAGATAAGAATTTATTAGACCAATTAAGAACGAAAATCGTGGAAAATTTAATTGACCAAGAGATTCCTGAAGATAAACTTTTAAATCAATTTATTAATGATGAGATTGATAAAACGATTGAAGGTTATGACCTTACGAATTTAGAGAGAAGTCATTTATACAATTTAATTGATAATGAAATTAATGGGTATGGACCTTTAACCGAACTCTTAGAAGATAAAAATATTACTGAAATTATGGTAAACAGTCCAAAAGAAATCTATATAGAAATTGATGGCCAAATTATCAGAGATGAAAGTGTATCTTTCATTAATGATGAACATATTTTAAGAACGATTGAAAGAATGATTGGCCCAATGGGAAGAACAATTGATGCAAGTAACCCAATGGTCGATTCTAGACTTCGTGATGGCTCTAGAATTAATGCCGTGATTCCACCTTTATCAACTAAAGGACCTGTGATTACCATTCGTAAATTTAAAAGAGAGATGACTTCTGCCGATGACATGATAAGAATTGGTTCGATGACTCCTTACATGGCTGAGTTTTTAGAAGCTTCTGTAAAAGGAAAATGTAACATTTTAATATGTGGAGGAACTGGTTCTGGAAAAACAACACTTTTAAATATTTTAAGTGGTTTTATTCCAAATGAAGAACGTATCATTACGATTGAAGATGCCGCGGAACTTCGACTTGAAAAAGAACATGTGATTTCTCTAGAGACAAGAGTCACGAACTACGATAATGAAGGAGAAGTGACGATTCGAGATTTAGTCATCAATGCTCTTCGTATGCGACCAGATCGTATTATTGTTGGTGAAGTTCGTGGAAAAGAAGCGTTTGATATGTTACAAGCGATGAATACAGGACATGAAGGAAGTTTAACGACACTTCATGCGAATGGGGCGAAAGATGCTTTACAAAGACTTGAAACTATGGTGTTAATGAGTGGTCTTGATATTCCAGTCAAAGCGATTCGTGAGTATATCGTAAGTGCCATTGATCTTGTCGTTAATATCGAAAGAATGAGTGATGGCAAAAGAAAAGTAACATCCATTTGTGAATTAGAAAATTTTGAAGATGGTGAGATTCTATTAAAAGAAATCTTTGCTTTCCATCAAAAAGGTCTTACACCAAATGGTGAAGTGGACGGCGAATATATTTTATATAATGAAACCGTTCCAAAAGTATATAAAAAGATTGTTGCAAGAGGAATTACTGAATTAGACCATATGTTTCCAGTTCCTCATGAAAATTAGAAAGGAGAGTCAAGATGGAAAATTATTCTTTGTCTATTTTAATTACCCAAGGAATTACGATTATTCTATTACTTGTTTTAATTGCTTATTTAGTTCGGCAAAGAAGAATGATTCGTCTTGCCAAGCGATTTGAAAAGTTTTCTTTAATCAGTAATAAAGAAAAAGAAAGTTCTTTCTTTGATTTAATCATGGGATATATTTGGAAAATGATTCATCGTTTTTCGAATCTTTTATCAAAAAGTGCTGTGATGAAAAAATATGGAGAACGTTATGATAAATTTATTTCTTTTGAAGATAAAGATAAGATGAGTGGTCTAGATTATGTAGCCATTAAATTCCTCATTGGTTTCACATTTTTCCTTTTAAATATTGTTTCCATGATGTTTCAAGTCATGAATTTAAGTGTGATTAGTTTACTAGTGACTTTCCTTGTTGGTTTCTTTATGCCAGATGTGTATTTACAAATTTTATTTCATGAAAAGAGAAAGAGAATTGAAGAAGATTTATTAAAAGCCATTATTATGATGAATAACAGTTTTAAATCAGGAAGAAATATTATGCAAGCCGTTGAAATTGTGAAAAATGAATTAGAAGGACCTATCAGTGATGAATTTAAGAAAATTTATTTAGATATGACCTATGGACTTAGTATGGAAGTTGTTTTTGACAGGTTTTATCATCGGGTAAAATTAGAAGATGCCAAATATATTACAAGTTCTTTAACTCTTTTAAATAAAACAGGTGGGAATATTGTAAAAGTCTTTGGAACGATTGAAAAATCATTCTTCAATAAGAAAAAATTAAAACAAGAAATGCAGAGTTTAACGAGTGCTTCGATCTTTGTTTTTCGAGTTCTATGTGTCTTACCATTTCTCTTTATTTTAGTCATTTATTTATTAAATCCAAGTTATTTTGAAGTGGTTTTTACAACCCACATTGGCATTCTTTTACTCCTTCTTACTGTTCTTCTTTATGTCATTTATATTTTAGTCATAAAAAAAGTATTGGAGGTTGATATCTAATGAAAGAAAGAAGTTTAGTTCGAAGAATTTATTTAGATAGCACGATTAAAAAGGTCGAAAAGAAAATTAAATTACTTGGAATCCATTGTAATTATGATGCTCAAGATTTACTTAATATGCGGCTACTTGCAAGTTTATTTCTCTTTGTTGTTTTGATTATTTTTAATAAAAATGGTTATATTTTGGCTCCAATTGCTGTGATCATCTTTCATTATTTAAGTGAGTATTTAATCCTTGATTTACCCATTAAGAAAAGAACAAGAAAATTAGAAGAAGAAGCCATATTCTTTTTTGAAGTTTTATCTTTAACTTTGGAAAGTGGAAGAAACCTTACAACAGCGTTATCAATTACGGCCAAGAATGTGGAAAGTGAACTTGCCGAAGAGTTTCGAAAATCCTTAAGTGAAATGAAGCTTGGTAAAAGTTTTCCAGAAGCAATGACAAGTATGAAAGAAAGAATTCCAAGTGACACGATTAATAATGCAATTTTAAATATCGTTCAAGCAAGTGTATTTGGAAATAACATTCAAGAATCTTTGAATAACCAATTAGATTTTTTAAGAGATAAAAGATTACTTGAAATTAAAAGCGAAATTGGAAAATTACCAACGAAAATTAGTATTATTTCGGTTGTCTTCTTTATTCCTATTATTTTGTTAGTTATTTTAGCGCCTGTTTTAATTGAATTTTTGATGAGATAATACTATATTGTATATAAATAAGTAGAGATTTTTCTTTACTTTTTCTTTACGTATTTTCTATATGTATATAAAATGTAAATCAAAGTAGTAAAAATAGTTAAAACTGTAAATAAAATGTATAATTTTTAATTTTTTTGAAGAAATTTGCGTAAAAAAAAAGGAAATCGGCACTTTTTCTTGAATATATATATAGGAGGTATTTTTCTACCTCCTTAGAAATTGGAGATTATATATGACAAGAAAACAAAGAAAACATTACATTTTATCTGATGCTTTATTCAAGAAAATTTATGGAAAGATAAGAGCACTGAGTTCTTTCTTAAAAGCATTTTTTGAGCATATTCATTATGAAGGACCTTTAGGTGAAATTAATATATTTACCGAAAAAAATTTAGATAAGACAACAAGATCCCAAAAAGATATGCGAACAGATATTCTAGTGTATACAGAAAACTATATTATTATAATAGAAGCTTATACAAGATTAAATAAAGAAGGATTACTAAAGGCAGGGAAGTATGCCTCTAAAATTGATGGAGACCAACTACAAGAAAGCGAAAACTATGTGGATGGAAGAAAAGTCATTTTAATTATTATTGCCGATCATGTAAGTCCATCTTTGAATTTAAGTGATGATTGGTGTCAAAAGTATAATTATAAGGGAGAGGAACCAGAATATAAAGAATTACCATTAGAAAATGAAATTTATATATTAAGAGTTGACAAACTTCCAAAAGTAGGATATTATGATGTTATAAATGATTTGCTTTTAAAACATTTAAGACTGATGATTGAAACATCACAGAAAATAAGAAAGCAAATTGCAAGAGAGGATGAGGATTTAATGACAATTGCGACGGACCCAACAAAATACATGCATGATGATAGTATTTATAAATATTATAATGCTGAGGTGAAAGCAAGAACCATCGGATATGGTGATGGAAGAGAAGATGGACGAAGAGATGAAAAAATAGAAATAGCCAAATCCATGCTAGAAGAATCGGATGTTTCTTATATTTCCAAAGTCACAGGTCTATCCATAGAAGAAATCAATAAACTTCAAGCACAAGCCGTTTAGAAAAGTGTGAGACTGTTATAAATGATTTGCTTTTAAAACATTTAAGACTCATGATTGAGACATCACAGAAAATAAGAAAGCAAATCGCAAGAGAGGATGATGATTTAATGACAATTGCGACGGATCCAACAAAATATATGCATGATGATAGTATTTATCAGTATTATAATGCTGAGGTGAAAGCAAGAGCTATCGGATATGGGGATGGAAAAGAAGATGAAAAAATAGAGATAGCCAAATCCATGTTAGATAAAAAATATGATATTCATGAAATTACTGGACTTACAGGTTTATCTATTGAAGAAATCAATAAACTTCAAGAACAACCTATTTAGAAAAGTTTAGGACTGTTAATTTGTTGTTGCTTTTTCGTAGTGAACTATGCTAAAATACATATAGTTTTATGTGAGGAGGTTACCCAAATGGCAAAAAATGAAAATAGACAATTTCTTGGACTTAAGTGTTCTAGATGTGGAAAACAAATTCGTCCAACAATTAAAAACAAAAAAAATACGCCTGACAAATTAGAAATCAATAAATATTGTCCTAGTTGTCATCAAGTGACATTATTTAAAGAAACCAAACTTGGAAAATAGAAAGTGAGTTAACATGAACATTAATATTAATGATATTAAAAATGGGATGACCATTATTATTGATGGGAATCTTTGTCAAATCATTGAGTTTCAACATGTAAAACCTGGTAAGGGTAGCGCATTTGTACGTATGAAGCTTAAAAATTTAAGAACTGGAGCAGTCGTTGAAAATTCTTACAATACCAATATTAAAATTGAAAGAGCAAGAATTGAAAGAATGCCTATGCAATTTCTTTATGAAGATGGTTCGTCTTTTGTATTTATGAATACTGAGACTTATGACCAAGTATCTGTGCCAGTTGAAAAAATTGAAAATGAGAAGAAATTTATTAAAGAAGGATTAGAAATTCAATTAGATTATTATGAAGGAGAGCTTCTTGGAGTGACACTTCCTGAAAAGATTGAATTTGAAGTTGTTGAAACGGAACCTGCAGTCAAAGGAAATACAACAAACAATGCAATGAAAGATGCAAAGATTGAAACAGGTTATACAGTAAAAGTTCCATTATTTATTAATCAAGGAGAAAAGATTATTATCTCTACAAGTGATGGAAAATATTCTTCTAGAGCGTAACAAAAGAATCATGAATTGGTTCTTTTTTTCTTGGTGGAAACATGATATACTTAAACTACGAAGGTGTTATGAATATGAAATATCGTTGTAAAATATGTGGTTCAGTAATAAATGAAAAGGTAAATTCAAGTTGTCCGATGTGTTATGCGGATGCTTCTTTTCTAGAAGAATATAGAGATATAGAGGAACAGCCTCAAGTATTTCAAAAAGCAGTTCAAATTAGTGATAACAATTTAGGAATTGAAAGAGATAATGCAAAATGTATTGATTGTGGTCAGTGTAAAGAAACTTGTATGGAACGTACTGGACTGGATTTTGGGAGCGATACAGAAAAATGCCTTTCTTGTGGACAATGTGTTTTGACTTGTCCAACGGGTGCTTTAAAAGTAAAAAAAGAATTAGATCATGTTTTAAAAGCGAAGGATGAGGGAAAGATATTAATTTGTTATACATCTCCTGCCATACGTGTTTCCATTGGAGAAGAATTTGGACTAAAGCCTGGAACATTTTGTTTAGAAGAACTTGTGGGTTCCTTAAAAGCTCTAGGGTTTACTTATGTTTTTGATACAACTTTTGGAGCTGATTTAACGATTATCGAAGAAGCTAGTGAATTAAAATCTAGACTTTTAAATCATGGAGTTTTACCGATGATGACTTCTTGTTGTCCTGCTTGGGTGAAATATGCGAAGGACAATATGCCAGAAATACTAGACCATATTTCTACTTGTAAAAGTCCAATTGGCATGCAAGGGGAGATAATAAAGACTTATTTTTGTGAGAAAAAAAGGTTAGATCAAACTGAAGTTTATACAGTCGCGATTACACCATGTACAGCAAAAAAGATGGAAACAAAAGAAACAAATATTCCTGGAACCGATGCTGTTTTAACAGTGACAGAACTTGCCGAGTGGATGAAAAAAGAGCAGATTGATTTTAAAAATATTTCCAAGAGTACTTTTGATACCATGTTTCAAGAAGGAAGCGGTGGAGGAACTTTATTTGGAGTCACAGGTGGAGTAACTGAATCAGCACTAAGAACTTTTTATTATCTTATGACTCATGAAGAATTTACAGAAGACCTTATGCCTATTCATTCTCTTCAAAATGTCAAAGAATATACTTTGGATGTTGGAGAGTACACGGTTCAAGTGGCTGTAGTTCATGAGTTATCAAAAGCTAAAAAAATATTAGAAGATGTTTGTTTAGGCAAAAGTCCTTATCACTTTATTGAGATTATGAATTGTGAAGGGGGATGTGTTGGTGGAGGAGGACAACCTAAGTATGTTCTTGAAAATGAAAGTGAAGTAAAAAAGGAAAGAATTCATGGACTTATGAATCGTGATCAAACAATTTCTGTGCATGCAGCTCATCATAATCCTGATATTAAACGTATTTATGAGGAATTTTTAAAAGTTCCTAATGAAAGTATTGCAAAAAAGCATTTACATAGAGAAGAAGAATCAAAAGTATAAAAGAAAGAAGGGATCTTATGCTAAAGAAAAATGGATTTGTATTTGTTGAAACTATGATTGTAACTTGCGTTCTCCTTACATCGCTTATGATTGTTTATGGTTTATATGTTTCTTCTTTAAATACGGAGTCTCGATATACTCGTTATGATGATCCAGTTAAATTGTATGAATCTTATTATTTATCCAAATATTTTCAAAGTTTTGATTTTCGATATTTAATTCAAAATATCAAAGATAACTGTTCCTACAGCGATCAAAAAATATGCTCTAATGAAAGTACTTGTATTTGGAATACAACGAGACGAGCTTGTGAAAAAAGTTATCGTTATGAATTAATATGGCAAGGTAGAAGTGACATTTTTGGAAATTCATATGCGAAAGAGTCTCATTTTTTTGATTTTTTATGGAGCTCTCTTCATATAAAAAACATTTATTTGATTACTTCAGATATTTCAAGTGTAACTCAGTGTACGGGAGATGCCTATAATAAATATCAAGCACTTTGTGATAATTCAAGCTTAATGAATTATTTAAATTCGTTGGATAATGGAAATTCAAATGAATATTATATGATATTTGAGTTTGAAACGAAACGAGATGGAACCTCATGTTTAAACGGCTCGGAATGTCTTGGATACTATGCATATATAACGGTAGGTGATGTATAATGAATAAAAAAGGAATTACTTTAGTTGAGATTGTTATTAGTATTGGTTTGATTTCCATTGTTATGCTCTTTTTGTTTCGACTTCTTACTGATATGCAGTATGAAAGAGATCATGCATCTTATGCAAAATCGAATCAACAAGTAAGAGCATCAGTGATCAGACATGTTCAAGAAGATTTTCAAAATCTTGGTCTTAAGAGTGCTACACTATCTGAAGATAAAAAAAGTATTTTTTTTACTTATCAAAATGGGACTTCAAAAACTTTAACAATTACGGATCATTCTCTAAAATATGCAGATGAAGAGGCATGGGAAATAGAGAAAGACAATGATGATACTAAAATTGATATAGCAAGTATTACAATAAATGGATATTTTCCAGATTCTAGTTGTAATGATTTATCAAGTGAGGGAAATTGTTCTACTTATGCAAGTTATCATATTATTATTCCTATTGTAACAGGACTAAATTCGAATGTGATTGATGATATTGAATTCTTTTATATTGGACTTGCTACGAAAATGAGTTAAAAAATCTTTTCTTGAATACAATTGTATGATATTATAGAACTGGTGGTAAAAATGTATAGTTATATGAAAGGGTTTGTGACAGAGCAAGAAGGAAATTTTATTGTTTTAGAGTGTGCTGGAATTGGATATAAGATTTTTGTTTCGAATCCATTTGAATATAAAACAGAGGAAGAACAAAAAGTGTATTTATATCAACATATTACAGAAGATTCTGAGACTCTTTATGGATTTGCAAGTGTGGAACAAAAAGATTTGTTTTTAAGACTTATTAGTGTAAAAGGGGTTGGACCTAAACTTGTCATGCCTATGCTTGCTACAGGAAGTGTTGCAGGTATTATTGATGCGATTGATCGAGAAAATATTCTTTATTTAAAGAAATTTCCAAAGATTGGGGAAAAGGTCGCAAGACAAATGATTTTGGATTTAAAAGGAAAACTTGCAAAGAGTGAAGAAGCTAGTATCGGAGGGTTTGACGAACTCGTAAGTGTCTTAGAAGGTCTTGGATATAAGTCTCAAGATATTAAAAAAGTGTTACCAAATATTGATGGAAACAAACAAATTGAAGAACAAGTAAAAGATGCTTTAAAATTATTATTAAAATAATGACATGGAGTGATGATGATGGAAGAAAATATTTTAGATGAAAGGGCTTTAGAAAGCGATACGTTTGAAGCAAATATTCGGCCTCAAAGTTTAGCTGAATATGTAGGACAAGAAGAAATTACAAGTAATTTAAGTGTTTTTATTGAAGCCAGTAAAATTAGAAATGAATCTTTAGACCATGTCCTTCTTTATGGACCTCCTGGACTTGGAAAAACAACTCTTGCGCATATTATTGCAAATGAGCTTGGAGTAAACATTAAAACAGCAAGTGGTCCTTCTCTAGAAAAAAGTGGGGACTTAGCTGCAGTTTTGTCAACTCTAGAACCAGGGGACGTTCTTTTTATTGATGAGATTCATCGGATGCCTAAATTTATTGAAGAAATTTTATATCCGGCGATGGAAGATTTTGAACTCGATTTAGTCATTAATAGTGATGGAAAAAGTCGAAGTTTAAAAATTGATTTGCCTCCTTTTACTTTAGTTGGGGCAACCACAAGAGCAGGAGATATTTCTAGTCCTTTAAGAGACCGTTTTGGAATTGTTTCGAAGTTACAATATTATTCGGAAGAAGAACTTCTTCGCATTGTAAAAAGAACAAGTCGAGTTCTTGAAATGCCGATTGAAGAAGATGCAGCAAGACTGATTGCCAAAAGATGTCGTAAAACACCAAGAATCGCGAATCGTTTATTTAAGAGAATTCGGGATTTTGCTTTAGTCGGTGGGTATGAAGTTGTGACTCTAGAACTCGCTGAAAAGTCTTTGGAAAGATTAAAAGTAGATGAATTTGGTTTGGATGCGATTGACTTAGAATACTTAAATAGTTTAATTACGAAGTTTAATGGAGGACCTGTTGGAGTTGAGACCATCGCGACAAGTATTGGCGAAGAAGTATCAACGATTGAAGATGTCGTGGAACCTTTCTTACTTCAAGAAGGATTTATTAAAAGAACGCCAAGAGGAAGAGTTGCTGAAGAAAAAGCCTATGAACATTTAAAAATCGCCCATATGGGGACTTTGTTTTAGGAAGTGAAAAAAATGAGTACAGAAGATTTTAATTATGATTTGCCTGAAGAGCTAATTGCTCAAACTCCTCTCAAAACAAGAAGCAGTTCCAAACTTTTAGTGATGGATCGTGACACGGGAGAACTTGAGCATCGTCATTTTGAAGATATTACCGAATATTTACATAAAGGTGATGTCTTGGTTTTAAATGAAACAAAAGTCATCCCGGCAAGACTCATTGGAACAAAAGAGGAAACGAACGCGACCATTGAACTTCTTTTATTAAAAGAACTTGGTGAAGATACTTGGGAATGCTTATCAAGACCATTTAAAAGATTACATGTAGGAACGAAAATTTCTTTTGGAGATGGGCTTTTATTAGCTACTGTTACCAAGAAAAAAGAAAGTGGAATGGTAGAAGTTAAGTTTTCTTATGATGGAATCTTTTTAGAAATATTAGATAAGTTAGGAGAAATGCCACTTCCTCCTTATATTCATGAGAAACTAGAAGAAAAGAACCGTTATCAAACGGTGTATGCACGTGTTACTGGAAGTGCAGCCGCGCCAACAGCAGGGCTCCATTTTACGGAAGAATTACTCAAAAAAATAGAAGATAAAGGAGTAGAGATTGTAAAGGTTTTACTTCATGTCGGACTTGGAACATTCAGACCTGTCGAAGTCGAAGATGTTACCAAACACGAAATGCATAGTGAGTTCTATCAAATGAGTAAGAAAGCTGCGGATGCTTTAAACCGAGCAAAAAAAGAGAATCGAAGAATTATCGCGGTTGGAACTACTTCAACAAGAGTTTTAGAAACTGTCATGCAAAAATATCATGAATTTCGAGAATGTGAAGGAAACACGAATATCTTTATTTATCCTGGATATACTTTCCTTGCTATTGACTGTTTGATTACCAATTTTCATTTACCAAAAAGTACTCTTGTCATGTTGGTGAGTGCTTTCTCTAAAAAAGAATTTATTCTTCATGCTTATCAGGAAGCCATTGAAAGACATTACCGTTTCTTTTCCTTTGGAGATGCGATGTTTATCGAAAGAAAAACTCTATGATGTGAATTTCATAGAGTTTTTAATAAAATTTTTTGCGAATTGCAAGATATCTTTGAGATATATTTATCATATTATGACCAATGCCATATGTATCTTCTAAATAAGAAATATCGTGACCATCAAATGTTCCTTTTTGAATTAATTGACCATCGTTTCTAACACGCCAAGGATTTGATTTGTGTTGTTCGAAAATACGAATCTCATTTTCCTTATAAATAACTTTGTAAGGATTTGGAATGTGAAGAGGTGATTCTTCTTTTTGTTGAGGAATTAAGATATCACTTACATTTTCAAGTAAAACTTCTTGACCTTTTTGTAAGTTTATTATTTTTTTTTGATAATTAAATCCTACTTTTCCATTTTCTATTTTCATAAAAATAATTTCTTTTTTCATTTTGTACGATTCCTTTCTCTTTTAAATCTAGAAATATCACAATAAGTGGGACGTATTCTTTTGTCTAAATCACTATGATCTGGAGTATGAGTTTCTAGAAATTCTTTTTTAGAAACAATGACTCCTTTTTTTACTTCTTGTAATGTTTCTTTGGACTTTTGGATCATTTCTAGTTTTTCATTTGTTTTTGCTTCCATTGCTCATTTCCTTTCACTTAGTTTTCTATCCTAACACAAAGAAAAGGGGGTGTCAAGGAATTTTTTTTATGCTATAATTGTACTAGTTTTAGGAAGTGACGTTATGTTAGAGTTTGAAGTACAAAAAAAAGAAAAAAAGACAAATGCAAGACTTGGTAAGATCATTTGGAATGGAAAAGAGTATTTCACTCCAATGTTTATGCCGGTTGGAACTCAAGGAACAGTAAAAACATTAAGTCCAGAAGAAGTAAAAGCAACTCATGCAGGTATCATCTTAGCAAATACCTATCATTTATGGTTAAGACCTGGAGAAGAAATAGTGAAGCTTGCTGGAGGATTACACAAGTTTATGAATTATGATGGACTTATTTTAACAGATTCTGGTGGATTTCAAGTTTTTTCTCTTGCAAGACCGAAAGATATCTCTGAAGAAGGAGTTGTATTTAAAAATCAATATAATGGCGATAAGTTATTACTGACTCCTGAAAAATCAATTCAAATCCAAGAAGATCTTGGAAGTGATATTGTGATGAGTTTTGATGAATGTCCACCTGCAAGTGCATCAAAAGAATATTTACAAAAAAGTGTCGAAAGAACTCTTAGATGGGCGAGAAGAGGAAAAGATGTTTTTAAAGGGAACAATCAACTTCTTTTTGGAATTGTTCAAGGGGGACCTTATGAAGATATTCGTAAGTTTAGTGCAGAAGAAACTGTTAAAATTGGCTTTGATGGTTATAGTATCGGTGGAGTTGCTAACGACCATGAAAGTAAAGAAGATATGTATAAAGCATTCGAGTATTCTTGTAAATATTTACCAGAAGACAAACTTCGGTATGCCATGGGAATTGGAGAACCTATCGATATCATTGAAGGAGTGATTCGGGGAGTTGATATCTTTGATTGTGTATCACCTACGAGACTTGCAAGACATGGACATGCTTTAACACTAGATGGAAAAATTAATTTAAAAAATTCAAAATATAAACAAGACTTTAGTCCTATTGAAGATGCTTGTGATTGTTATGCTTGTAAGCATTATACAAAAGCTTATATAAAACATTTAATTAATGCAGAAGAAACTTTTGGAGCAAGACTTCTATCTATTCATAACATTCGGTTTTTAATTCGTTTAACAGAAAGTATTCGAGAGTCTATCAAAAACGATACTTTATTAGAGTATCGAGATGCTTTTAAAGAAAGATACTATGGAGGTAAAAATGAATCGTAATTTTGTCATTATCACAATTGTTCTTACTTTAGCAAGTGTGGGATTTTATTCGTTTTATAAAATAAATCGTAGACATAATGTAAGACTTATGGAAGTGTCTACCAAGAAAATTGTTGAAAAAGCAAAAGAATGTGTATGGGATGATGTTTGTACTGAAGATACCATTACTCTTGGTTATTTAATCGAAAAAGGCTATTTAAAAGAAGAAGTCAATCCCATTACTAAAAAATATTATTCTCATGAATCTTATGTTGAAAAAGAAAGTTATACTTTTCACGAAGTCTAGCTTTTTTTATTAATCCCTAACATAGAACCTAAAGTACTTGATAAAATTAAAACAATATAATAAATCATTCTTTCAATGGAAAATCCTGTTCGCCAAAAAATAAGATTAATGAAGATAAGTAAAAGAATAATGGAACATCCAATTTTAAGACCTTCTAAATATCCTTTTTTCTCTGCATGACGTCCCCAAGAAAAACCAATAAGAAATAGAATTAGAATCATTCCTATAAAAATCAATGTATCTGTTCCTTTTGTAAATAATACATGAGTCATATTAAAAAGAGTAAGAAGAAGAGAAAAGACCAAAAGAATTCCTAAAAAGATAAGTATTGTTTTTCCATATTTTTGTAGATTTTTCAAAATTCATCACCTAATTCATTCTATGTATGTTTAAAAAAAATAGAAGTGACCCATAATAGAATTAGGTGATGATATGGCTGAATTATTCAATGTTTTATTTCGTACAGCATTCTTTTATTTTTTCATTGTTCTTTTGTATCGTTTAATGGGGAAAAGAGAAATTGGACAACTTGGTATTATTGATTTAATAGTGTCTATCTTAATTGCTGAATTAGTAGCAATATCCATTGAAGAACCAGATAAGTCGTTATGGCTTACGATTTTACCTTTATCTTTATTAGGGGTTTTAGAAATATTTTTGGCTTATATTAGTATTAAATCCAGAACTTTTAGAAAAGTTTTTGATGGAAAACCATCTTTAATTATTTGCAATGGAAAAGTAAATTATAAAGAAATGGTTAAACAAAGATATAGTATGGATGATTTACTATTAAGTTTAAGACAAAAAGAAATTAAAGATTTAGAAGAAGTCGAATATGCATTTCTAGAACCAAATGGAAAGTTATCTATTTTTCAATATAATTTTCTTCATTTAAAAACAAGCTATCCAATGCCTTTAATATTAGATGGAGAAATAAATAAAAAAACTTTAGAATATTTAAAGAAAGATCAAGAATGGTTAGAGAAAGAAATTCATGCTAAAAATTTACAAATTAAAGATATTTTTTATGCTTTCTATAAAAATAATAAAATCTTTTTAATTAAGAAAAGTGAAGGTAAGAAAAGTGAAACGTAAAGTAAAAAAATTACTACTTTACTCTATAACCAAATGGTTATATAATGATAATAACAGTTAATATAGAGCAGAATAAAATTGATAGGAGTATGAAAATTATGAAAAAGAAAAAAACAATAACATTAACATTGATAGGATTATTTATATTTCTGTTTGGTATTATAGGATTAACTTATGCTTATTGGCAGTTAACACT
>CANRDF010000036.1 GCA_947629255.1 uncultured Bacilli bacterium
CATACAGCTATGTATTCACTGCACGATACTAGCCGAAGCTAGTGGGTTCCCCCATTCGGAAATCTCCGGATCAAAGTCACATTCCGACTCCCCGAAGCATATCGTAGGTAATCACGTCCTTCTTCGTCTTCTAATGCCAAGGCATCCACCATGCGCCCTTATTAATTTAACTTACATATCCACCAAAGTTATCTAATTGATGAGTTATGAGATCTTAATGTTAATTCTTAGGATAGAATTAACTACTCATTACATTATCTAGTTTTCAAAGAACAAAATCATTGAGAGAAACAATCTCTCAAAACCAAGTAAAAAGTAAGTAGCTTACATGAAACCTTTTCACAAATTAATGTGCTAGCCCCGAAGGTTTCATACGGTTGTTTTTCTATAAGTAATAACTCCATAGAAAGGAGGTGATCCATCCCCACGTTCTCGTAGGGATACCTTGTTACGACTTCACCCCAGTCACCTGTCCTACCTTGGACGGCCCCCTCCCTTACGGGTTAGGCTACCGGCTTCAGGTATTACAGACTCCCATGGCGTGACGGGCGGTGTGTACAACACCCGGGAACGTATTCACCCCGACATTCTGATTCGGGATTACTAGCGATTCCAACTTCATGGAGTCGAGTTGCAGACTCCAATCCGGACTGGGACCGGCTTTCAGAGATTAGCTCCACATCACTGTGTTGCGACTCGTTGTACCGGCCATTGTAGCACGCCTGTTGCCCTAGACGTAAGGGGCATGATGATTTGACGTCATCCCCACCTTCCTCCAGCTTGCACTGGCAGTCTCGTTAGAGTTCTCAACTAAATGTTAGCAACTAACGACGAGGGTTGCGCTCGTTATTGGACTTAACCAAACATCTCACGACACGAGCTGACGACAACCATGCACCACCTGTCACCCGGATAACCTCCACTATATTTCTATAGCTTTGCCAGGGATGTCAAGTCTAGGTAAGGTTCTTCGCGTAGTTTCGAATTAAACAGCATGCTCCACCGCTTGTGCGGGTGCCCGTCAATTCCTTTGAGTTTCAGCCTTGCGACCGTACTACTCAGGCGGAGTACTTAATGTGTTAACTTCAGCACCGGTAACCCGACACTTAGTACTCATCGTTTACGGCGTGGACTACTAGGGTATCTAATCCTATTTGCTCCCCACGCTTTCGTGCCTCAGCGTCAGTAATGGCCCAGCAAACCGCCTTCGCCACTGGTGTTCCTTCTAATATCTACGCATTTTACCGCTACACTAGAAATTCCATTTGCCTCTACCATACTCGAGCTTGCCAGTTTCTAAAACGAACCGAAGTTAAGCTTCGGGCTTTTATTTTAGACTTAACAAACCGCCTACGCACGCTTTACGCCCAATAAATCCGGATAACGCTCGCCACCTACGTATTACCGCGGCTGCTGGCACGTAGTTAGCCGTGGCTTTCTTGAATGGTACCGTCAAGCAAGAGCCATTTCCTACTCTTACAGTTCTTCCCAAACAACAGAGTTTTACAACCCATAGGGCCTTCATCACTCACGCGGCATTGCTCGTTCAGGGTTTCCCCCATTGACGAATATTCCTAACTGCTGTCTCCCGTAGGAGTCTGGGCCGTGTCTCAGTCCCAGTGTGGCCGATCAACCTCTCAGCTCGGCTACGCATCGTTGCCTTGGTAGGCCGTTACCCCACCAACAAGCTAATGCGCCGCAGGCCCATCTCTACGCGGAGCTTGAAGGCTCCTTTACTCCGAAGAGCACATTCGGTATTAGCAATCGTTTCCAATTGTTATCCCCAACATAGAGGCAGGTAACCCACGTGTTACTCACCCGTTTGCCACTCGAGGGAAAATCCAAATCAGACAAATTCCGCATCAGGTGCAAGCACCATCCGTTTCCTTTATCGTCATTGGGCCCTCGCGTTCGACTTGCATGTCTTAGGCATGCCGCCAGCGTTCATCCTGAGCCAGGATCAAACTCTCAATAAAAAAGATTTATTCAAATCTTAAATTTTAAGTTTTTTCCTAAGCTACTCAAATTGACTTTTTTACTTAGTTTTCAAAGATCGTTTCGCACTTCTTTTTGTCAAGTGCAATATGAGTTTATCAAATCTTTTTCTTGTTGTCAACACTTTTTTTACATTTTTTTTATTTTTCTTTGACATTACTTTTTTCTTTGTAATTTCTTGGAAAAATCCTTTTGATTTAAACTCATTTTGTGTGTTCTTTTTCACACATGCTTTACATTCTACACAAAATTTTATGTAAATGCAAGCATAAATTTTCATTTTTCGACATTTTCTGCAAAAAACTGAAAATTTCTAGGTTTTGTTGCTCTTTTCCTCAGCAACTGTTAACTAGTCTACTATAAAGTTTATGTAAATGCAAGAAAAAATTTCACTTTTTTGTGAAATTCGGTTACTTTTTTCTTAAAACATTCCTTTTTCTTTATTTTTAGCCTTTTAATTCTTGATATTTTTGATAAAAATCTTCTACTAAAACTTTTTGAAAAGGTGGCTGCTCGCTTTTTTTCATGTTTATAAGTTCAGTAAGAGAGTCCTCTATAATAGAATCTAACTCTGGACCATATTTCATAATTTTTTTATGATATCTGTATTCGTTGCGGTCTAATACTTTAAAACCTCCATCCGGATAGACTCTCAAATCTAAATCATAATCTATATATTTAATGGAATTTCCATCAATGATAAATGGAGTCGCTATATTGCAATAATAAAATAGTCCGCCATCTTTTAACTGTCCTATAATATTAAACCATTTCTTTTTATAGAAAAATAATATGGCTGGTTCATGAGTTGTATGGCTTATGCCGTTGTGTTCTGTTAATGTTGTGTGGTCATTTGCGACCACTAACATATCATTATCGGTATAGATCACAGTTGCTTCATCACTTGTTCGGTCTAAATAGCCGTTATGCTTATAACAGCATATCTTTAATTTTTCTCCTATTTTTATATCGTTCATGTCTAAAACTTCTTTCTTAGTTGTTATTATACAAGATTTTTTGCCATTTATAAAGAAAAAAAGAACTAACTTAGTAGTTCTACTGCTTTTTCAAATTGTGAATCAACCCAATTACCTTCTTCATCTTGGGTGAGATCGATTTCATAATCTGGGATAATACCAATATTATCGATACATTCTCCGTTTGGTCTTAACCACTTTGCTGATGTAAATTTCACCATGCTTCCATCTTCTAGTCTTTTGGTCTGTTGAACTCTTCCTTTTCCAAAAGTAAGCATTCCTACAACCGTTGCATTTAAATTATCTTTTAAAGCTGCAGCTACCACTTCACTTGCACTTGCTGAGTTTTCATTTACTAATAATACAATTGGATAGTCTCGATGTTCTTCGGTATCATCACGGAAGCTTTCTGTACCTTCTTTATTTTCAAAGCTATACATCACCATGTCTTTTTTTAAAAAGAGATTTAGTATGTCGGTTGCCCCTTTTAAGTATCCTCCCGAATTATTACGAAGGTCGATAATTAAATTATCAATCCCTTTGGACTCTAGACTTCGTAAGGCTTTTCCAAATTCTTCTCCTACTGTATCTGTAAAAGCATCAACATCTATATATCCTATATTTGTAAAGTCTGTTTCAATGATTGTGTTCGTAAGTGGAGTGTTAATATTCTCTGCTGTTACTTCTAATGTTAAAACTTCTTCTCCTCTTTGAAGGATAATTGTATTTTTGTTTACTTTATCAATAAGATTTGCCACTTGAGCTTGAGTTAGTCCTTCCGTACTTTTTCCATTTACCGATAATAAGATATCGCCTACTTCAAAACCTGCTTTAGAAGCTGGAGTATCTTCATGAACTTCGGCTATTTCTCTTCCTTTGGAAATGGATATACCTATTCCTTTAAATTTTCCACTTAATTCACTAGCTAAGTTATTTGTTTCATCTTTATTCATATAGGTAGAGTAATCTTCGCCTAGATAATCTAGCATAGCCGAAATTGCTGCATCTACCATTTCTGTTTTGTTTATATCATCGTAATAGTTTTGATCTAGACTGTTATATACTTTTAAAAATTCTCTTAAAGCATCATCGTCTTTAATACTTACAGAACCTAAAACAATTTTACTATTATTATAGATGATAAGACCTGTTGTTAAACTTGTCACGATGGCTGTTATAAATATGATGATACAAATTCCTTTAAGGGAAAAACCAATTGTCATTTTATTTTTCATCTTTTCACCTTATTTCTTAATAATCGTACCATATTTTATGGAAAAAGAAAAGAGTCGAATTATGACTCTGAATCAGATTTCTTTTCTGTGACTGCTAATTCTTTTGATATGTTTTCAATACCTTCTACATATTTGGTAATTTTACCATTTTTGACTTTAATCAATGTTCCATCTTTCATTTTTAATTCACTAATCTTTGTTGCTTTTGGATTACTTCCTTCTGTTACATAATAGTTTTTGTTCATTGCGCTTGATAAATCTAGATAGTATACCTTTAAAGCATCTTTTTGTTCATTAGTATAATAGTTTGCATAGATACTATAACTACTTGCATAGTCACTTGAAGAATCGTATGCTAAGACATAATACTCTGTATCTTTTCTAGAAAGCATTGTTCCAACAATTACTGAAGTGGTACTTACAACTCCTGCTTGATACTCGTATTCTTTTGCTTCTTCTTTTGTAAATACTTTGCTTAAGAAGTACACACCTACAATGAGTACTAATACGACTCCTAATATAATTAAAAATTTTATTAACTCCTTTTGTTCTTCTGTTTGATATTTTGTTTTTGCCATGTTTTTTCCTCCCATTTCATTATATCGAAGATTACTTTATTTTGCAATGACTAAAAAAGAAAAAGAGAAACGTGTTCTATTTCTCTTTACTTACGGTTTGATTGTTATAACCTATACTTTCTCCAATGGATACAAGTTCTACGGTTGTTAAGTCACTTCCTGCTAAGTAATAGCTGATGTTATCTTTTGTCCAGGTAAGAGAGTTCGCGCCTAAAGCTCCAATGGTATCGCTTACAATTAATGGGTCTCCATAAACTGGGATGACTTCAAATTCTTCACTTGATGTTGCTTTTTCTTCGACTAAAACAAAGTTTTTATCTCCTCCAAAGGTTAGGATAACTCTGTCCCCATAATCCGTGCTTACTTTATCACTTTTTTCTAAGTAAGTGTTACTTGGTATATATAAAGGATAAAGGATATTTTCTATAGAACCTGTACTTTTGTCTTGGCAAGTATCTCCTTCACATGGGGCATTGTTTTTACAAGATTCTCCTGTACAATTATCCGTATTTGTTTTTGGCATTTCTTTAATGTATTCGTCTAAATCAAAATCACTTTCTTTTAAACTTGCTTTATAATCTACACTCATGAATGTAACTTTCATTTTTAGATTGTCTTTTTCATCATAGATTTCATTTTTCTTAATATTTTTGTCTTTATCAAGGGTTACTTTTTGATATTTGAGTTCTGGGTTGTTTGGATAGTTTACGTTAGATTTCACTACAAAGTCTCCATCTACTTCTTCAACTGTACTGTTTGCGTCATTATTCATATCACTCACAATGGCTTTTAATAAATAGGCTTGGCTTGAATTGTCTGGCCAATCACTTTGAAATTTAAAGCTTTTGTTTAAAGATGGAGTGATTACATAAACCGCATCTTGATTTCTTAATATGATTTGTTCATGATTATTGGTTTGATTTACCATCGCGACTTTATAATATTTTTCTTTTAAGAAATCTACTTCGATACTATAAGTAAATGTTTCTTCATCGGCATATATTTCCATATTTCCTTTTAAAGTATAACTGTTTGTATCATTTACTTTGGCCGTAAAGTCTTTCATAATATTTTCACTTGCTTTTTTACCACACCCTGTTGTAACCAAAAAAATGGCTAATAAGGCTACTAAAATTTTTTTCATTGCTTCACATCATTCCTTTTCTATTTAAACTATATTTTGGAATGCTAGGAATATGAATAAAATCTTAAAAAAACTGCATACTAAGGTTGAAAGGATGGGGAACATGGAAATTATTTTTAAAATATGTCTTGTTTTTGTCATTATCGGGGCAATTAACTGGGGACTTATTGGAATACTTGATTTTAACTTAGTAGATACTATCTTTGAAGCTGGTTCTATTCTTTCTAAAGTAATTTATACTTTAGTAGGTGTCAGTGGACTTGTTAGTATTGGTATTTTATTCCATCATATTGATTCACATCCAATGGAATAAGAAAAAAAGGCAATTAGTTCAAGATTGTCTTTTTGTATGTTTTCATTTATTTCTTAATTAAATCATCTAGTTTTACATTTAAGGCAACAGATATTTTATAAAAGGTATCGACCGAAAAATTGTATGCAACTTTTTCACTTTCAATTTGACGAATAAAATCATGGGACAAACCAACCATCTCGGCAAGACGTGCAGAAGTAATCCCTTTTTCTTTACGATACTTTTTTATATTTTTACGAATCGTGTCATAAATATTCGTGTCAAATTGAATCATAACTTTCACCTAGCTATATTGTATTAAATATTTTTTGAAAATTATGTTAGGTACTACTTAACAAAATTAAAAATTTAAGTTATAATAAATTACAAGTAAGGTAGGGAAAAGTATGAAATTAAAAAGATTTAAAGAAAGAGATAATAAAAGAATTGGAATTATAGTATTTACTATAGTATGTATTCTACTAGTGAGCGGGGTTATTCTTTATAGAACGTTTGCCATCTTTGAAGTAAAGACAAATCAAAATGTGATTAATGGTGAGGTTCAAAGTATGGGAGATTTAGAATTTGCTTTTTATAAAGAAGTAGATGGAAAAGATACTATTGTAAAAGAAGCTCCTAAAAAGAGTGATGGTTACTCTTTAGATACAAGTAGTAGTTATTGTATAGATATGTTAAATAATGAGAAAATAAGTAATGTAAATTGGAACTATGAAAATTGGAGTGTAGAAATTAAAAATGTATCAACAACTAAAACAAAATGTTATCTTTATTTTAAGAAAATATATCAAGAAGAAATTTTAAATGGTGCTATACCAGATTTAGGAAATGGAAGATTAATACCAGTCACTATTTCAGAAACATATGGTCCTGATTTATATACAGGAGATAAAGGTGGAAATGTCTATAAAGCGGATATAACAAAAACAGATGATCCATGGTATAGTTACAAAGATAAAAAATGGGCAAATGCAGTGATACTAAAGACTGGAGTAGAAGATAATTATAGACCTGGAGAACAAATACCAGAAGAAAATATTGAAAGTTATTTTGTATGGATCCCAAGATATAGTTATAAATTACAAGATAATGAAGAAACATTTAATAGTTATTCTACTGCCGAAGATAAAGGACAACATGTAGATGTTCAAAGCTTTTATAGTGATATAGGTGGAAATAAAGGAGCCAGTAATGCTTTTGAAATAGAATTCGGTTCAAAGGATAAAGGAATTAGTTCTACGTCATTAAGTAAAGGCACATTTATAGCTCACCCAGCATTTGAAACATTTAATAGTAATGGCTTCTGGGTCGGTAAGTTTGAAACAGGATATAATCAAAATAGTGATGGAAGTGTCATGCCTACAGATAGTTGGAGTACACAAGGGGCTCAAAAAAATGAACAATCATCAACAAAAGTTATCATTAAACCAAGTGTATATAGTTGGAGAAATATTCAAGTGGCAAATGCTTTTTATACAAGTTATAACTACAAGCGAGAGTTAGAAAGTCATATGATGAAAAATACAGAATGGGGAGCAGTTGCGTATTTAACTCAAAGTAAATATGGTAGATGCACAGAGGTTGATGGAAAGTCAACATGTGACGAAGTAATAATCAATAATAATAGTAGTTATATTACAGGAATGTCAGCTGCTAATGCACCAACTTGTGGAGACACCGGAACAAAAGAGAGGTGCAATTGGTATGAAGAAACTTCAGTGAATATAGATGGTGAACAAGTACAAAATTATTATAATAAAAAAAGCGTAGTAGCAAGTACAACAGGAAATTATTCAGGAATATATGACATGGCTGGCGGAGCATGGGAAGCTGTTATGGGAGTCATGCAAGCAAACGAAAAAGATACTACTCCAGCAACAGGATCAGATGATACACATAATTCAGGTTTTAAAGGGCCGTACAGTTATTGTAGTGAAAATGGCGGTATTGAATGTAATGGAAATAGTCAAAATACAGCTGGAAAAGAATGGCCGTCTTCAAAATACTATGATTTATATGATTATGTAAATGATAGCAGTGAATTTTACAAAAATGGTATTTTAGGAGATGGAACAAAAGAGATGGGACCATTTTATAAATTAAAATATCAACGACTATCTAATCCAACTGAATCTGGTACTGAAAGATATGTTGGAAGTTATCATGCAGACGCAGCATACTTTATCAATCAAAAAGCCCCTTGGTTTGTTTGTGGTGGTAGCATTTCTAATGGTACAGATACTGGAATTTTTGCATTTAGTGGTATTAATGGTAGTTCCGAGGAATTTGTGACTTTCCGTATTGTTCTTACTCCATAAAAATAATTAAAAAAATCAGTGATTTTACTTTCACTGAATTTTTTTGTTCATAAATGTTTATAATGATAAGGCTGCTGAAGAACTTAACTTTACTCTTCACATAGCCAATCTAAAGATACGTTATAAGTTTTACAGATTTGATATGCAAAGGCAGTAAGTAATACTGTTTTTCCACTTTCATAAGCAGAGATGGTGGAATGAGTTGTATGTAAAAGTGTTGCTAGTTCTTGTTGGGTTACTTTATTTTTTAAGCGTACTTCTTTTAATTTTTTGCCAATTTGTTTTCTATTTAAAATCATTTCTTTTTTTGGGTCATTGTTTTCTTTGGTTAAATGAAGAGCATAATCTAGAGATACATGAAAATAATTGCAAAACTGTATTAGTCTTTTTAAAGGAATAATAGACTCCCCTGTTTCCCATCTAGAATAACTTTTTTGAGAAATATTCATTAAGTTTGCTATATCTATTTGCTTTAAATTATGGAGTTCTCTGATATATCTTAATCTTTCAAAATTCATGATTTATTCACCATATTTATTTTCGCATTAAAAAAATTAAAATAAAAAATATAGACCTAAATACGACATTTGTGCTATAATGCTCTTGAAAGTAGAGAGTGATTTCAAATGAAACTAAAGAAATTTAAAGAAAGAGATAATAAAAGAATAGGTATTATAGTTTTTACCGTTGTTTGTATTTTGTTAGTAAGTGTGGCAGTACTTTATAGAACATTCGCCATATTCGAAGTAAAGACAAATCAAAATGTGATTAATGGAGAAGTTCAAAGTATGGGCGATATAGAATTTGCTTTTTATAAAGAAGTAGATGGAAAAGATACGATTGTAAAAGAAGTTCCTACAAAAAATGAAGGATACTCTTTAGATACCAGTTCTAGTTATTGTGTAGATTTACTAAATGATAAAAAGGTAAGTAATGTTAATTGGGATAATGAAAGATGGGGACCTTATCTATCAAATATAACAACGACTAAAACAAAATGTTATCTTCATTTTAAGAAAATATATAAAGAAGAAATATTACATGGAGCCATACCAGACCTTGGAAATGGAAGACTTATCCCTGTTCAAATCAAAGAAGAAAAACCAACAGGAATTACAATTCAAAATATCGGTGATGGTTCTTATGGTGGAAAAGTAGTAAAAGCAGATATCAGGAGTAAGTGGTACAGTTATACAGATAAAGAATGGGCAAATGCAGTCATATTAAAAGATGGAGTAGAAGATAATTATAGACTAGGAGAACAAATACCAGAAGAAAATATCGAAAGTTATTTTGTATGGATCCCAAGATATAGTTATAAATTGCAAGATGAAGAAGAGACTTTTGATAGTTATGCTAGTGTAACGGGATTAGGTAATCAAACTGATATTCAAAGTTTTTATGAAGCAATCAATGGAAATAAAGGAGCAAGTAATGCTTTTGAAATAGAATTTGGATCAAAAGATAAGGGAATAAGTACAACATTATTAAGTAAAGGAGACTCAATCGTTCACCCAGCCTTTGAGGCATTTGATAGTAATGGTTTTTGGGTTGGTAAGTTTGAGACAGGATATAATCAAAATAGTGATGGAAGTGTCATGCCACCAGATGCTAATAGTTGGAATACAGCAGGAGCTCAACATAATGAAACGAATTCAACAAAAGTTATCATTAAACCAAGTGTATATAGTTGGAGAGGAATACAAGTAGTAAATGCTTTTTATACATCATATGAGTATCTTAGAGACTTAGAAAGTCATATGATGAAAAATATGGAATGGGGAGCAGTAGCTTATTTAACTCAAAGTAAATATGGAAGATGTGAAGAAAATGGAAATTGTACAGAAGTAAGAATAAACAATGTTGCAAGTTATATTACAGGTTCCTCTGCAAAAGACGAACCTACATGTGGATATACAAATTCAAGAGAAACATGTAATATTTATGAAACACTTAACAGTTTGTATAAGGATGGAGATAATTCTTATAATTATTATAATAAGGCAAGTCAAGTAGCAAGTACAACAGGAAATTATTCTGGAGTATACGATATGGATGGCGGAGCTTGGGAGTATGTCATGGGTGTCATACAAAGTGGAGAAAATAATAAATCTCCAGCAAGTGGACCTAATGCAACAGATAATTCAGGATTTAATGGTCCATATTCTAATGACAATAATAATGGCAGTAAAACAGATGGAAAAGAATGGCCAAGCAGCAAATATTATGATTTATATGATTATAATACGTCAGATCAACAATTTCAAAGAGGCCACCTAGGAGATGGAACGAAAGAATTTGGACCATTTTATCAAGTTGGTTGGCCTAAAACAGATGGTACTTATAATACAGGAATAGTGGGCAGTTATAATTCAGGCACTGCTTTCTTTGTCAGTAACAGCAGTCCGTGGTTCTTACGCGGTGGAGATTTCGCATATGGCACGAACACGGGTCTCGCGGCATTCGGTAATTACTACGGTCTTGCGTATGGTGGGAGTAGTTTTCGCGTCGTTCTCACCCCATAAATTTGCTTATTTAAAAAAATCAGTGATTTTACTTTCACTGAATTTTTTTGTTAATAAATGTTTATAATCTTGTCATTTTCTACATCTATAGATAAGGCTGCTGGAGTTTTAGATAAACCTGGCATTGTCATAATACTTCCTAAATAAATGGTAATAAAGCCTGCCCCATTATATACTCGTATGTCTTTTACGGTCACTGTATAATCTTCTGGATTTCCTAACTTCTTTGGATCATCACTCACCGAATACTGAGTTTTCGCAATACAAATTGGCATTGGTTCTAGTTTTTCAGCATCTTTTATTTTTTCTAACGCTATGTCAGAATACTCTACTTCTTTGGCATGTAAAAGTTTTTGACAAACTGTTTCTATTTTTTCTTTTAAAGGTGCATTTATATCATATAAGTAGTGCATTTCTTTGTTGTCTAATTTTAAGACTTCTTCTGCTAAATCTAAAGCCCCTTCTCCACCTAATTCATAGACATTGTTTATAACTACTTCTTTATTAAATGGTGTTAATAAGTCTTTTAATGTGTTGATTTCTTCTTCTGTATCATCTGTATATTTATTTAAAGTAATAACATAAGGAATTTGTAAAAGTTCTAGATTTTTTAAGTGAGCTTCGACATTGGAAAAACCTTTTTTGATTTTCTCTATTTCAGAAAGTTCATCGTTATTCGCATGATGTTTGATTGCTTTTAAGGTTACAACAAATACAATTCCTGATACATTAAATTGATTGATTCTTGATAAAATATCAATAAATTTGAAACCGCCTAAATCAAAGCCAAAACCAGCTTCTGTGATAACTAAATCTGATAAAGAAGTCGCAAGTTTTAAAGCTGAAACAGAGTTACAACCAGGTGCAATGTTAGCAAAGGGGCCCCCGTGAATGATCACTGGATTTTTTTCTAATGTTTGAACTAGGTTAGGCTTCATGGCATCTTTTAATAAAGCAAGTAGAGAACCTGTGATTCCTAAATCTTTTACATAAACGTATTCGTCTTGTAAGTTTTTACCAATAATGATTTTATCTAGGCGATTTCTTAAGTCTTCTAAATCACTTGCTAGACAAAGGGTACTCATGATTTCACAAGCTGCGGTGATGGTAAATTTTTCTTTTCTTTCTATTCCATTTGTTCCACCACCTACACCTACTTCAATGTTTCTTAAAGCGCGGTCATTCATATCCATGGTTCTTGTAAAGTATATTTTTTCTTTATCTAAATTTAATGGGTTATCTTGATATAAAGAGTTATCTATCATGGCTGAAATTAAGTTATTTGCTGTGGTAATAGCATGAAAGTCGCCTGTAAAATGAAGGTTGATATCTTCCATAGGCACTACTTGGGCATAACCTCCTCCTGTCGCCCCACCTTTAATTCCAAATACTGGTCCAAGAGATGGTTCTCTTAAAGTTAGGAGTGATGAAACTCCTTTTCTTCTTAAAGCATCATGAAGACCGATAGCTACGGTTGTTTTTCCTTCCCCATACGGAGTTGGGTTCATACTTGTCACTAAAATGATTTTACTAGATGGATTCCAGTCACATTTCTTGTTTATTTTTGCTTTGTAATTTCCATACATTTCCAAATCTTCTTCAGCAATCCCTGCAACACTTGCAATTTCTTTAATATTTTTTATTTCATTTTTTTGGGCTATTTCATAATCTTTTAACATGGTTTCTCTTCCCTTCTTAAATATTTATATCTATTATATAATAGAATGATATGACTTTGTACTAAAACTTTTTACATTTTTCTGTAAATAACACTAGACATCGGTATATTATTGTTATATAATGATATTAAGATACATTTGATTATTAGGTGGTTGTTCCCTCGGTCTATGATAAAGTTTATTTTTCTATATTAAATTTTTATTTTAGAAAGGGGTGGTCCTAGATGGAGATTTTGAATGGAGTATTTAATCATTCTTGTGGTGCTAATTTTAGTGTTACACAAATTCTACAACGAAGACTAGTTTATCATAATAAAGTTACAACAAAAGAGCAACACCTTAACATCTTAGATTGGCGTTGCTCAGAACAGATTATGGACTGAGACACACCTAATACACGAAAATCAGATGTATCTTTTTTTGTCCTAAACTATATTATGAAACATAGTTTTCATTTTATGAAAGATTGCTCTTTCTGAAAATATTATACCACACCTTGCTAATTTTGCAAGTATTTTTAATTTTCTGGAAATTTCTGATGGAAAGGAATTCAAAATGGAGTTATTTTTGTTGTAATTATTATAGTTATGCACAATCACTTCACGAAACAGAAGTGATTTAAAAAACATGAGAAAAGCACCCTTTGGTGCTTTCCAGATCTTGGACTGAGAATAACATCTAACACTCCAAATCAGATGTATGTCTTTATAGAAAGATTTCTCTTTCCATAAACATTATAACACACTTTTTAGTAATTGCAACTATGAATTTGCAATGACAATATTTACTTTACTTGCTACCACATAACTTACTCTTGGGTCTGTAGAATCAATCTTAATGTCTACATCATAAGTTCCTGGTGTGTAATTTGCTAAATCAATATACGCTGAAATATTTTCTTCAGTAATTGCATCAATCACTGATTGAACTCCTTTGATTTGAACTGATATTGGATTTTCATCTGTACGATTTACAGTAAGGCCACTTCCTAAGTTTTCAGAACGAATATTGGTAATATTTAATGTTTTTTGTTTTTCGTCTCCAAATGTTACAACGACTTTCACATCAGATGCACTCATAGACCGAACACCAGATGGTTTTTTGATACTTACTTGCTGAGTAATTGCTCCACTAGAACCTTTCCCATTGATATCAATTGTCGCGATTACACTCTTGATTTGGTCAATTTCTTCTTTTTCCCCATAAATATCAACGGTGTAATTTGTTTTTCCTTCCACTGTGATGGTTGAAATAGCTTTTCCAGCTACAAGTTCTCCTGTTGTCGCAACAACGATTGGAACCGTTGTCTTATAAGTACTAAATGAAATGCTTCCACTTACTGTTGTTGGAACAATTTCGATATTTTCTAAGACATTTCCATCTGAGTCATAAGCTACAATTGGTAAATTATCTATATCATAAGTAATGGCTTCGGTAAATTTTTTGTTGCTTAAATCAATTAAGGCTTTCACCGTTGCAATTTTATCAAGAGCATCTCTAGAACCTTTGACAATGACACTTGTTTGATCTAAATTAACACTTGATACAGAGAATTTTTCATTTAATTTATTCTCATTTAATAGTTCATAAGTGATAGAACGTTCTTCACTTTCTTTTTTCTTGATCACAACACTGACATAAGCTGGATCTAATTTATAATTGATATTATCTACTGTTTGATTGTATGTAAGTTTCACTCTTCTTGGAGTATCACTTGGTTCATAGTCTGATAAATCTAAAATGACTTCATGCTCTCCTAACTGTTTTGCTAAATATAAAGCACTTTTACGACCGGTTAAGATGATATCTACCGAATCAACTAACCCTTCGACAACATAGTTTTCCTTATTATAAATAATGTTTACTGGTTCATTTGGCAAAATCTCTGACTCTGTTGCAACCAAAGTAATTACTTGCGAGTCTACTAAGAAGAATACAACTACGGCGAATGCTAGAGACATATACACGAGAACAAGAGGTCGATTTAAAAACTTTTCGACATGAATAGGATTATTTTTTAGTTTTTCATATAAGAAATAAATAGCGCGGCTTAATGGTGTAATAAATTTGGCATCTATAAAGTTATAGAGCTTTTTGAATACTTTTACTAACTTATTCATCGACTTCCTCACTTTCTTCGACTTCTGTATCGGAGTCATAGAATACTTCTGTTTTTGGTTTTAATTCATCCATTAACATCATTCTAAAATCATCTAATGTCATGTTGTAATGAAGTTCACCATCACAGGCAATACTAATGCGACCTGTTTCTTCTGATACGACTAAGGCTAGGGCATCACTTTCTTCAGCAATTCCAAGAGCTGCACGGTGACGAGTTCCAAGTCTTTTGCTAATAGATGGATTCATACTTGTACGGAAAACTGCTCCTGCACAAGAAATTCTGTCTCCTTGTAATATGACTCCACCATCATGAAGTGGACTATTTGGGAAGAAAATGTTACTTAATAATTCACTTGAAATATCTCCATATATTTTTGTCGCACGTCCAATGTATTCTTGTAAAGATACGTCTCTTTCAATCACCATTAAAGCACCAATACGATTTCTTTTTAGGTATTCCACAGATTTCATGATTTCACTTACCATTTTTTCTCTTTCGTCACCAGTTAAGACTTTATGACGTCCCAAAAGTTGAGTTCTTCCAATACTTTCTAACATGTTTCTGATTTCTGGTTGGAATATGACAATGATAGCAAGGGGTCCCCATTCTACAACATATTCTAAGAGTAAACCTACAGTATAAAGATTTAATACTTCACTTAATATTTTGATTAAGATAACGAGTAAAACTCCTTTTACAATTAATATCATTTTGACGTTGTTTCTTATATTTTTTAAAATAAAATAGAATAACGCCCAGACAATACATATATCTAATACTTTAGTAAACAATGACCAAATTGTTGTCAATGTCATAGAATCACATCCTTCAAATCTTTGCTTTTTCATTATAGCAAAATTTTTAAAAATAATCTACATGTAAT
>CANRDF010000037.1 GCA_947629255.1 uncultured Bacilli bacterium
AGCCATTAATAATCAACTACCTTCATGTACATTGTATCATGTTTGGTCGTTTTTTGCTATTTCATGAATTTATCCTGATACTGATTTATTTGTAGTTGCAATTTTTAAAAAGTGTGGTATAATGTTTATAGAAAGAGAAATCTTTCATAAAATGAAAACTATGTTGCATAATATAGTTTAGGGCATAAAAAGAGATACATCTGATTTTTGCGTGTTAGGTGTCGTTCTCAGTCCAAAGAAATGTTTGAAGTGAAAAGCACCAATCTAAGATGTTGTAACGGTGCTTTTCTTGTGTTCTGAAAGATTTCTAATCTTTCTTTTGAAAGTACTTGTCGAGTACTAACACTATGAAATGGACTGAGGTAAAAAGACACCTAACAATCATAATGTATCTCAATGTCATTATATAACAATAATAAACTGTTTGCAATAGTAATTTTCAAAAAATACCGCATTTCATTTGACAAATGGGCATATTCTTTAGTATAATTGAAATCACTTGGAAGTGGCAGCGAGATTTTTATCCCCTTTATAATGTGTAGTTAGGAGTCACTAGTATAATCTGCCATTAGAACGTGTTAAAAACTACTCCCTATAAAGGATAATCTCTAACTTTTAAGAAATTTGTTAGAAAGGAGAAAAACTTATGGCAAGATACACAGGACCTCAATACAAAAAATCACGTCATTTAAACTTTTCAACATTAGAAAACGGTCGTGACTTAGCACGTCGTCCTCTTCCTCCTGGAGTACATGGAAATGACAGACGTCGTAAATTAAGTGAGTATGGTATCCAATTACAAGAAAAACAAAAAGTACGTTTCTTATATGGTTTAAGTGAAAAACAATTCCATAAAGTATTTGAAAAAGCATCTCATATGCATGGTATAGCTGGTGAAAATTTATTATTTTTACTTGAAAGCCGTATCGATAACTTAGTTTATCGTATGGGACTTGCAAATACTCGTCGTGCAGCTAGACAATTAGTTAATCATGGACATATTCTCGTAAACGGTAAAAAGGTTGATATCCCATCTTACACTTGTAAAGTGGGAGATGAAATTTCTGTCAAAGAAACTTCATTATCTCATCCAGCCATTCTTTCTAGTTTAGAAGCTTCTACAGGTACAAAAGCATTTGTAGAATTTGATAAAAAGAAAATGACTGGTAAATATGTAAGACGTCCAGACCGTTCTGAATTAAATCCAGAAATTAATGAGTCTCTTATCGTTGAATTCTACAACAGATAAAATTAAGACCAGAGTTTTGAAGCTCTGGTTTTTCTTTATTCTATTTCTTTTATTTTCTGTCTTATTAAAGAAAGTCTAATATTTTCATTTGTCTTATCCAAATTATTTTGAAGTTCTTTTTTTAATATCTCAATTTGTTCTTCTTGTTCTTGTAAATTTTTTTGTTCCTTTAAAATACTTTCTTGTTTAAAAGCAAGCTGTGTTTCTAATTTATTTTGTAATGCTTTTAAAACGGAAATAAGACAAATTTTAGTCATTGGATTGGAATCATCATTTACATATAGAATTCCATTTTTATCATAGATAATGGCACTTTGTTTATTTTCCATAAAATAAGCATTGTCTATTAATAGTTTAGATTGTTTTAAAGTGAATTTATTTTCTTTTGATATTTGTGAAACATGAACTTTTGAATCTTGAAGATTTACTTTAGCATCTTTGAAATCCCATACATTTACATTGGAACGAACAATATCTATGTTTTCTATCTTTCGTTTTAACGTCTCTAAATCTATATTAGAAGCATCTGTAATATGCAAATCTTGAACTCCAACCATTTGAAAATAACATGTACTTCCATCTCCATTTAATCGTACTTGTCCTTCTTGACTTTTTATAAAATATCCTATGGGATTAGGAGAAGCTTCTAAAGAAATGTCAGTCTTTTTATTATCTTCTACACATACTCTCATATAATATTTATTATTAGAAATATTCTTTAATGAAATGTCCTCGCCTTTAACTATCAATTGATCAAGAACTTCAAAACTGCAATCTTCTAGACTAAAAGAAGTATTTTGAGCAATTTCAAAACTTTGATACATTTTGTACCTTCTTGTTTTAAAATTTTTTCCTTTTATTATAAAAGAGTCAAATCCTGAAATTTTATAATGATTCCCATATAATTTTGATTTTCGATAAAAGTATAAAAAACAATCAGCCATCCATCCTTTTAAAATGGTTTCTTTTCCATTTTTTTGGTATCTTATTTCTGTTGTACTCATAAGCATCTTTCCCCATAAAAATAATACCATAAAGAATTATGAATTAGAATTGTGATTGCTTTTTTTCACTTTCTTCGTTATAATTTTAAGTAGATATAAGGTGATCATATGAAAGAAAAATATAAAAAGTCTTTGCTTTTTGGAATGATAGGTATTTTCCTTCTTCTAGTTGTTGTCATTATCATTATTGTTCTTATGAATGTATTTAAAACTTATACTTATACTGAAATAGAATCCAAAATGGTAGAGGGAGCTTCTAAATATTTATCACAACATACAGAACTTTCTTTAAGTGAATTGAACCCTACTATTACTATTTCCTCTAATACTTTAGTAGAAGAAAAAATTTTGAAAGATCTCAATAAGTTAAGTAAAGATACAAATTGTTTTGGTGAAGTTACTGTTACATTAAATGAAGGAAGTTATCGATTTACTCCTACGCTTACTTGTGACCATTATCAAACCATAGCTTTAAAGAATCAAATTTTGAATACTGATTCCATTATTGAAAGTGAAGATGGGTTATATTTTCTAAATGATTATTATACATATCGTGGTGAGTTTGTAAATAATTATATCAATTTTGCTGGGTATTTATGGCGAATTGTAAAATTTAATGATAATGCTTTTATTCTTGTTTTAGCTGATACAGTAAATAGTAAAAATACTTATGCTTTTGATGATCGTTATAACGAAAATGCTCAAAGTAATCGTGGACGTAATAGCTTTTTAAATAGTCGAATTGAAGAAAGTTTACAAGAAATTTATCGAAATGATTTTAAAAATTATTATCCTTATTTATTAGAAATGGATGCTTGTACTTCTCAAAGAAGTGAAACTGAATCTGATACTACAGGAGATATTGAATGTTTTGATACTGTACCAACAATGCTTTCTCTTCTTCCTATTTATGATTTTATGAATGCTTCCTTGGATCATTTATGTAATTCCACAACTTCTAGAAATTGTTCAAACTATAATTACTTGTCTAATACAAGATATCGTTATTGGTTATTAAATGGAACTGATGAGGATACTTATCATGTTTATTATGCTGATACTACTGGTAAAATTAATTTAGATTATGCTAGTGCAAAGAAAAGTCTTAGACCTGTTCTATCAATACCAACAGATGTAAATTATAAAACAGGAAATGGTACAAATGAAAGTCCTTATGAAATTTATACTTATTAAAAACATTTAGTTCTTCTCATTAGAAGTTCTTTTTGAGTTTATATGATGTTTAACGTAAAAAAAATATGATGTGTTTTAAATTTACACATCATATTATATATGATCTATTAAGGAACTAATTGTAATTCATAAGGATTATCGTAACTACCATCATTATCATTATTTACAATTTGGACTTTTGAGGATAGATAAAGAGTAGGCCAAACACCGTAGGAGTTGAAAGCACTGTAGTAGTCGACACTCCCGCCCGAATTCACAAAGAACACACGGTAAGAGTCAGAACGCAGCGATAATGTCCATATATACCCACTTTCTGGTTTTAACCAATCATTAGTGTTACAATTACTTGCACTACCCCAATTACATAATTCTTTTGCTAAACATTCTTCTCTGTTTCCTTCGATTCCTCCAACTGCATACCCATAATCACTTGGATACATTAAGCCTACACTGTGGAATAATCCAGTATCTACCTGTGATACTACTCCTACTTCCGTTGCAGGTTTCTTTGTATTACTAGAACTCCATGTTTTTTCTCTACCACTCGGTACTGTTTCTCCTCTTTCATATCCATACCAATGTTTAGCTAATCCATTATTTGAACTTGTATAACTTAATGTTCCACCTAAATTCCATATAATACCCTCATCTATCATTCCATGTGCTGTTGTGCTTAATCCTCTTTTTTCTTCATCACTTCCATCAAATTCAGCACTGGCATTATAGTAGATTCCATTTAACATTTCCATTAATTGACTATCTGTCCAATCGTTACTTCCAAAAATAGATGTTGAACTCCCTACTCCATCTTTTTTATTATCCCAACTATAATTTCCTATACTTTTATCTCTTATAATTTTTAATCTTTGTTCTACTTGATTATCACTAGTCATAACATTTACTAAACCGATAATTCTCCATTTTTCACAAAGCTTTCCATCTGTACTATCTTCAGATGTACATCCTTCATCACTATTAAACCATACGTAGTTATGAACATAATCTGTATTGTCATCTGTATAATTTGCTCCAGCATATCGATATTCTTCTTTGCTAAATCCTATATCATCTACTGTTCCTGTTACATCGCAATGTCCTACTTTATATAATCCATTTCCAGATGTTACTAAATCGATTGTTTTTCCTCCTAATGTTGCGGTTGTTGGTTCTTCATAATTTACTTCTATTGTTTTACTTGTTTCGTTTGTCATTCCTTCACTATCTGTTACTTTCAAACTTACTGTATGACTTCCTGGATCTAATTCTGTAAATTTTTTGGTGTCTACAGCTTGATTAGAAGTCCAATCAACATCTTCATCTATTTTAAATTCATAAGTACTAATCTTTCTATCTCCAAATGGAGTTGCTTTCCCTTGTGCAATGATATTATTTTCACATAATGCTAATTCTAAATCTACGGTTGGCGGAATTTTCTCTTCTTCTAAGTAGCTTGTTGTAATCGTAATTTTACTTACAAATTTTTTATTCATAGCTTCTGTATCTTCCATGGTTAATGCTCCATCTAACCATAATCTCAATTCAAAATCTTTTGAAGCATTTTCTGTTCCTGCTGGTCCTAAATATCCTGTCATTAATTTATGGGATTCATAAGCATCATTTAATGTTTCAGTAACAACATCATTTGCTCCTAAAATACTTATGATTCCTTCTGTATCAACTTCATTGATTTTTACTTTTAAATATTGAGCACTTAATCTATCACTAACAGGAATAGGTGTATCACCACTCTTACTTAATGATTCTAAATTGATTTGATATCCTGCATAGGCATCACATGTATTTGTAATTGTAAATGTATATGGTTCTAATTGTTCTCCATCACTATCTAGAATAGGATATGCTTTATCTAAATGAATGGCTGCTCCTTCATTCGTTAATGTTACTTCAAAACAACTTGATGCAATATTATTTTCATCTGTTTGGGCAAGCCTCAACATCCAAAAAGCATAAGTCACTCCTATTACACTTAATATAAATGCACATAATCCTATAATGAATAAACTTGTTTTTCTTCTTTCCATATAAAAATGAACCTACTTTCTATCATAAGTTCATCATATCACATATACCCCCCCCCATGTCAAGTTTTTTTATTGTTTTTGTATCATTTCATTTAAAAATTTACAATTATTTTACATAAAAATATTTTTTATGAATACCACAAGTTTTCGACATCGACATTACTGCTCATTGGTGGTGGATCTGGCATATCTAATTTAGCAATTAAAGGAATATGGAATGCACTTCCAAATGCAAGAGCCATCCCTTTTCTAAGTGTTTTTAACTTTTCTAAATCATCTCTTGTAATACTAGAAGTAATGGCGTCAATAATTCGGTAATCATCAGGATGGAAAATACGGAATACTAGAAAATTAGAACATTGAGATAAAGCTGTTTCTGATAATTCACTTGGTCGTTGAGTAATAAATCCCATTAAGACTCCATACTTTCTTCCTTCTTTTGTAATTCGATCAAAAATATTATAACCAATGACATCGATATCCTTATCTTTATTGACATATCGGTGAGCTTCTTCTAAAACAATGTTAATTGGGAATGTCCCTTTCACTGGTAGGGATGTTGCATAATCAAAGAATAATTTTGAATATAATTTTGTTAGGATTTTAGCAAAACGGTCTTCTAAACTATTTAAATTAATATTCACGATTTGAACATTTTCATTACTGATATTTCGAAATAAAGATTCCACATAATCTTTTTTACTTACCACATTTGGATATTCAAAAAACTTTTTATTTGGTCCATTCATAATTTGATGAAGATGGGTTTTTAAAGAGGTTGCTCTTTCATACAAAGATACGCTGTTGTAAACACCTTCACTTAATAAAGCAAAGTCTAAAGCGTTATATAAGTCTTCCAATGTATAAACTAAATTAGGAACTAAAACATATTCTGTTAAATTCATTTTCTTAAATTGATTTAGAAACTCCATGACTTGCGAAATAGCATTAATTTTTCCTTGTTGGTCTATATTTAAACATTGTCTTAAAGTTCTTGTATAACCTGGTTCTCGAATCTCACTATTCTCATTTAAAGTAGTTGTATTATATTTACCTAAAATAGATAATACTTGATCACGAATTTGGCTTGCTTCTTTTCCACTTGATAAAACTTCTAGTAAAGCTGTCGCGATAATGTTGTTTTTATACTCTAAAGATGCTGGATCTTCACTTTTAAAAATACTTACATATTGTAATGCCTTCTCTAAAATAGGAATTAAAAATGGATCTTCTACATTTAGTAAAATAGCTAGGTCATCTGCATCTAAAAAATAAGGTGGAAGCGCGATGACATTAGCGAGATCATCTTGTTCATTTTTAAAATTTTTGATATGCATACCGTTTATACTTTCAATTTTTGAAAAGGCATTCTCATACTCGCCATAGACATCAAACAATACGATATGCATGTTTTTAGGAGGTGTTGGACTATAATAAAATAAATTTTGTAAGATTCTTGCTACTCCACAACTCTTTCCATAACCAGAGTTGCCAATGATGGCAAAGTGATTGGAAAAAAAATCATTTAATTTTGCTGTAATTTTAAAGTTATCATATGTAATAGAATTTCCAATTAAAAGAGTTCCTTTTTGTTGATAGTTTTGATCTCCAATAAAAGAGATGAGTTCACTCGCATTTACAATACGAGCTGGTTTACTAAGAACTGGGGCTTTATCTATTCCAGGAATAAATTCTCCCTTGATAATTTCTCCAATTAATAAGATTTGAAAAAAATCTTTTTTGACTTCGGTAATTTTTCCTATTACAATACTTCCATTTTCTTCAAAAGAAACATGGACTCCTTTTAATTGCATAGGTAGGCTTTTCGTTAAGTTTTCTACAGTTACATAGTTTTCATTCACGTCTAATATTTTTCCAAACATACTATCAACCCTATTTCATACTAATTGTATCATGATTTTTACTTAAATGCCATCAAAACATTACTAATGATATCCATATTATCAATGGCATCACTAATTTTATCTGTTGCTCTTTCATGATAAAGTTCTTTCATTCGTTCTATAAACTCTTTATAATAGAGAGAATCACGATTTAAGTATTTGATATAGTAAGAATTTTCTTTTAAATGCTCATACATTTTAGGGTTATCGACAAGAAGTTTTTGTATTTCTAATTCCATAAGCTAATCCTCAAAAAAATGATTGATTGGTCTTGGTACTTTTGGAACACTGGCTGTAAGTGAAGATGTTGTTTCCGATTTACCTGTCAGTTCACTTACTAAATTCAAAGCTTTTTGGGCGGTTTTAATATGTTCTTGAATCGAATTCATATCGATGTTTTTGATTTTATTGGTAATCGTTCCGACGGCATCCCCAGCATTTAAACTTGGAGATGCACTTCTCACATTCAAGTAATTTTGCCAAGCACTTTCTTCTCCCCCATAAATATCATAAATTTCATAAAATTTTTGCCATGTCATTTCTCCATTTTTTACATAAGTAATGAGTTCTGGATGAAGTCTTGCAAAAGACTTAAATTCTTCTTTTTTATCCATATGTATCACCTATTTTTATTTTATGTTATTTGAAGTCTTTCATGAATGAATTATCTCGTCTGTTTCTTAATGAGTTTGGCATGAACAACAATTCTTTCTCCATAACTATTTAGACAAGTAGAAAGAGTTAAAAATTTATCTTCTACTCCCACTTCTACATCAATAGGTGCTGTGTTTCTTTCTTTCATTGTTTGAATCCATGTTCTTTTCTCTGCAACGCTTCCAAAATTTGGAGTAATATAATAACCTTCTTTTTCGATTGTATAAATGGAAAAAATTTGAAAAATAAAATTTTCTTTTAATGTGGAAAGAAAAAGAACATAATTGTCACGATTCTTTTGCCAATCTTCCTCTAAAACATTTTTTAAAGAACCAAACATAGTATAATCTAACATTGAATGTCCATAGATAATGGTATTATCATCTAAATTCTCTATATGATTTCGATAATCTAAAAAAACCCATCCTGCTTTATTTTCTTCTCCATCAAAAGAATGTGTTAAATAATACTCATTATCAGAAGCTTGGACAACGGGATAATGAATATTACTATGATTCATATGTAAAAAAGCAACTGTATCTTTATTTTTTGATAATAAATAAGAAAAATCGGCTTCATAAAAAGGGAGAGTTACATAATAATAGTAATCACTTTGTTTGTTACTTGGAGGATGGATGAGCTCTCCTTCCCCATAATTACTATCAATAGTTACATTTTCTTCTAGTTCTTTACGAATTTGTCGATTTTTGTAATGATTTAAACTCCATTCAAATATAGTATATAGTGAGAAGAGTAAAGTGAAAAGGCATACAATGAAAAAAATACGATGTATCAATTTTCCTCGTTTCTTCTTCCCATTATTTGCTTTTAAATACTCTTCTATAGTAATTACTTTTTTCATCTTAAGAATCACCCCTCGTTTAAAAAGAATTTACTAAAATATTATAATGAAAAAGGAGTTTTTTTATGAAAAAAATATTATTTATTTTGATGATTATGACAACTTTTGTTTTCACAACTCATGTGTCTGCTGAAACAACTTATGGTAAAGTAACAGACATTACAAGTGCCGCGGGAGATTCCCTTACGAAAGGAAGCGGAAAAATAGAAACGAATGGAAATACAACAACCATTCGTTATGATGCTGCGACATTTAAATTATTAGATGCAGATGAAGATGCTCCAAATGGAGATAGACCTGGACCAGCTGCTTGGGTAGGATTCCAAGTAGATAAACCAACAAATGAAACAGATGATAAATATAAAGTTACAATGCCAGATAATAAAACTGTGGAAGAAACAAAATATCCATTTAAAGATTATGTAGGAATTACGCCAAGCAATTTAAAAAATGTTTTATTAAATGGAACTGTTCTTACTTATAAATATGCATTTGATTGGAATGAAGACAATACAGCAGATCAATATGTGATTATTGAAATTAATCCAAGTGGAATTACATTGGAATCAAAAGATGGTCAAGTAGAATGGTCACCTGCTTTGGCACAAGAACTATTGGATGCTCAAAATCCTGCTACGTCAGATATTAATTTACCACTTATTATCGGATTATTTTTAATAAGTGCAATTGGATGTGTTTACTTTGTAAAAAAGGCTTAATGGTCTTTTTTTCTTTTTGATAAAAAAACTACTGTATTGCTACAATAGCTTTTTAAATTATAATTTAAAGTCATCTATTTGAAAATCAAGCTGAGTTTGTTCTTCCACTCTTTCTTCTTTCTCTTCTAAACCTATAAGTTCAACTTTAAGGAAAGAATCCACAAGTGTTTTTTTGGTAATGGTTGAACCTGTACTTACGGTATCCATAATTGGAATCTCACTATTTTTGATATCAAGGGAATTATCATCCACAATATTTGTAAGTATGCTTCTTGCATCACTTGCAAATATGCTTTGAATTTCATAATTGGTACTCTTTACTTTTTTCAGTAATGTACTTCCTCTTTTGGCCCTTCCAGTTTCGACAAGTTCACTTGTTTTGATTCTTTTGGCAGTTTTCTGATTTGTAAAAAGTGTAATGTATTCTTCTTTTTGTAAATCAATCACTTTTACAACTTCATCCTCTTTTAAGGAAATACCTTTCACACCCGAACCACGAACTCCAACTAAAGGAACTTCTAATTTATGGAATTTACAGTAATAACCATTTTTGGTCACAACAACTAAATTTTCATGAGCAAGACAAACAGATACCACTTCGTCGCCTTCTTTTAATTTCATAGAGATCATGGCTTTATTTGTTCTTGTTGCTTCAAAATCTTTGGCTTTTGTCCTTTTAATCATACCAAGTTTTGTGACTGATACAATTTCTTCTTGAGGATTATAGATGAATGAGGCAACCACTTTTTCTTCTGGATTTAAAGTGACGACATTGTTAATATGTTTTCCTAAATCTTTCCATTTTCCTTCTGGAATTTTATGAACTGGTAAGAAAATATAATTTCCTAAATTCGTAAACATCATGATATGGTCTTGAGTTGTCACATCAAATAGATTTGCTAAGTAATCGCCTGGTTTCATCGCTGGAACCTCGGTATTAGAAAGATAAGCTTTATTACTTACTCGTTTAATATATCCTTCATGTGTAATTAAAACAACTACTTTTTCTTTTGGAATCATACTTTTCATATCAATTTTGATTTCCGTGACTTCATCTTTGACCTCAGTACGACGAGGATTGCCATATTCTTTCTTCATGATTTTAAGTTCGGTTTTCATGACATGTTTCAAAGCATCTTCGTTATTTAGTATTTGAGTCCAAATATTCATGTTCTTTTGTAATTCTTCCATACTCTTTTTGATTTCTTCAATATCCGTATTGGTTAAACGATAAAGTTGTAACTCCACAATTGCTTTTGCTTGTTCATAAGTAAACTCATATTCTTTACATAAATTATCAATGGCATCGGCTTTATTTTTACTTTTACGAATCGTTGCTATCACTTTATCTAGAATACTGATGGCTTTCATTAAACCTTCTAAAATATGATAATCAAATTTTGCTTTATTTAAATCAAATTCACATCTTCTTCGAATGACTGTTTTTTGATGGTCGATAAATGCATCTAAGATATCAATGAGTCCGACAAGTTTTGGACGACGATTCACGATAGCAACCATGTTGAAGTTATAATTAATTTGTAAATCGGTATTTTTAAGTAAATAATTTAGAACAAGCTCGGCATTGGCTTCTTTCTTTAAATCAATCACTATACGAGCCATATTCTCGGCATCGGATTCATCCGTGACATCATTAATTCCTTCAATCTTTTTATCGACTTTAATATCAATAATCTTTTTAATGAGTTGTTCTTTAATGACTTCATAAGGAATGGAATGGACAATAATTTGTTTTTTACTTCCTGTATCCACAATCTCGGTCTTGGCTTTTACCACAACTTTTCCTTTTCCAGTGGTATAGGCTTCTTTTATACCACTTTTTCCTTCGATCACTCCACCGGTTGGAAAGTCTGGGCCTGGAATGATTTCCATCAAAGTCTCTAACTTACAATTTGGATTATCAATTCTTTTAATGGTCGCATCAATGACTTCACTTAAGTTATGGGTTGGAATATTCGTTGCATATCCAGCAGATATTCCTGTAGAGCCATTTACAAGCAAGTTCGGAAAAGACGCTGGAAGGACAGTAGGTTCTAACTCGGTATCATCAAAGTTATACGTCATTTCAACTGTGTTTTTCTTAATGGAATCCATCATTGTCTCAGCAATTTTAGAAAGTCTTGCCTCCGTATAACGCATAGCAGCTGGTCCATCGCCATCAATCGAACCATTATTTCCATGGATATCAATGAAGACTTCACGCATTTTCCATTTTTGACTCATACGAATCATTGCATCATAAATGGAAGAGTCTCCATGTGGATGGAAATTACCCATGATATCTCCCACTGCTTTGGCACTTTTCCGATGTGGTTTGTCATGCGTATAATGGAATAAATACATCGCATATAAAATACGTCTTTGTACTGGTTTTAGTCCATCTCTTACATCTGGTAAAGCACGTTCCTGAATAATTTCTTTGGAATAACGTGCAAAACCAGTTTCCATTAATTCTTCTAAACTATAATCATAAATTTTTTCAACAATTGATTTTTCTTCTTTTTTCTTTGCCATGTTGTCACATCCTATCTAAAATCATCTTCAAGAGTGAAGTCGACATTTTCATTAATCCATTCTTTTCTTGGAGCCACTTCATCACCCATTAACACATGAATTCTTTTCTCAGCTAACGCGGCATCGGTAAGATTTACTCGGTGTAAAGTTCGGTTCTTTGGATCCATCGTGGTTTCATAAAGTTCATGAGCATCCATTTCTCCAAGTCCTTTAAATCTTCCGACTTTTAAGTTCGACTTTCCTTTTTTTCGTTCGGCAAGTTCTTCATCCGTTGCAATATATTCTTTTCCTTTACTTGTTTCAATGGAATATAAAGGTGGTGTTGCAATATAAAGCATTCCTTGTTCAATGAGTGGTCTCATGAATCGGTAGAAGAACGTGATTAACAGAATTTGAATATGAGAACCATCGACATCGGCATCGGTCATGATAATGACTTTTCCATAATTACTTTCGGTATAATCAAAGTTTGGTCCAAGCCCTGCTCCAATCGCATATTCAATTTGTTTTAGTTCTTGATTCGCATCAATGTCATTTTGAGATGCTTTTTCACAGTTTAACACTTTACCACGTAAAGGAAGTATGGCTTGTGTCTCTCTGTTACGACAAGTTTTTGCTGAACCACCTGCACTATCCCCTTCGACTAAGAATAACTCATTTTCCGAATAGTTTTTACCTGTGGCTTTGACTAATTTTCCACCAACTATTTTTTCTTTATTATTTTTACTTGTTCCTTTTCTTACTTGTTCTCTTGCTTTTCTTGCCGCTTCTCTTGCCATCTTACTTTTTTGAGCTTTTTCTAAGATATTTAAAGCGACTTCTTTATTCTCTTCTAAGAAGAATTTTAAACCATCATATGTGACACTTTCTACCGCATTTCTTGCTTCTGGAGTTCCAAGTTTTCCTTTCGTTTGTCCTTCAAATTGTAAGAGATGCTCTGGAATTTTCACGGCAATAATTGCAGATAACCCTTCTCTTACGTCTCCTCCATCGAGTCCATCTTTCCCTTTTAAAATCCCATTATTTTTGGCATAGTCATTAAAGGCTTTGGTAAGTCCTGTTTTAAATCCAACTTCGTGGGTTCCTCCATCAATTGTTTTTACATTATTTACAAAAGATAAAATTTGTTCATTATAAGAATCGGTGTACTGCATCGCGATATCCACTTCAATTTCATTTTTGGTATTATCAAAATGAATGACTTTATGAAGGGCGGTTTTATTTTCATTCATGTATTCAACAAAAGAAATAATTCCATTTTCATAATGATATTTGGCATTTAAATTGTCTTCTTCATCAATCACTTCAATTGTAACATTAGAAAGTAAAAATGCACTTTCTTGCATTCTTTCACAAATGGTTGTAAAAGAAAAATTACAATTTTTAAATATCTCTTTATTTGGTAAGAAAGTTACAATGGTTCCCGTTTTTTTGGATTCGCCAATTTGTTTTAAAGGGACATCCACTTCTCCTCCATTTTTAAATTTAATTTCACTAATCTTACCATCTTTATAAATCACAACATCCATCCAAGTAGATAAAGCATTGACAACAGATGCTCCCACTCCATGAAGTCCTCCTGAAACTTTATATCCAGTATTTTCAAATTTACCACCAGCATGTAAAACTGTATAAACAACTTCTGGAGTACTTTTTCCACTTTCATGCATGCCAATTGGAACACCACGCCCATTATCCGCGATTGTAATGGAACCATCTTTATGTAAAAGAATTTTAATATAATCTCCATATCCATTTATAATTTCGTCAATTGCATTATCAACAATTTCCCAAACTAAATGGTGCATTCCTCTTTTATCTGTAGAACCTATATACATACCAGGACGTTTTCTTACTGCTTCTAATCCTTCTAATATTTTAATAGAACTTTCATCATATGTGTTTTTTGCCATCTTTTATTCACCTTAATTAAGTATAACACAAATTCAAAAGAATCGTAAAGTTTAAAAAGTCAAAAAAGTGTCAAGGAATGACACTTTTTATTAATCATAATATTAATTTGTGGATAATTCAAACGGACTTTCTAGAGCTCCTGTTCCCCCAGAAATCTTCACATTCGATGTCAAATACACGACAGGTTTGACATCGAAATAATTATAGTTGGCGGTGGTATAAGCGACATCTCCATCCGAAGACACATAGTGTACATTAATACCGGTTATCCAAGCCGAGAACGGCGTTAACGTCCAAATATTTCCACTTGATGGTTTTAACCAGTTATTATTCCCACAATCTGCATAATCATTTTTCCAATTAGATAACCCTTCAGCTAGGCATACTGCTCTACCTTTTGAACCACCACTTGTTGCATATCCATAATCACTTAAATACATTAAAGCGATACTTCGGAATAAAGTTGAATCCTCTTTTTCTGTTTCATAATCTTCTGTGGTGTCCACATTCCATTCTGTTGGACGAGTAAAATATACAGTCGTTCCTCTTTCGTATCTATATATATCCAAAAGGGTTCCACAACTATCCCATCCGACTACATTCCATGATATTTTATTGTCTATCATGTCTCTTGCTGACTCTTCTAATCCTAATGCACCTTTTTTATAATAGTAAGTATCATTTAATGTTTTCATTAATGAAGATTTTGTCCAATCACTTGTGAGTGCACTATTCCACTCATATGTTCCTATACTTTCATCTCTTATTATTTTTAATCTTTGGTCTATTTTTCCATCTGATGTTTTAACATTTACAAATCCAATAATTCTCCATTTCTCACAATTATCTGTTCCTGAACTTGTACTAGCTTTACAATTAAACCATACATAGTTATCTGGATTTGACCCAGCATAACGCCATTCTGTTTGTTCCCATCCTTCTAAGTCACTAGCTAAAATTCCTCCTTCGTCTTCACCAGCAGAAGTTAAATCATCATGTGGAACTTCATAAAGACCATCTCCACTTTCTGCTAATTCTACTTCTGTTCCAGCCATGTTTACTTTAGGTATTTCATAATTATTTAACGTAATTTTTCCTGCCCAGTTGGCATTATTGGTGATATCTTGTGATGTACTTACTGGGGTATCATAATCCATAAATAAGAGTAAATTAAATTGTTTTGTTTCAGAAGCTCCTATTTTAAATTTATATAATTGATATGCTTCTTTTGCTTCTGCAATAATTTTACTTCCATTCTTTTTATTCTCTGTTAATTTATAACTTGGTGTTTCTTCAACACTCCCTATTTC
>CANRDF010000038.1 GCA_947629255.1 uncultured Bacilli bacterium
CTTATCATCACATCATCGGTTCCTGAAATTTTGATGGCAAATTGGAATAACTGTCACACTTCTATTTTAATTGCACAATCTAATTTGTAAAAACGTATTGACTAACTATCTTGTATCTTTTAAAATGAAGTATAAGAAAGGAAAGTTTTTTTATGAATACTTATGATATTATTGTAGTTGGAGCAGGACCTGCTGGACTTACCGCGGCTCTTTATGCTTTAAGAGCAAATAAAAAAGTTTTAGTGTTAGAAGCCAAGTCTTATGGAGGCCAAATAGTAAATGCAAAAGTCGTAGAAAATTATCCAGGAATTTTATCTATCAGTGGATATGATTTTGCCAAGAATTTGTATGAGCAAGTCAGTAATTTAGGTGGAGAAGTTCGTTATGAAACAGTTTTGAAAGTAGAAGAAGATAAAACAGTTCTTACTAACAAAGATAAATATTTTGGGAAGGCGATTATATTAGCGACAGGGGTTTCTTATCGCCATTTAAATATAGATAGAGAAAGCAAGTTTGTGGGTAAAGGGGTTTCTTACTGTGCAACTTGTGATGGAAATTTTTATAAAAATAAAATAGTGGCTGTCAATGGCGGAGGAAATACGGCTTTAGAAGATGCTTTATATCTTTCTGATATTGCGAGTGAGGTTTATTTGATTCATCGAAGAGAGGAGTTTAGAGGAGAATCTACTTATGTAGAACAAATAAAGAATAAAAAAAATATTCATTTGATTTTAAATGCGACTATAAAGTCTTTAAATGGAACTGATAAATTAGAAAGTATTACCGTTCAAAAAGAGGGTGGTGAAGAAGAAATTCAAGTAGATGGACTTTTTATTGCTATTGGTCAAGACCCTAAGAATGAAATATTTACAAATGTTGTTGATTTAAATGAAAAAGGTTATATTCTAAGTGAAGATGGGGTTCATACAAAAACTGAAGGAATTTATGTGGCAGGAGATACTAGAGTGAAAACTTTGAGACAATTAACCACAGCTGTAAGTGATGGAAGTCTTGCTGCAACTACAGCGATTATGGAAATGAGTCAAAAAGCTTAAAATACTTTTGCTTATTTTCTTAATTTTGGATATAATAAGAATTGAGAGTAGGTGTCCTATGAAACAAAGATTACAAAATATGAATGTTGATAACAAAACTGTCCTTGTTCGAGTCGATTATAATGTGCCTGTTCAAGGAAAAGTGATTTTAGATGATACAAAAATAAGAGGTTCTTTAAAAACAATTGAGTATCTTATAGATAAAAATTGTAAAGTTGTTTTGTTTAGTCATTTAGGTAAAGTGAAATCGAAAGAAGATTTTATGAAAAACTCTTTAGCTCCTATTGCAACTTATTTAAGTACATTATTAGGACAAGAAGTTTATTTTAGTAAAGAAAATTTTGGAGCAGAAGTTGTAGATAGAGTCAGAAAATTAAACCCAAAAGATGTTTTACTTTTAGAAAATACAAGATTTTTAGATGTTCCTAAAAAATTAGAAAGTAAATGTGACCCTCAAATATCGGAATTTTGGGCAAGTTTAGGTGATTTATTTATTAATGATGCGTTTGGTTCTTCTCATCGAAAACATGCTTCTACTTATGGAATTAGTGAATATATACCAAGTGGAATTGGATTTTTAATGCAACAAGAAATTGAAATGTTAACTGAGTATGTTTTAAAAGCTAAAAAACCTTTTACCTTGATTATGGGAGGAGCTAAATTAGATGATAAAATTGATTTAATTACCTCTTTAATCCCCAAATGTGATTATTTGTTATGTGGTGGAGGTATTGCCAATACTTTTTTAAAAACACTTGGTTTTTCCATAGGTGAATCTTTAGCATCAACTAGTATTGAAATAAGGGAGAAAGCAAGAGATATCTTACTTCATAATAAAGAAAAGATGAAGTTACCTTTAGATGCCATTGTTGGAAATACGTATGATATCAATTATACAAAATATAAACTTATTGATAAAATTGAACCTAATGAAATGATTTTAGATATTAGTGCAAAAACAATTGAAGAATTTAAACCAATTATTGAAAAAAGTAAAACCATCTTTTTAAATGGAACTGTAGGACTTTATGAAAATCCTAAATATGCAAATGGAACGAAAGAATTACTGAATCTTTTAAAGAAGTCAAATGCCAATGTGATTGTTGGTGGGGGAGATGCGGCATCAAGTGTTCGAAATTTAGGATATGAAAGTGATGTTACTTATATTTCTACTGGAGGAGGGGCAACTTTAGAGTTCCTTGCTACAGGTGAATTGCCAGCTATTGAAAATATTCCTGAGGAAATTGAAACGTTAGATATTTAACTTAAGTCATCTATTTGGATGATTTTTTTAATGCATTCGTACGAAAGTGGTTTAAAAACCAGATGAGACTTTCTATAACCATATACAAATATATTGGAGTTTTATAAAAAGAAAGAAAATTTGTATGTTACAGCAAAAGTCATTCGAAAAGAAAATTACATTATCGAAGAAAGAGAATGGATTGTTATAAACGTAGAAAAGTTCATTAATATAATACTATCGAATTTGTGCAACTGGTTGCATAATTACCTTGATATTTAGCTATTTGAAAAAAGATAAATCTTATTTATAAAATGACGTTGTACATAATTCATAAAAAGAAACTTGAAAAGTTCGAGAATACCGATATAGAACATTAAGGCTTGGATTGCTTTTTCCTTGTTCATAACGGACGATGGCTGCATGACTGACTTCTAATTTTTTGGCTAATTTTATTAAAGTATAATCAGAATGAATTCTAAGAAATTTTAAATTATTGGCAAGTAAATGAGGATTATACTCTTTATATTCTACTTTGGTTCTATCACGACTAAGACCTAATACATAATCTATGGAAAAAGAAAAGTGTTTTGCAAAATAAAAAACATTTTTAAGATTTGGTAGAGTTGCACACGTTTCCCATTTTGCTAAAGCATTTCGAGTAACTCCTAAAATAGAAGCCATTTTTTCTTGGCTAATATCGTTATCTTGACGAATTTCTTGCATATTTCTTAAATTAATCATGATTTTCACCAATTCTATTTTTTCAAAAAAGATATATTAATGTTTAAATTTGTGATTATTAGTTACAAAAAAATGTGATTTTGTGTTACAATTGTTTTAGAAAGTAGGAAAGAGTATGAAACTAAAAAAGTTTAAAGAAAGAAATCATAAACAATTTGGAATTATTGTATTTACCATAACATGTATTTTATTGGTTGCAGGCGTAGTTCTTTATCGAACATTTGCCGTATTTGAGGTGAAAACAAATCAGAATGTTATCAAAGGGACTGTCCAAGACCCAGGGAATATCTATTTTGCTTTTTATCAAATGGATGATAATGGTAATTATGAAATTCAAAAAGCGATACCTAAAAAAGAAGAAGGATACCGATTGGATACAAAGAATAGTTACTGTGGGGTGAATGGTGATAAAGATTCTAATGTTTCTGTTTCTATGACAAATGATTGGATTGTTCAAGTAAAAGGTATGACAACATCAAGAACGAAGTGTAATTTGTATTTTAAAAAGGGAGAAAATTTTGTGGAATACATTCAAAAATTATCTATTCAAGAAGAAAATAGTGGAGTATCAGGACTTTATTTAATAGACCATAGTAGTGCAGATATTACTTGGGAAGGAACAGAAGAACAAGTAAATAATTTAAAACAACAAGAGCGAAGATTTGCGGGGAAAAATTATGATGCAAGTAGTAATCCGACTGATTATGTTCATAATTATGTGAATATTGATGGACAAATTTGGAGAGTCATAGGGCTTGTCAATACTCCAGAAGGACAAAGAATAAAATTAGTAAAACAAGATTCTATTGGAGAGTTTGCGTGGGATATTTCTGCATCAAATATAAATAATGGACATGGTGTTAATGAGTGGAGTAATAGTGATATTATGAAATTATTAAATAATGGGTATGATAGAAATGAATTGGAAAACAATGAAGGGGTAATACAAAAAAATGAATATATCAATAATAGCTTATATTGGAATCGTGAAAAAGGTAGCTGCTATAAGTATGCGAATGGGTCAAGAGTATCTTGTGATTTTGTAGAAAGTGGAATACCTGAAAACTTAAAAAAGATGTTAGAAGAAGTAACATGGAATATGGGTAGTAGTTTTCAAGGACAATCTAATGCTGATATCAATGTGATACAAGCCTATAATATCGAAAGAAGTAATACTACAGGCGATAGTTGTAAACAGTATAGTGTTTCGGATTGTAATGATAATGTAGAAAAAACTACAAGTTGGAAAGGGAAAGTGGGCCTTATTTATCCAAGTGATTATGGTTTTGCAACTATAGGAAATGCAACTGAATTAAATCAAACAAAATGTCAGAATATTAAAATGGGTGAGTGGAATCTTGAGGAAAATTTAAATTGTAATATCAACAATTGGATGTTTTATAATAATAACTTATGGACTATGACACCTAGTGATTTTATAAATTCCCCATGCAGCTTTTCTATACTTAAAGGACAATTACATAGCGATTGGCTTTGGGGTGTATATAATATATATCCTTCTGTTTACTTATCCACTTCAGTCTTGTTAGTTACTGGAGATGGAAGTTTCGACAATATGTTTCGTCTTTCTTTGTAATATGGTGATATAATTCATCATATTTTTATTCTTTGTGTGTATTTGTGATACCATTCGACATTTTTCGACAAAACTAGACATAAGTAGACATAGTTAGACAAAATATACTCTTTTCAAAGTATAAAATGAATGGTACGATTAATGTGCGTGTTGGAGGTAGAGGTACTTTAGGTGAGGAGAAGAAAAATGAAAAAAATTAATGCATTAGTAGTAGACGATAGTTTGGAGTTTACGAGTAGTGTTAAAAAGTATTTTGAAGGCAACACAAATATCAAAGTAGTAGAAGTATTAAATGATGGAAGTTTAGTGATGGATTTTTTAGAGAAACATCCAGAGGTAGATATTTTACTTATGGATATCATTATGCCTGGGAAAGATGGAATTGAAATATTGGAAGAAATGGCAGCTAAAAACATCAAGAAGCATGTGATTATTCTGACAAGTTATCGAAAAGAATATGTGGTACAAATGACCAATAAGTATAATGTTGATTACTATATGTTAAAACCATGTCACTTGGAAGCTTTGGAAAAAAGAATTTATGAAATTTTTCATTTTGGAAGTAACAAGTATTATAAAAGAGATGTTAATTATGAAGTGCAATTAAAAGTTACTGAGTTACTTCATGATTTAGGAGTTCCATCACAGATAAGAGGTTATCAATATTTAAGAGAAGGAATTCTAATGCTTTATCAAGCAACTGAATTAGTGGGTGGGATTACCAAAGAAATTTATCCAGAAATTGCAAATCGTTATAATACAACACCTTCTAGAGTCGAAAGAGCAATCAGGCATGCTATTGAAGTAAGTTGGAGCAGAGCAGATTATGACATGATGGATAAAGTATTTGGACATAGCATTGATTATGATAAAGCAAAACCAACCAATTCAGAATTTATGGTGACTTTGTCAGATGTTTTAAAACTAGAAAATAATAAACTTTATATCTATGCATAAATGAAAAGACTTCGTAAAAAATTTACGAGTTTTTTTGTTATCGTATTGTGAAAATGAAAGAAATTTGATATGATATTGGTAGTTTAGGAAATGAGGGATATTTGTGAAATCAAAAATTATTACTGTTCTTAAGGTTTTAGTACTTGTTGTGATTATTGCTTGGATGGTTTTGTTTGTTGTTGATTACTTTAGAGCACGTGGTGGAAATAAGCCTTTAGTTTGTTTGAGTGAAACAACAAAAACTAATAGTAAAGGGACTTATTATCAATGTGTTAGTTTTGGTTATAAGTATTTTGAATATGATGGGACTGCTGCGACACCTGGATATGGTTTTGGGGCAGCATTTATTAAAACTGAAATAGAAAAGAATTGGGAGGAATAGATATGTTTAGGAATAACCATGGCTGGGGGTTAAAAGAAATGTTATTCCTATCTGCCATACTTCTTTTTTTTGTATTACTTATTGCAGTTTTGGTTGGACAACTTTATGGAAATATTGGAAATGCAACACCAAGTGCTTATCAAAAAGTAGAACAAAATTTACTTAGAGCGGCAAAACGTTATTATAAAGATAATGAAAGTAATTATGTTACTAGCGATAACTTGGTTTTGGAAGATTATTTATCTTTAAAGGATTTAACTGTGGATGATGACATCTGTGAGGGATATGTTATGATGAATGAAAAAAAATTTGATGCATATATTTCTTGTGACCATTATGAAACAGAAGGATATTAGATTGTTATGAATAGTGGTGTGAATTTGAAAAAAATGCGGTTGATTAGTTATGTATGGGGTAGTATTTTAGTTCTTATTTTTGGAGCTTTGACAGCATTTGGTTTCTATTTTAAACATTCAACGAAAGTTTATAAAGAATTTGAAAGTGACATCGCTTCTAAAACGAAAGAATATATTATGGAACATTCAATGTTGTATCAAGAAGATGTTGATTATTCTTTTGATGAGTTAATAGAATTTGGTGTTTTAGAAAATAAGAAAGTAAATGAGAAAGACTGCGATGGATATGTCACTGTTATTTATAATAATGAGAGCTATGATTACAAAACATATATTCAATGTGGAATGTATAAAACAAAAGGGTATAAAAAATAAGAAAAATCGATTTAATGCAACTTTCTTGAAATGCATTTAAGAATATGATAGGATATTTATAGAAATGAGTTTAACGTTTATAAGGAGTATGAGAATTATGGAAAACAAAAAATTTATTATTGGAAGTGTTATCGGAATTATTTTGCTTATAATAATTGGTACCATTTTTTTAATTAAAGGATGTGCTTTGAAACAATATACCATTACCTTTGATTCTAATGGTGGTTCTTCTGTTTCAGAACAGATTGTAAAAGAAAATCATAAAGTTACAAAGCCTGTAGATCCTGTTAAAGATGGATATACTTTTATGGGTTGGTATTATGAAGACAAGGCATATGATTTTAATACTTTAGTAAAACATGATATGACATTAGAAGCACGTTGGGAGAAAATAGGAACCGAAAAAGTAAGTGGAGTTGAATTAAATTTAAAAGAGCTTTCGTTAGCTTTAAATGAAACTGCTAAATTAGAGGTGAATGTTTTACCTGCAAATGCTTTAAATAAAAAAGTTATTTGGACTAGTAGTGATGAGTCTATTGCAACAGTTGATGAGAACGGAGTAATTACTGCTTTAAAAGAAGGAAAAGTTATTATTACTGTGACTACAGAAGATGGTCATTTTACAGCAACTTGTGAAGTGACAGTTACAAATAATGTTGTGCCAGTAACAAAAATATATATTGTAGGATCTACTACAGTGAGTGTGGGAGATACAATCAAGTTAAGTGCAGTCATAGAACCAAGTAATGCAAGTAACAAAGGTGTATCATGGATGAGTAGTGATATTACAATTGCTAGTGTAGATATTTATGGAAATGTATTTGGAAAAAGAAAAGGGGAAGTCATTATAACTGCCAAGACATCAGATGGTCGTCTTATGGCTAGTGTAAAAGTTCAAGTAGTTGATAAACCAGTGTCAGAAAATGAACCAAAGCCAACAGATCCAGATGATACAGAACCTGAAGAAAATCCAAGTACACCAAGTGAACCAACAAATCCAAGTACACCAAGTGGATCAGAAGAAGATCCAGACCCAAACACACCTACTAAACCTGAAGAAAAACCAAATCCTGAAAATCCAGAAAATCCGGATACCCCAGATAATCCAGATAACCCTGATACTCCGGAAAATCCAGATAATCCGAATCCAGGTACTTCGACTGAGCCTGAAGAAATTGAAGTTACAAATGTTCGAATCAATTCTGAAAATCTTACTTTAAAAATAGGGGAGCGAAAAACTTTAACAGCAACTATTGAGCCTGTAGATGCAACAAATAAAAGTATAACTTGGTCTTCTGAAGATGAATCAGTAGTTAAAGTAAATGAAAATGGAGAAATAGAAGCATTAAAACCTGGAAAAACTAGAATTACAGTGACCGCTTCTAATGGAAAGTCAGCAAGTATTGAAGTTGAAGTAAAAGATAAAGAATATATTGTTGTATTAACGGGATTACAGCATGAGACAGTTCCAATATATCAATATGAAATTACCAAATTAACTTCGGACGGAGAAGAAATTAGTTTTAAAGAGTTACAATTCGATGAAGGAACACATATTGTTAAACTTGGTCAGACGATTCCGGAAGGATGGCTCAAAAGAGAGTCTGTAAAAACAGTAGATATTATTCTTACAAATGATGAGAAAATAACCGCAACTATAGAGTATCAAGTAAGATTAGTAGATTAAAAAAGGAAGTGAAGTAAAATGAAAAAAATTGGTAGAATTATTACATTTACATTAATAAGCTTTTTATTCGCAGGTGCTTCTATTAAAGCAAAAACAATGACTTTTGATGAATTAGGAGCATTGTTGGAATCTCCAAAATGGGATAGTAACTATGCTTATATTATTGGAGAACATGTATTTACAACTAGACATATTTTAACAACCACAGATATTATGCTTGGTGCTACAACAATAGAAACAGAAAATAAGCCTACAGTAAAAGATATGGTTATTGCTAGAATGGATTATAATGCAAAAACCAAAAAGTGGGATTTAGTAGATGTTGTTGGCAAAAATAAAATAAATAAAAATGCTATGAGGGTTTTATATATTGATCATGAAATTCAACCTGAAGAGACTAAAGTTGCAACCCAACTAAATATAGAAGATAGTAAATATACAACTTATAAAAATGTTTTATCAACATCATTAAATTTTAAAGCAGAAGAAAATTATGATAAGGGAAGTATTTCAGAGCAAAATGGTATATTAACGGGATTAATTTTAAAAAATGAAAATATCTCTTTAAGTCCAGAAGATAAATTAAAATATGGCAATCCTACTTATTTCTTTGCATATATTTTGGAAGTGCCTGAAGCTAATATAAATACTACAATTAAATTAGAAAGACCTGGTAAAGAGGAAAAAGAAATTGGCTTTGATAAGTTTGATGTAACAAAAAATGGAACTCCAGGAATTGTTATTTTAGTTCCAATTAATGAACAAGATACACAACTTTCAAATGATCAAAAAGTAATCAATATTACAGTAGATGTTGATGGAACTGAAGAAGAGTATCAAGCTAAAAATATCAAAATTGATTGGAGTGGTTTAGAATTTCAAAAAGATTCTAACAATGTTACAGCAGATAACAATACAGGTTCTATTGTAAATGCAGATCAGTTTGCTAAGCCAAGTGAGCCATTAACTATAACAAATCAACATAATCAAATTTTATTAGGTGGAAACGTTGTAGAGCAACATTTATTAAATACTCAAGATATGGAAGCAACAAATTATTATGCTCCAGTTCACTTTAATTTACCTAAGGGTGCGACTATTACTATTCCTTGTAGTGGTGAGAGTGAGCAATGTAAAGATAGTAAAAAGGTAGTTACTGTCACTGAAGAAAACGGAGTATCAATTTTATTTCCATTAAAGGATGATAAGACTTCAATTGAAATTATAATTGATTTAGATGGAAATCAAAATCATTATTTTGAAACAAAATATACCATTGATTATTCAGGTGTTACATTTAAGAAAAGTTCACCAATATCTGCTCAAGAAAGTGATGAAACAACTGAAAGTAAATTAACTACTTATGGTTGGGATGAGATTGAAGGATATGAAACAAACTTTGAGGAAACAGTTCTTAATGATTTAGAGAAAAATGTTAAAGTAACAGGTTTTATGCCAATTAATACTACTTTAAATCATGCCGCTTTTGATGCCGGACTTGAAGAAACAGGATATTATTTTGCTTATCAAATACACCTTGGTGATGGAAAAGAGTTTGATGAAAGTAAATCTGTTATTAATTTCTTAAAAGAAGAACCACAAGGAATCAGTTTATTTAGTGTAAATGAATTAAAACTTGTTAAAGTAGGTTTTGATAGTACAGATAAAGATTCATTGTATATCTTAATGAGTTTAAACAAGAATGAATCAAATAACTTTAAAATTGAAATTGACTTAGATGGAGATGGAACTGATTACGAAAAATATGTAATTCATGTTGATTTAAGTGAATTAAAATATCAAGAAAGATCTAAAGCTGAATTTACTCTTGATTTAGGACAGACTTATAAAGATGCCATTATGGAACAATTTGAATTTGCAGGTAATAGAACAGAAAGTGGTTTTACTTCATTGTCTTTAAATGAAACAACATTAAATGGAGCCATTTTTGAAGAAAAAACAAAATATAATGGTAAAGATGAAGCTGATGATATTGGCTATTATGTAGCAATGCAATTAAATTTAAAAAATGATAATGGTGATTCCATTGATGCTACGAATGCTCAAATTACTGTAAACGGAAAATTAGTTCTTGATTCTTCAGCAGCAATTTTAGTTAAATTAGATAAAGATTGTGCATCAAGTTCTTGTACGTTTACTGTTAAAGTAGATGCTGATGGAAGTGAAAATAATAATTATTTAGAAACAGAATATACAATTAAATATTCTGATGTAACGTTCGTTAAGAGTTCTTTGTTCGAAGTAAATAAGGTAGAAACTCCTGATATTTTAGAAACAACATATGGTTGGACTTTAAAAGATGGATATAATACTGATTTTGAAGAAAATGCAGATGATGTAAATAAAACGGATGTTACAGGACTCATTCCAATATTTAAAAAAGAAGAGTTTACAAATCAAAAACCGTTTGGGGACATAGATTATAAATATTATTTAGGATTTATAATTCACAAGGATGAAGATCTTACAAATGCAACAATTAATGGTAGCAGTAATTTTGTTACTCAGAAAAGCGGTAATAATGATATTTATGTTTTAGCATATTTAGATGAAAATCATAAACAATTTGAAGTAACATTAGATATTGATGGTAGTGGAGAAAATTATGCTCCATATACGTTAACGATTGATTGCACATCATTAGATTTACAACAAGAATCTTTAAATGCAAGTCTAAATGCTATAACAGAAAGTTCTCAATCTACGGAACAGGCAACATTAGGAAATTGGGGATTTGATTTTAATAAGATAACTGAAAATGTTATAAAACAACAAACCTTAAATGACCAATATCTTGAAGAAGAAAAAGAAGGTTATTATTTACCAATAAAGATTGCATTCCCTACGGTGACTCATCAAAGTAATTATTCTATTACTTTTGATACAAGTATTGGTAAGAAAATATCTGATGGTTCATATCAAAATGGAGTAGAAGTTCTATTAAAATTGGATCGCGATAGTGTTGATAAAAAAATAACTTTTACAATTGATTTTGATGGCACTGGAAATTACTATCTTCCTGTAGAATATACTTTTGACTATAGTGCTTATACGTTCTTATCTGAGAATATAGTGACTTTTAAAGATGGCGATGGAAATAACTTTGGAGAAGTTCAAACTTTATATGAAAATGATAAAGTGACTAAACCACAAACAAATCCAACCAAAGATTATCATGACTTTAAGTATTGGTCAGTAGACGGTTCTAGCGAATATTCATTTGATACATCTTTAACAAAAGATCAAGATTTAACTTTAATTCCACATTGGACACTTTTATATGATACATATATAAAAGATCAAATAGATAGTATAAATGAAAGCAATAAAGAAAATTTTGTGATTACAAAAGAAGATAAAAATATTAAAGTGAAAGTAATGAAACCTGAAATGACTTTTGAAAGTCTACAAGTTGCTAAGATTATCGATGAAGTCATTGAAAAAGGTGAGGTAAAAGAAATTACCTTGACGATTGGAGGGGTAAGTAAAGCATTTACAAGTGATACAACAGCTGCAAGTGCAATGAATGATTTTATTACTGAACAGTTAGGTGGAAGTAAAACACTTGATGAATTTGAAAGTGCATTACAAGACAAAGAATTTAAAATATCTATTAGTAAAGTAGTTGATACTGTAGATAGTATTAGTGATGCTTATACCTTTACCTTTACAGCTGATTTTGCAATTGTCACAAGTGAAGATACTTTTAAGACAGCTTTAGCAAATCCTAATGTTACAAATATTTTAATTAAAAATCAAATTGATTTAGCTAAAACTTTAGAGATTAGTGTAGAACGCCCAATTGTTATAAAATCTCTTGATGGTACTCAAACTATAAAAGATACTCAAGAAACTACTGAAGGAGATACTGATGTAAGACCAGTTATTCGTGTAATAAAAGGAAATGTTACTTTTGAAAATCTTATTTTAGAAGGAGCAACGAGAGGTATTTCTGTAGGAACAACAGATGATTCAAGCGGACTTAATAAAGACGCAATTGTAACTGCTCATAATGTAACTGCAAAGGGTAGTCAAGATGCTGGGTTCGACGTAGCTAAAAATGCAACATTTACGGGTACAGATTTACAATATCTTAATGAAGATAATAGTCCTAAAGAATCTTATCATTATCCAACTATTTGTGGGCTAGGTACTGTAAATGTAGAGGATTATGCGAAAGTCGAAAACTATCAAAGAATTGTTCGTGTAGATGGTTCAAAATGGACGGAGAAAGATTTAAGAGATCCAGAAACAGGAAATTATTTAGATGGATTCTTTGAAAATGGAAAACTTACTGATGAAGCAAATGATTTATTAAATAGTAATCATATTAATCATCATGATCAGTTATTTAATACAGGTCATACTCATTATTATCAAAATAAAGATAACAGTGTTTACTATAAATTTATTTTCCGAGATTCAAGAATTAATTTAATCATTTTTAAATATTTTGCAAAAGGAGACGAGATTACTCCACCAGTTGATAATACATATAAAATTTCTGAAAAAGCTACCGATTTCCATTACTTTATTAAAGCTTATATAGATAAAGATAATAAAACTTGGGTTCACGATGGATGGACAACTTCTTCTGATGGTCGTGGAAATAAAGTGACACCAACGTTACCATCTGCATCATGCTCCACAGATAATTGTCCGGTTGCAGTTTATTATTCGCGTTTTGTAGAAGGATATCGAGTTACCATTCCAATGGATGTTGCTATTGATGAGAAACCTGCCGAGCGTACTGGTGTCTTTGGAATTCCAAAATCGGATTCAGAATTAAAAATTAGTGATTTAATGAATCGTGATGACGATTTCAAAAATGCCTTTAATGCTTTAAAAGCAAAAGCTGAGGGGTTAGGTAATGGAAGTGCAATTATTGATTCTACAGGTGATAAAAGTGTTGTAGTTACAGAAAATACTGTTATTACTCAAAATATGAAATTAGAAATTGCTATTCCTTTAAAAAGCTCTAGTATGGATATTCAGATTAATGCATCATCAAAAATAATTACACAAGATTTAAATAGTTCTAAATTTAATTTACCAGTAACTTTACAGTCAGATGATTTTCAACCAAACACTACTGTAGTAACAGTTATTGATCCAAATGGTGATTCTTCATCAACTCATACTGTAACTGAAGCAAATACATTGAATTTAAACTTAGAAGCAATAAAAAAATCAAAAATTACTTCTGGAAATAAAATGTATACTTTAAAGGTAGATATTGATGGGGCCGATAAAGAAGAATATGCTGTGAAAACTTATACTATTGATTATAATGATTATATTACCGAAGAAGAATTATTAAATAATGCAGCGCAGAGAACACAAGATGCAACTAATTTAACAGTAACTAGAGATAATCGAATTAAAAATAATGATGAGAAATTCACGTATGAATACGATAGAAATAAAGTACTTACTCATTATGTATCAACGGATTCTCTTATTGAAACATATACATTCCAAAGAAAATATGCTGATGAAAATCATGTTGGAGATGGTAGTATATATGTGAAGAAAGATGCTAGCTATGAATGTGTAAAAGGTTCTTCAGATTGTAAGCCTAAAATTAATGACTGGGTACTTGAAAATATGATTCAAAAAGTAAGTTTAGGTGTTCATGAGCTTAGCTTACTACAAGACATGATTCAAGATAAAAGTACAGTAAATGCCATTGAAAAAGTAACAAAAGTAGATGATCATTATGAAGTTACATTAAATATGGAAAACTTTACCAATTGGTTAAATAATGCTTATATTACTACTGAAAATAAAGATAATCAAAATATTGTCCCAGTTAGTAACGAAGTCAAATTAATCGTAAAGCTTACTAGTGATAATCAATATATTGAAAGTATTACAACTTCTGGAGATTTCTCTATTCAAGATAAAGCTAATAATGTTACAACTAATGATAACCATTTAAATGTTACTATAAGTAAGATTGAAAACACTACTATTTTAGAACCACTTCAATTCTTAGCTAAAGATGGTACAAACGTTACCCAAACTGAATTAAAAGACTTTGATACAGAATGTGAAAAATATTATGAAGCGCATATTGGTGGGGAAGTTGCTTAATATCACTTATGGATTATTAAGAGAGCTAAAAATTTAGTTCTCTTTTTTGATGCTGTTATCACTTTTGATAGTTGTGATTTTTTTGCTAAAAAAATGCAAAAAATGCTTGCAATCTCATATGTTTTATAGTAGAATTGGATTTGTATGACGGCATTGATGTGCGAGGTTACCGATACACTTGGCAACGTTGCTAGGTGAAAAGGATAACTTGTACGGAGC
>CANRDF010000039.1 GCA_947629255.1 uncultured Bacilli bacterium
GAGATTCTTGAACAAAAAAAGATTAGCTAATTAGCTAATTCTTTGTCGTGTCTTTATCATGGGCTGTGAATAGTAACCGAATTTTAAAAAAAATTGAAATTTTTTGTTGACAAATGGGGAAGTTTCGGTTAGTATATAAATCACCAATTCACTTGAGAAGGCGAATTGGTGCTAGTATCACACTAGTCAACCCCTTTTTATTCTTTTAAGGAAAGTTCCTGCGGGGACTTTCCAAAAGTGGTTATTAAAAGTCTATCCGTGAGGATAGATTTTTTCTTTGAAAACATTTATAATAATAGAGGTGGTTGGTTATGGATTTAACACATGTCAAAGGAATAGGAGAGAAGTATATTGAACTTCTTTATAAAGCTAATATTTACAGTGTAGAAGACCTTGTCTCTTATTATCCTTATAAGTATCAACTTTATGAACCAGAAGTCTTAGAAAACTCTTTAGATGGGGTTGTCGTGACCATTAATGCAAAAGTTTTTGATACCCCTAAAGTATCTTACATTAGAAAGAATTTTAATGCTTTAAGATTTACTTGTGAGACTTATGGAAAAGTGATTAAAGTCACCATTTTTAATCGTGCCTATTTAAAACCTCATTTAACTATTGGGAAAGAAATTACATTAATTGGAAAATATAATTCTAAGACAAATACTTTTACAGCTAATGATATGAAATTATCCAAAATAGAAGATAAGAAAATTGTTCCTGTTTATCATTTAATTAAAGGTATTAAAAATAGTGTTCTTACTAAAATGATAGAGAATGCTTTAAAAGAAATAAATACATTTGAAAGAGTGTTACCAAAAGAAGTAGAAGAGGAACATCATTTTTTATCAAAGAAAGAAAGTTTAGAGAATATTCATCATCCAAAAGAGATGGAGCTTGTAAAAAAATCAAGAGAAAGAATTATTTATGAAGAACTTTTTGAATTTATGTTTAAAATTCAATATTTAAAAAAATTAAAAGAACAAGAAGTAGGAATTTCAAAATCGATGGATTTAAGAAAAATAGAAGAGTTTATTCAAACACTTCCGTTTACATTAACAGGTGATCAAAGAGTAGCCATTCAAGATGGACTTGAAGATATGATTGAGAAAAAAAGAATGAATCGTTTGCTACTTGGAGATGTTGGTTCTGGAAAGACTATTGTCGCGACTGTTTTGATGTATGCAAATACTTTAGCAGGGTATCAAAGTGCGTTTTTGGCACCTACCGAAGTTTTAGCAACCCAGCATTATTATTCCATTGTAAAACTACTCAAAGATACTCCATATTCGGTAGAATTATTGGTAGGAAGTATGACAAAGAAAGAAAAAGAAAATATTCATAAAAGAGTTCAAAATCATGAAATTGATATTTTAATTGGAACTCATGCGATTTTAAATGAACATTTATTTTTTGATAATTTAGGTTTTGTTGTAACTGATGAACAACATCGTTTTGGAGTAAATCAAAGAGACTTATTAAAAGAAAAAGGAATGCGTCCTGATATGCTTTTTATGAGCGCGACTCCCATTCCAAGAACGTATGCTTTAACAATTTATGGAGATATGGATACTTCTATGATTAAAGAAAAGCCAGTAGGAAGAAAAGAAGTAATTACTCAAGTATTACAAGAAAGTGAACTTAAAATAGCTTTATTAAAAGTCTTAGAAGAAATCAAACAAAATCATCAAGTCTATGTTGTTGCTCCGATGATTGAAGAAAATACCGAGAACGATTTAAAAGATGTTTATTTATTAAAAGAAAGATTTCAAACTGCTTTTCATGGAAAAGTTCTGGTTGAAGTTCTTCATGGTAAAATGAAAAAAGAGGAAAAACAAGCCGTTATGAATGACTTTAAAAATGGGGATATTAAAATACTTATTGCAACTACGGTAATAGAAGTAGGTGTGGATGTCAAAAATGCGACAGTCATGCTAATCTTTAATGCCGAACGATTTGGACTAGCAACCCTGCATCAGTTAAGAGGAAGAGTTGGAAGAAGTGAACTTCAAAGTTATTGTTACTTTATTTGTAAAGAAGTAAAAGAGAGATTAAAAGTTCTAGAAGAAAGTAATGATGGATTTTATATTAGTGAAAAAGATTTTGAATTTCGAGGAGAAGGAGATTTGTTTGGAGTGAAACAAAGTGGAGATATGACTTTTCAAATGGCCAACTTAAAAAGAGATTATGAGATTTTGTTAGAAATGAAAGAAAAAGTAAATGATTTTATTTCCAAAGAAGAGTATCTTTCTTATCCATATTTTACAAAAATTGTGCAAAAAATTGATTTTAGGAATTGACGAATTTTAAAAAATTTTATATACTTTATATAGCATAGCTATAAACGCTGTGCCGATATACACTTACGATCACTTCTGAGTGTATATGAACAAACCCCCTGTGAGAGCCATTAGGCTCTCTTTTTGTGCCACAAAGCCCGTATTTATGGGATTTTGGCACTTTTTTTTGAGCTAGCGAAACGTCTTTTAAACGTCAAAATTTCAAAAAACTTATAGACCACTGTAAAGTAATCTCTTTTAAAAGTGTAAAGTTAGAAAACATATTTACAGAAAAATACATAGCCATAAAATATGGTTAGAGTTTAAATGAAAGGAGGAAGAATTGTATGTCACAATGCAAAGTTATTGCTATTGCAAATCAAAAGGGTGGAGTTGGAAAAACAACTACTGCTTTTAATTTAGGTGTTGCTTTAGCAAAGGAAGGAAAAAAAGTTTTGTTAGTCGATACTGATCCTCAGGGCGATTTAACTACCTATGCCGGTTGGTATAATCAAGAAGAATTAAATCTTACCTTAGCTGATTTAATGGAGCAATCATTAACTGATGTTGATATTCAAACTAAACAAGCATTATTACATCATAAAGAAAATGTAGATATATTGCCGTCTAGTTTGGATTTGTCTGCATTAGAAATGTCGTTAGTGAATGCTATGAGCAGAGAATACACTATGAGAAATTGTTTATCAGAAATAAAAAAAGACTATGATTATGTTATCTTAGATTGTATGCCTAGTTTAGGAATGATAACAATAAATGCTCTTGCGAGTGCAGATAGTGTAATCATACCCGTTCAAAGCCAATATTTTGCAGCTAAAGGTATGACACAACTTCTTAAAACCATATCTAAAGTAAAAAAACAGATAAACCCAGAGTTGCAAATCGAGGGAGTATTACTTACACTAGTAGATAAACGAACAAATCTTTCTAAAGAAATAGAAAATCAATTAAAAGAAAGTTATGGAAGTTTTGTAAAAGTATTTAATACTCAAATTCCAATAGCAATTAAAACAGCAGAGTCAACTGCACGAGGGGCAAGTATTTTTACTTATGATAAAAACAGTAAAGTTGCTGAGGCATATTCTTCTTTAGCAAAGGAGGTGTTGGAAGATGGCAAAGACAGAGTCAAAAATGCCACTACCAAAATTAGATGACCTTTTTACAACAGAAGAAGAAAGAGATAATGCTAAACTTGAAAAAGTTGTTGATATCAATTTAAGTGATATTGATGATTTTCCAAATCACCCATTCAAAGTTATAGATAATGAAGAAATGGAACAGATGAAAGATAGCATTATTGAAAGTGGTGTATTAGTCCCTGCCTTAGTTAGACCAAAATCAAATGGTAAATATGAAATGATATCAGGGCATAGAAGAAAGTTTGCCAGTCAACTAGCTAATAAAGAAACTATGCCTTGTATTGTAAGAAATTTAACAGATGATGAAGCAATTATTATTATGGTTGACAGCAACATGCAAAGGGAAAAGATACTCCCAAGTGAAAAAGCATTTGCTTATAAAATGAAATTAGAAGCATTAAATCATCAAGGGAAAAGAAATGATTTAACTTCGTGCCAACTTGGCACGAAGTTACGTTCTGATAATTTTTTGGCTGATGCGTCCGAAGATAGTGCAAGACAAATTCAAAGATATATCAGACTTACTGAACTAATACCAGAGTTACTTGAAATGGTTGATAATGGAAAAATTGCATTAAGTCCAGCAGTAGAACTATCCTTTTTGTCTAAAGATGAACAATACAATGTGTTAGATTCTATTGAAAGTAATGATTGCACACCATCTCATTCTCAAGCAATAAAAATGAAAAATTTAAGTAAAAATGGCGAACTTACAGAAGCTCTTATTGAAAAAACACTTTCAGAAGCAAAACCTAATCAAGAATTTGTATTTAAGTTTAACGGAACACGGTTACAAAGTGTACTCCCAAAAAACTTAGAAAAAGAAAAAATTGAAGATTATGTGGTAAGAGCTTTGGCTTTCTACGGTAGGCATTTGCAAAAGAAAAAAGAGCAAACTCAGCAAGAAAGGTGAGAGTAATATTTCCCCCTCTTTATAAATCTCCCCTTTAATTTACTTACTGAAAAATTACTTACTGAAAAAAATACAGATATGACAATTCATGTGAATAAGTATATAATATAGCCATGAAAGGAAGAAAAAAAGTGAAAAAGTATTCGTTAATAATTATTTTTTTAGTAAGTGTTAGTATTTTAAGTTTGTTTATAGTGAGGTTTCAATTTTCTGATTATTCAGATTCAAAAAAAGATTTTGAAACAAGTTCTTCAGAAAGGGAAACTCAAAGATCATCAACTACTGTGAAAGAACCATCTTTACATGAAAGTAGTGTTGAGGAAGAAGTTAAAGAAGAACAGAACGTTTCAGAAAATATTGAAAAAGCAGAGGAAAAAAACCAAGAGCCTATACAGGAAGAACAGCAAGTATCCAAAGAAGCACCAAAAGTGGAAGAACCAAAAAAGGATTTGCCACAAGAGGAACAACCACAAGTCAGTTTGCCAAAAGTTGAGGAACCTAAACAAGAGGAACATTCACCTGAAGAAAAGACAGAAATTGTTGAAGAAACACCTAAACAAAAACAAATTTGTAGTGATAGCAATATTGGTTGGAAAAATTGGCTTAATAACTATCAAAAAGAAAATCAATATTCTTATGTTTTTAATACTCAAAAAGAGGCAACAAATTTTGGAGCTTATGCGAGTTCAAACTATGGGTATGGCTACTGGTATAATCTTGAGGGCAATGTTTATAATGGTGATGATTGTAAGAGGGAAATCTTTATGACAATGCTTTATGTTCCTCAGAATATTTGTGAAGATGAAAACGGTAATGGTAATCCGAAGATGTATTTACCAATTACTGAAAAACAAAAATTAGTAGATGTTATTACTTATTTAAAAAACAATGGTTTTAACTGTGGTAATAAAAAATTTTAGAAAATAGAAAGGTGAAAAAATGAGAAAAATATTGTTTACACCAATAATTATATTTGGTGTTTTTTTATGTAGTTTTTTAGGACTACGAAACGTTTTTGCACAAGCAAACGTTAGCGATTTTTATTATGGGGGAAATCGAATAGGATATGAAAGATATAATCCTAAAAATGGTTTAACCATCTATGATTATATGGAATATTACACACAAAATAATGTTCCAGCATATTGTATACAACCGGGTGTAAAAGCAGTATCTGGAAATATGTTTTCAAGCACAGAAAATTGGAGTAGTGCTGGCTTAACAGAAGTTCAAAAAAATGAAATTACCAAAATTGCCTATTATGGTTATAGTTATCCTGGACATAATGATTTGAAATATTATATGGCTGCACAGGGAATGATTTGGGACATATTAATCAATGCACCCGGTGGACATGAAACAAGATTTGATAACAATTTATCGGAGTCAAATTTAGTTGATATTTCTCAAGAAAGAGCAACAATAAAGCAATTAGTAGATAATCACGAGCAATTACCAAGTTTTGCTTATGATACAAAAAATACTTCGATAAATCAAAGTGTAACTTTTACGGATAATAAAGGTATTTTAAGTAAATTCCAAGTATCAGAATGCACAAATTGTAATGCAAGTATTGTTGGAAATAATCTTAATGTTACTCCAACATCAGTAGGAAATTATAGAGTAAAATTAACACAAAATTTTAATCAGTATAATTCAGTTCCAATCTATTTTGTTCATGGAACTTATCAAAATCAAGTTATTGCAGGTAATTTAGATCCTGTGCAATTTAGCGTTAGTGGAGATGTTACTGGAGGAAGTCTTACATTAAAGAAATATGATCAAGACAATAAAACTTGTAATCCTAGAACAGGAGGAAGTTTGCAGGGAGCCGTTTATAAACTTTATAAAGAAGATAATACTTTTGTTAAAGATTTAACCATTGGTAGCGATTGTAGTGCTAAAGCAGATGGTTTAGAATTAGGACGTTACTATGTTCAAGAGTCAAAAGCTGGGACTAACTATCAATTAGATTCGGAAAAACATTATTTTGACTTGAATAGTGGCAATACCAATGTGGAAGTTGTTGTTTACGATAAGATTATTTTAGGTAGTTTAAATCTAAAGAAATACGACCAAGACAACAAAACTTGTAATCCTAGAACAGGAGGAAGTTTACAAGGAGCCGTTTATAAACTTTATAAAGAAAATGGTACTTTTGTTAAAGATTTAACCATTGGTAGCGATTGTAGTGCTAAAGCAGATGGTTTAGAATTAGGACGTTATTATGTTTTAGAGTCAAAGGCAGGAACTAATTATCAATTAGATCCAGAAAAACATTATTTTGACTTGAATGCTAATCAAACAACAGTAGAACTTAAAGTTTACGATAAAATTATTTTGGGTAGTTTAAATTTGAAAAAATACGACCAAGATAGTAAAACTTGTACTCCAAAATCTGGAGGAAGTTTGCAAGGAGCAGAGTATAAACTTTATAAAGAAGATAACACTTTTGTTAAAGACTTAACCATTGGTAGCGATTGTGGTGCCAAAGCTGATAATTTAGAGTTGGGACGTTACTACGTTCAAGAAACAAAAGCAGGTACTAATTATCAATTAGATACGGAGAAACACTATTTTGATTTGAATGCAGGTCAAACAACAGTCGATCTTGTTGTTTATGATAAGATGTATTTGGGGCAAGTCAAAATTATTAAATATGATCGAGATAATAATAGTTGTACTCCAAGAGGTAATGCACAATTAAAGGGAGCCGTATATGGAATTTACAAAGGAACAGAATTAATTTCTCAGCTTACTATTGGTGAAGATTGTTCAGCAACATCTGAAAGAAATTTGTTGCTTGGCGAGTATACGATTAAAGAAATATCAGCACCAAAGGGGTATATTTTAGATAAAAATTCTTATAAGTTTCAAGTGACTACGGAAAACGGTGATAGTCTCATAGAAGTGAATGTTAATGATAAGGTAATCACAACTCAACTTCATATTAATAAAACTTATTTAACACAAAATGAAGTATATGCCGAAGTAGGAGCTACTTTTGAAATTATTAGTAAGACAACCAATAAAGTAGTAGCAACTCTTGTGATTGATGAAACTGGAACTTCTTCTGTGACTATACCTTATGATGACTATATTATTCGCCAAACGAAAGGAAAAGAATATTTTATTAAGGCAAAAGATATAGAGTTATCCGTAGATGAAAACGTTGAAAGTGATACCCGTATTTTTTTGCTCAACAAACCTTTTGAAGCAAAATTAAAAGTTATAAAAATCGATTCTGAGTCTAAAAAAAATATAGCATTTGCAGGAATTGTTTTTAAAATCAAGAATTTATCGACAAATGAATATGTATGTCAAAAAGTCACTTATCCTAAAAATGAAACCATTTGTGAATATTCAACCGATGAAAATGGCGAACTTATTACCCCTTATGCTTTAGAGGGTGGAACTTACGAACTAGAAGAAATCAAAGCACCTAAAAATTATTTATTGAGTAAGAATAAAATTATTTTTACTGTTGATGAAGAAACAAGTGAGCGAAGTGGTGATGATTTAATTGTCGTTGTTAAAGCTGAAAATCAACAGATCAAAGGGCAAATCTCTGTTGAAAAAACGGGAGAGGTTTTAAAAGCAGAAGATGGCACTTTTAGTTATGAAGAAAAAAAATTGGATAATGTAGAATTCACGTTGTATGCAAATGAAGATATCGTTACTTTAGATGGTGTCGTGCATTATAAAAAAGGTGAAAAAATTAAATCTTTAGTTACAGATGTGAATGGTAGTGTTCTTTTCGATAATTTGTATTTAGGAAAATATATGATAAAGGAAACGAAAACATTAGATAATTATGTTTTAGATGAAACGGAGCATTATGTTGAACTTCTTTCAAATGATAACGAAATAGAAATTGTATCTAGTAGTTTGCAACTAAAGAATAAAATTAAAAAAGGTCGTTTGGAATTTACAAAAACAGATTTTGTCACAGGAGAAGTTATCCCTAATACTGTGATTGAGATTTACACTGAAAATGATGAGTTAATCTATACCGGCAAAACCGATGAAACGGGTAAAATTACCATCGAAGAATTATCTGTTGGCAAATATTACATTCTTGAAAAAGAAGCTGCAACAGGATATCTTATTACAGATGAAAAAGTCTTTTTTGAGATTAAAGAGAATGGTGAGATTGTGAAAGCAGAAATGAAAGATAAACCTATTACTGGAAAATTAGAATTTACAAAAACCGACTTTGTTACAGGTGAGGTTATCCCTAATACTGTGATTGAAATTTACACAGAAAATGACGAGCTAATTTATACTGGAACAACCAATGAAACAGGTAAGATTACCATTGAAGAATTAAGATACGGCAAATATTACATTCTTGAAAAAGAGGCTGCAACAGGATATCTTATTACTGATGAAAAAGTCTTTTTTGAGATTAAAGAGAACGGTGAAATTGTGAAAGCAGAAATGAAAGATAAACCTATTACTGGAAAATTAGAATTTACAAAAACTGACTTTGTCACAGGCGAAGTTGTCCCTAATACTGTGATTGAAATTTACACAGAAAATGATGAGCTAATCTATACTGGAAAAACAGATGAAACAGGAAAGATTACTATTGAAGAATTAAGATACGGCAAATATTACATTCTTGAAAAAGAGGCTGCGACAGGATATCTTATTACTGATGAAAAAGTCCTTTTTGAAATTAAAGAAAACGGTGAGATTGTGAAAGCAGAAATGAAAGATAAACCTATTACTGGAAAACTAGAATTCACAAAAACTGACTTATCCACTTCGGAGGCTTTACCTAATACTTTAATTGAGATTTATACGGATAAAGGCGAACTTGTTTTTAGTGGACGAACTGATGAAAAAGGACAAATCATCATAGAAGAATTAAGATACGGTAAATATTACATTCTTGAAAAAGAAGCACCAAGTGGATACGTATTAAATTCAGAAAAAATGTTTTTCGAGATTAAGGAAAATGGTGAGGTTGTCAAAGCTAATATGGTGAACGAAAAAGTTATTGTAGACGTTCCAAATACTGGAATGAATGATAACTATTTTGTTGAAATTTTAGGAGCCATTCTTTGTTTCGCTGGATTGGGGGTAATCATTTATGAACTTAAAAAAAGAAAATAAGTTAAGTAAAAGAAAGAGTCATCTTCTTGTTTTTGGCTCTTTCTTATTCGTTTTAGGTGTTGTCCTTATCGGCATAAAAGTATGTAATCGTGTATCTTTTGAAGTAGAAGAAAAAAAAGAAATACAATCTTTTTATGAAATTCAAAAAGATATTGTAAACGAAACACAACAAAAAGAAGAACCTCAAACAGAAAATGAAACTATTGAGGAACCTATTGCTGAATTAGTTTCAACTAAGGTTTCTTATGTAGCAGTTTTAAAAATTCCTGCTTTAGGTTTAGAAAAGGGCTTGTGTTCTATTGGAAGTTACTGTAATAATGTGAATCGGAATATAGAAATTCTTAAAGAGTCTACCTTTCCCGATAAAGAGAAAAGCAACCTTATTTTGGTAAGTCATTCGGGAACGAGTAGTATTTCTTATTTTAAACATTTGGATAAATTGGCAATCAATGATACATTGTCTCTTATTTATAAAGGAAAAGAATATGTTTATAAAATTGTAAATATTTATGATATTCCTAAAAATGGCACGGCTAACATTGTTAGAAACTTGGAAAAAAGGACACTAACACTTATTACTTGTCGAAAAAATACAGACAAACAAATGATAATCATATCTGAACTAATGGAGGAAAAAGAGTATGAAAAATGAGTTTACTTTTCAACAAATTTCCAAAACCTTAGAAAAATTGTTTTCTAGTGGATTTGATACGGATAAAAAAATTATAGAGATTAAATTGGAAGATCTAGCAAGATTGCCTAATTTACAATCGATGGAAATTGCTATTATTTTAGAATTAAAAAAAGCAATTAAAGAAAAACAAATTATTTCATTTTTAAGTGGAGTAAAAGAGAAAGGAAAGGGAAAAAATGAAAACTTATAAAGTAAATGCTGAACTGAATGGAAATATGGTTTTTGAAGTGAAAGCAGAAAATATGAAAGATGCTCAAAAACAAGTTGATGAATTATTATCTAATCTTTCTGTAAAAGAAGCATTGGAAAAGTATCAATGTTTGACTAATAAAATCAATATTAAAGAAGTTAAAGAACGTGAGAGGTGATAACCATAAAAAGTAATCAAATTATTCAATTATACAATAAAACATTACAAGAAATTAGTGAACCAAATGATTGGATGTCTTTTTTGGAATGTGCATCAAAGAATTACAAATATCCATTTTATAATCAAGTATTGATTTATGCTCAAAAACCAAGTGCCATTGCTTGTGCAACAATGGTAGATTGGAACCAAAAGCTAAAACGTTGGGTTAATAAGGGTGCAAAAGGAATAGCTATTTTGGAAGAAACGAATGGCTATTCTTCCTTATCATACGTTTTTGATGTTACTGATACGAATTGTAAAAGTGGAAAAAAATTTGCATTATGGACTGTGTCAAAGGCTTATGAAAATGATGTTATTGAGGCATTAGAAAATAAATATGGTGTTTTAGAAGATAAGACATCTTTAGGAAAAGCGATTATATCTTTATCCAAAATCTTGGTAGAAGATAATATACAAGATTATCTGAAAGAAGAAAATTCGGAAATTGAAAATATGGCTACATTTTCTCTTTTGATAGAAAAATCTGTTGCATTTTCCCTTATGTATCGAAGTGGCATTTCACCGTATGATTTTTTTAGTAAAGAAGATTTTCATAATGTAACTCAATTAAAAGATAGCAAAATCATTAATCTTTTAGGAGTAACTATTAGTGATATTGCTCAAATGGGTATACGAACTATTTATCAAACTGTCAAAAATTTACGAATTATTGAAATTAATAAAATTCGCACATTTGAAAAAGAAACAGAAACAATTTATGATAAGGGTGTAAATCATTTAGATGGGAGGAATAACAATGATTACTTACATTCAAGGTGGGGATTATTTAATACCGAATTTAGTAGCACCACAGAACAAAGTTCGGGTGGAGGGCAAATACGCGATCATGAGACTCAACTTTTTGAAGAACCACAAGAAAGCACTTTACACGAATCTGCTAATGAACAACGAACTTCAAGAGCATTTGATGGAAATTCAGAAGAATTCAGAAATGAAAGTCGAGCAGATAGTGCAAGAGATGGCGAAGAAAGAGAACGTAACGGAGGAAATGAAAGCCAAAGAACCAATGAAGTGGATAGGTCTAATGAACAACTTAAAGATGGCAGCAGAGGAAGTGATTATGAACGAACTAATCTACAATTAGATTTTTGGATTCACGATGATAAAGCACCTCATTTGTATTGTGTGACCGATGATGAAATTAATCAAATACTTGCACAAGTAGAATTAAAAATACCTACATCAGAAGTAAAAAGATATTTTGAACAAGAAACTGACTCTTTAAAAAGAGCTGAGTTTATTAAAAATTCTTTTGAAAATACTGATGTTGGTTTTTTAGTGAATAAAGATATATATTATTTAAAAAAGTTTGAAAACGGAGTTCTTTTTTGGAAAGGTGATTTTTCTACAAGAGATACAGAGAGTTTTGTGACTTGGGAAGATTTAACATATCATTATGATGCGATGATATTGTTACATCAGTTAAAAGACAATAAAAAATTTCTTTTTTCAGAACAAGAACAATTATCTTTAATTGGTGAAGAACAAGAACTACCAGAGTTAGAATTTTCACAAGAGTTTATAGATAAATATTTTCAAACAGAATATACTGAAAGAAAGTATGCAATCTATAGACAATATCAAGAAAGTTTATCTACTACTGAAAATATCCAATATTTAAAAAATTTATATGGTATAAGTGGAGGATCAGATGCTATTCGTAGTTCAGGTATAGATTATTGGACTGATAGCAAAGGCATTGCTTTTTATAGAGGGTATTCTGAAAACAAAATTCAAACGTTACTTAAATGGAATTATGTAGAAAAACGTATTAAAGAACTCATTAAAGCAGATAGATATCTTAATCCTAAAGAATTAAAAGAATATCCTAATTGGTTAGAAAATCAAAAACAACAAGAAGAATTAGAAAGTCAAGAATTAATAGACAATAATAGTTTTGAAACTCCAAAAGATATCATGTATGATTATAAATATAATATTGGTGATAAAGTCTATATTGGTGCTGATAAATTTGAAATTTTATCCGTAGATAATGATATTGTTAGATTATATGATTATCAATTTCCTTTATTTAATCAAGAAATGTCATTTGAAGAATTTGATAAGAAAGTAAGGGAAAACCCTTGTAATAATCATTTAAGAGTTGAAATCGTTAAGGAAGAAGTCAAAGAAGAACAGAATGAGTATGGTGAATTTAATGATGAAGTTGATTTAGTAGAGCATATCTTATCCATTTATGATATGAATGATATTAAGGTAAACTTTAATTCTAACGAAAATATTGTTATGTATTCTGATGATATAGATTTAGAGGGAAAAGAAGTTTACGATTTTCTTTTAGAACAATTATTCGAATATAACGAAGATGGAACAGTCGATTTAGTAGATAATCACGACTTAGAAAGATTAAAAGAATATCGCCAAAAATATGAAACAAAATTGAATGAACAAGAAAAACTTGAAGATAATTTAATAGGCAAAAATGTTACGATTAATGGTAGAGAATTTATAATCGACAGTATCAATGATGATGTAGTGAGTTTAAAAGATGTTACTTTTCAAAATGGTGTTGGGTTTCCTATATTTCGTGATGAAAATTTAGAAACAGTTTTATCTTTAATATCTAAACAAGAAGAAGAAAAAAAGAAAGAAACAATCATACCTAATATTGCAAAAAAGAAAAGAAATAAGGTTACTACTTTTGATATACACCCAGAAATCAAAAATGAAGATAGAAATAACTTTCATATTACAGATGATATGTTAGGTGTTGGTAGTGATAGAGAAAAATTTAATCGTAATATTGAGGCGATTAAAGTTTTAAAACAATGCGAAGAAGAAAATCGTTTTGCTACCCCCGAAGAACAACAAATTTTATCACAATATGTTGGTTGGGGAGGACTACCACAAGCATTTGATGAAATGGATTCTTCTTGGAGTAATGAATACTATATTTTAAAAAATTTACTTGATGAAACAGAATACTCACAAGCAAGAGAGTCGACTTTAACAGCATTTTACACACCACCAGTTGTTATAAGAGCTATGTATAAAGCACTAGAAAATATGGGATTAAAAACGGGTAATATTTTAGAGCCTAGTTGTGGAACGGGTAATTTTATCGGTATGCTACCAAATTCATTAAAAGACTGTAAAATTTATGGAGTAGAATTAGATTTAATAAGTGGTAGAATTGCTAGACAACTTTATCAAAAGTCATCAGTTGCAGTTCAAAGCTATGAAGATACTAATCTTCCCAATTCATTTTTTGATGTTGCAATTGGCAATGTTCCATTTGGGGATTTCAAAGTAATAGATAAAAAATATGATAAAAATAAATTTTTGATTCACGATTATTTCTTTGCTAAAACTCTTGATAAGATACGACCGGGAGGAGTTGTTGCATTCATAACTTCAAAAGGCACACTAGATAAAGAAAATCCAAGCGTTAGAAGATATATTGCCCAACGAGCCGATTTAATAGGTGCAATAAGACTTCCAAATAACACGTTTAAAGCCAATGCAGGAACGGAAGTAACCTCTGATATCATATTTTTACAAAAACGAGATTCCATTACAGACATAGAACCAGATTGGGTGTATTTAGATACTGATAAAAATGGAATAACAATGAATAAATATTTTGTAGACCACCCAGATATGATAATGGGTAATATGGAAATGATTTCTACTAGATTTGGTTATGATTCTGCTTGTATATCAGATGGAACTAATTTAGAAAACAAATTAGAACAAGCAATTTCAAATATACACACCGAAGTAAAAGAATATGAATTAGATGATATTGAAGAAGATAATTCTATTGAAGCAGACTTAACAGTTAAAAATTTTTCGTATACTATACTAGATAATAAAATATATTTTAGAGAAAATAGCCGTATGTATCCACAAGATTTGGCTATGACTACTGAAAATAGAGTTAGAGGA
>CANRDF010000040.1 GCA_947629255.1 uncultured Bacilli bacterium
AAAATAGCAAAAACCTTGCAGATTTTGAAAATCTGCTTAGCAAATTTTGAAAATTTGCACTCATTTTGACCAAAAATGGGCAAATTTACCTAATTTGGCCATTTTTTTTGACAGGTTTTGTCGAAATCTGTCGAATGATGTCGAAAGTCATTAAAAAGTTAACCATCCACTGTTGTATGTGGAATAAAATGATAATTATACTATTTTTTCTAAAACCGGATTAGTTTGCAAAAACAAAGAAAGTATCATATAATAGATATACCAAAAGAGGTGTGAGGTATGAAAATTGATTCTGTAGAATTAACCAACATTGCAGTAAGGCTGAGTCAATATCCAACAGACAATCTAAAAGAATTTTTACTTGTTGGAAGAAGTAACGTTGGAAAATCCAGTTTTATCAATGCTTTAATAGGACGTAAGAACTTTGCAAGAACTTCAAGTAAACCAGGGAAAACCCAAACGTTAAACTTTTATCAAATAAATAAACAATTTTATCTAGTAGATGTTCCAGGATATGGTTATACGAAATTATCCAAAGAAAGTGATTATAAAATAGGATTAATGATTGAAGAATATTTAAAAAATAGAACAGACTTATCTCAAGTATTCATGCTCATTGATTATAGACACAAACCAACCGAAGATGATGTCTTAATGTATAACTTCTTAAAATACTACAATATACCTATTACTATCGTGGCAACAAAATACGATAAAGTAAATGCTTCATTAAGAGACAAACAAGACAAAATCATAAAAGAAACATTAAATTTAGATCAAGATTTTATAAAATTTTCTGCAACAACTAAGAAGGGAAGAGAAGAAATCTATAAAATCATTGAAGAAACATTACACATTTCTTGAAAAACAAGGAAAAATATGTTAAATTAAATAGGACTGGAGGAAATATATATGTTAGAAACTATTTTATTAATACTTTCTGTACTCATTATTGTTTTAGTATTATTACAAAGTAATAAAGCAAGTGGAGATGCAGGACAAATCTTTTCAGGTGGAAATGATAGACTATTTGGAGTTGTAAAAGAAAGAGGATTGGAACTTGTGATTACAAGACTTACAGCAGTTCTCGGCATTGCTTTCTTTGTAATATCCTTAGTATTATACTTAACAACAAAATAAAGAAATACAAAACAATAAAACAACATAAAGCAAGAACAAACTTTATTTCAAAAATTAGACCAAACACAAATCAATACATACATAATTTTTAATCATTAGAAAGTCTAACTAGACCATTCATCATCAATCAAAATAAGATATCAAAATAAGAGAATAGATATCTTATTTAATTTTAAGAAAGAAAACGGTATAATATAAGCGGAGGAAGTTATGAAAGTTATTGAATATGAAGAAAAGTATGCTGAAGATGTCAAAAATTTACTAGAAGAATTGCAAAACTATATTCTTTCTATAGACCCATATCACTTTAATATATTGATGGATGATTACAAAGAAAAGATATTTGAAAAAGATATGGAAGAAGTTCGGAAGAACCATGGCAAAATCTATTTAGCTCAAGACCAAACCAATATAGTCGGTCTTATCATGGGTGTCATAAGAGAACCAGAAATAGATTTTGACTATGAAAGACAAAAGAACATGGGTGAAGTATTAGAACTCATTGTGACCAACCAAACAAGAAGCAAAGGAATTGGTTCCGCATTACTAAACAAAATGGAAGAATATTTTAAAAGTCAAAATTGTCACACCATAAATATTGATGTATTTGGTTATAATGAAATTGGTAAAAACTTTTATTTTAAAAATGGTTACCATACAAGAATGATGACTGTTTCTAAAAAGATTCAGGATTAAAATGTTACATAAAAAATGTATCAGGGGATACAGTTGTTATGGAAAAAATAGTTAAAAACATTTTTTACTTTGACTAAGTTTTGAGCAAGTTATAAAGAAATATCCCAGTAATTGCAAATGAAATAATGGAAAGATTAAATATAAAATCTAAAAACACATTAAGAAATCAATATTTACATCCTGCTATAAAGCAAGGACTCATTAAACTAACCGCTCCAGATAAAACTAACAGTAGTAATCAAATGTATTATAAAGATTAAAAAATGACTAAACTAAAAATAAGAAAAATCTTTACTCTATATTGACAGATTTTTCTTTTTTGTTTGTAATTTTTGCCCAATCTTATGTATAATAAATTTATGAGGTGAAATTTCACATGAAAGAAGAAGTATTACAAAAACTAGAAAGTGTTTATGAAGCAAAAGATATCATTCAAATCAATGATTTAATGGGATATCAAACTGCCGAAGAACTACGTGAACTTACAGATGTTTTAGAAGAATTAGTAAGCGAATATATTGTATACAAAACCAAAAAAGATAAATACATTCTTCTAAAAAACTGTGTGAATTTAAAAATTGGTAAATTTGAAGGAAACAAAAAAGGCTTTGGCTTTGTCGTGTTACCTAAAGAAGATGATTTATATATAGATGATGCTGATGTGAACGGTGCCATTGATGATGATATTGTTTTAGCAGAAGTCATTAAAAAAGGATTAAAACCAGAAGGTAGAGTTATCCGTGTCATTAAAAGAGAAATTAATACCATTGTAGGAGAATTAATTGATGGAAGAAATGGGCTCATTTTTAAACCAGATGATGAAAAATTAAATCTTGAAATTAAACTAAAAAAAGAAACTTTAAAAAATTGTGTAGCAGGTCATAAAGTTTTAGTAAAACTAAAAGAAGAATATGCTCCTAAAAAATTTCATGGAGAGATCATCAAAATTATTGGGCATAAAGATGACCCAGGAATGGATATTTTAAGTATTGCATACAAATACAATATTGACCCAGACTTTGGATCTGAAGTGGAGAAAGAATTAGAAAACATTCCATCTGAAGTATCAGAGTCTGAGCTTCAGAGCAGAAGAGATTTAACTCATGAATGTATTTTTACCATTGATGGAGAGCACACCAAAGATATCGATGATGCGATTAGTCTAAAAAAAGATGGAAACAACTACATTTTAGGAGTCCATATTGCCGATGTATCTCATTATGTCAAAGAAAATACACCACTTGGCGATGCAGCCTATGAAAGAGGAACATCAAATTATCTCGCGAATACTGTCATTCCTATGCTTCCACATCAATTATCCAATGGTATTTGTTCGTTAAACGAAGGCGAGATTCGGTTAACTATGTCTTGTGTGATGACAATTAATCAAAATGGAAAAATTATTGATTATGATATCTTTGAATCATACATCAAAAGTCGTAAGAAAATGACTTATACAGCAGTGAATAAAATTCTTATGGAAGATACGATTCCAGAAGGATATGAGGAATTTGCTGACACATTAAAAGAGATGAATGAACTAGCTCACATTTTAAGAAAAGAAAAAATTTCACGTGGATATATGGATTTTGATTTAGATGAACCGGAAATCATTCAAAATGAAGATGGACATGCCATAGATGTTGTGGTCGTAGAACGTGGCGATGGAGAAAAACTTATTGAAGACTTCATGATCGCGGCGAATGAAACCGTAGCAACTCATATTTATAATATGGATTTACCTTTTATCTATCGAGTCCATGGTGAACCTAATAGTGAAAAAATAGATGATTTTACAAATCTTTTAAAAATACTTGGTTATTCACTTCATACAAGAGTGATTGATATGAAACCAAAAACAATGCAAAGCATTCTAGAAGAACTTCATGATAAAAAAGAATTTAAGATTTTATCTTCAATGCTTCTTCGTAGTATGAGAAAAGCAGAATACTCAAAAGAAAACATTGGTCACTTTAGTTTAGCAAGTAATGCTTATACACATTTTACAAGTCCAATCAGAAGATTCCCAGACTTAACAGTCCATCGTTTATTAAAAAAATATTTAGTAGAAAAAGATTTTTCGATGACAACCATAGATACCTTAAATAACAGTTTAGTTCAGATTGCCGAGCACTCTAGTGAAAGAGAAGTAGCTGCTCAAAATGCTGAACGAGATGTGGATGACATGAAAATGGCTGAATATATGGAAAGCCATGTTGGTGAAATCTATGAAGGCATGATTAATACAGTAACGAACTTTGGGTTCTTTGTCGAACTTCCAAATTTAGTAGAAGGACTTGTTCATGTAAGTACTTTAAAAGGAGATTATTTTAATTATGTTCCAGAGTCTTTAGCCATGATTGGAAATAATACAAAAAAAACATATCGTATTGGAGATATTGTAAAAGTAAAATGTGTAAGAGCAAGTAAAGAAACAAGCATGATAGATTTTGAACTGGTAGGTGAAGAAAATGGAAATCAAGAATAGAAAAGCATATTATGATTATCAAATATTAAAAGAAATTGAAGCAGGTATTTCACTCATGGGAACAGAAATCAAAAGCATTCGAAAAGGTTCGGCTGATTTAAAAGATTCTTATGTAACCATTAAAGGGAATGAAGCATTTCTTCTTAATTCTTATATAGCGAAATATGAAGAAGGAAATCGTTTCAATCATGAAGAGCGAAGAACAAGAAAATTACTGTTACATAAAGAAGAAATCAGAAGATTAAAAGAAGAAAAAGAAAAAGAGGGTATTAGTATTGTTCCTCTTAAAATGTATATTAAAAATAATTATGCAAAAGTTTTAATTGGGATTGCCAAAGGTAAAAAAATTTATGATAAACGCGAAAGTATTAAAAAAAGAGATTTAGAAAGAGAACAAAAACATCTTTACTAAATCTTTTTTTATGGAGTAAGGATGACACGGAATCCTATATAACTATATGTACTTCCATTATTACTATTAAAGGCCAATATTCCTGTTAAAGAACCATGATAATAAGCTCCACCACGCACAAACCATGGACCAGTTGAAGAAGCAAAATATGCACAATCAGCATAATAACTACTAACAATTCTAGAAGGATTTGTTCCATAATCATAAGAAACTGAACTAAAAGGTCCAAATTCCTTTGTGCCATCTCCAAGATTTCCTCTTAAATAATCTTTATTCGATGCACTATAATCGTATAAATTATAATATTTTTTACTTGGCCATGGTGCTCCACTTATGCTACTTCCGTTTGTATTATTTCCACCAAATCCAGAATTATTTGATTCATCTAAACCGGTCGCTGGTATAGAACTTGCTTCATTATATTGTATGACTCCCATGACATATTCCCATGCACACCCTGACATATCATAAACTCCGTAATAATTTTGTGTAGTACTTGCAAATTTACTCCTTGTATCAAAATAATTATAAGTATTTTCTCCATTTGTATTTATTTTTGCATCTTCATATTTATTACAATCTTCGTTGCTATTAGTGTAACCACAAGTGAAAGGATTTTTAGAAGAATATCCAGTAATATAATTTGAATTATTATTTGGACGAATATCTGTACAGTTATATTCGTCACATAATCCATACATACTACTTGCAAGATAGGCGACAGCTCCCCATTCCATATTTTTCATCATGTGAGAATCCAGCTCTCTAAGATAATCGTAACTTGTATAAAAAGCATTAGAAACGTTAATGTATCTCCAACTATAAGTATTAGGTTTGATTTGAACAGCACAACTGTTAGTAACATTATAATTATTTGTTAATGTGGTTCCAGTTTCAAATTTGCCAACCCAGAATCCATTTGAATCAAAAGATGTAAAAGCGGGATGAGTTAAAAACGTTCCAAAAGTATTATTATTGGTAATTCCTGCTTCTCTTGTTTCAAATATAATCTCAATACTTTTCGCTCCACTATTATCTAGACTAGTATCATTTTTTAAATTTTTGAAGGTATTTGTATCTCCATTATATTCATCTTTAATATCTGCAAATAATTTATATTTATATCTTGGAATCCACACAAAATAGCTTTCAATATCACTTTCTAGTATTTCTTGCCCTGGACTATAATCATCTACTTTTCCATCTTTCAGTATCACTGCGTTTGCCCACTGTTTATCTTTGTAACTATACCACTTATCTGTGATATCTGCTTTTACCACTTTTCCTCCATAAGACCCATTCATATTTTGAATCGTAATTCCTGTTGGTTGTTCTTCTAGTATTTTGACGGGAACAAGTCTTCCATTTCCAAGGTCTGGTATAGCACCATTTAATTCTTCCTCTTGATATATTTGTTTAAAATAAAGATAACATTTCGTTTTTGTTGTACTCACATTCTTAAGTCGTACTTCCCAATTTTCATAATCCCAATTGACTGTACTCACTTGTTTATCATTTAATAAATCTACACAATAACTAGAACTTGTATCTAAGGAATATCCTTCGTCTTTTTTAGGAACCTCTTTTACTAAAGTATTATCTTTATAAAAAGCAAATTCTAAATCTCCCATTCCTTGAACGTGACCATTAATCACATTTTGATTTGTATTTACTTCAAAGATAGCAAATGTTCTATAAAGTATGACTCCACTGACTAATAAAATACAAACGATTGTAAATACAATGATTCCTAGTCTTTTATGATCTTTCTCTTTAAATTTCTCTAGTTTCATATGAATCATTCTCCTATATTTTTTTAAAGTATAACACATTTTTAACCTATTATCCAGACATTTTAAAGGAATAATAAATAAAATGAGAAAATGAACATGGCGATAGTATGATAAATAATAATTTAAAAAATGCAAGAGAAGAATTAGAATTAACCCAAGAACAACTAGGACAAATTTTAGGTGTAAGTAGGAAAACTATATCTGGCTGGGAAACTGCGAATGATCCTATGCCATTCGATAAATTAGTTTTGTTTTGTAATATATATCATTATTCTTTAGATTTCATAACAAATCTATCTAATAAAAATAAAAAAACAATGATCCCAATAAATTTGAATAAGAAAAGTATTGGAAAAAAACTAAAAGAACTTAGAAAAAGCTTAAAACTGTCTCAATCTGAATTTGCTAAAAAATGCGGGATTTCTCAAACAACTTACAGTCATTATGAAACAGGAAACCATCTCATTACAACTTCCACGGCATATGCTATTTGTAAAACCTATCATTGTTCTATGGATAAACTAGTAATAGAAATAGAAAACTGATTGTTTTTTTCTAAAAATGATTTATAATAATAAATTAAGTGATGGGGGAGTTTACCTTGAAAAATGAAGATATAATAAATGGTAGAAATAAATATCAGGAATTTTTAAAGAAAAGAAAAAGTCTATATGAAAAGAAAAAAAGAATCGCAGAATTAGAAAAAAATCCTGCAGTGCAACAATACTTAGAATTGAAAAGGGATATTTCGAATGAGAAGAAATTTAGATTGGACGATATATTTCCATCATATGTGGATAAAATAGATAGTAATAAAATCTATGTACAAAAAAATATAACTGATGATGTAGTAGAATATGTGGATATTGAAACAAGTTTTAGTATTTTTATTCCTTTAGAGGAGCAAGAAACATTTGAAAAAGATCATATTGTCTTAGGTTCTCAAGATCCGAATGAAATGTATGATTATTTTTGTAAGCTACTTTTAATTATAAAGAAAAGAAATATATCCGAAATTCAAAATGAAGCGATAAGACGTTTGATAACGAAGAAAAATTGATATTTTTCGCTACTTAACTTTTTCAAAAATCTATGTTATAATTTCCTAAATAGGGAAGGAAGAAAGTTATGGAAATATTAAAAGAATTATTATCAGCAAACTATTTTTGGCTTATGTTAATTGCATTATTTCTCATTTTTGCTTTAATAGGATATCTTGTAGATCAGAAAGAAGCAAAGAATGGTTTATCTCAAATTAATCGACCAAAAGAAAAAGAAGTAGATATTTCTGAACTTGCTTCAATGGCTCAAAATAAGTCAATGAATGAAGCTGTCACTGCTGCGGCAAGAAAAAACAGTACTTTTCCACAACCCAACTTAGAACAAAATATTAATAATACTATTACCGATACGACAAATCCTACAACAAATACGAATACCGTTGGGTTTGATGTTTTATCCAAATAATACTTTTAAAAGTATTTTTTTTGAAACAAAAAAATGCCATTAGGCATTTTCATCATTATCAGTTTCATTACTAGATGTTTCATCATTAGAAGCTTCATCAGCAGAAGTATCCTCTTCTGTAGGAGTAGAAGGTTCCTCTGGAGTTGGTGTCCCAGGAATTGAATCTTCTTCTGGAGTAGGAGAAGTTTCATTAGATTCTTCTCCCTCTTGATTTTGTTCAGGATCCTCTGTATTTGTATCTTCTTCAGATGGATCATCGTTTTTCTCTTCTTCAGGATTATTAACATAAATAGTAAAATTCTTAAATTGTAACGTTAGTGTTCCAGGCACAACACTTTGACCTAAGATGATACCCGGGATTTCATCTGGATTATTTTCATATTCTATCGAAAGATTTAAATGATGTGTATTTGCAAAACTCTTAGCATCACTTACAGATTTTCCTTTAAAATCAGGTAATGTATAAAGAGTTCTTCCAGAATAAATTCCTTGTCCAATTACTTTTGAATTACGCTCATAATCTTCAGAATAATCATAGTAGAAAGTTTTAATGGTTTGTACATCTAAAAGGCCAAGATTTTCTTTCATAGCTTTAGTAATCGCTTCCATACTTCCTTCGTAATAGCCTAAAGTAGAAATTCCCGGAATATCTAAATCATACACAGTTAAAGCAGTTTTTTGAATCGAGATAAATTCTTCACCACGTAAAGCATTCATAAGCATTCCTTTAATAGATTGATAGAAAGATAAGATTTGGGAAGTTTTCATATTCGTAGCAATATTATTACTAATCATATCTAATAAATTTTCAAATTCTTTTAAATTAGCATTTTGAACTAACTTCTTAGCAACCGCTTCAATAATTTGTTGTTGATGACGATTTCTTGCAATATCACTTTCCAAATATCCATGACGATTTCTTGCATAAGCTAAAGCTTGTTCTCCATCTAAGTGTTGCCAACCTGCATACATACAAATCATATTTTGAAAGTTTCGGTTCGAATCTTGTTCACAAAGTCTTCCTTCTCCATAACTTTGAATATAATATTTATAATCAGGTGCTTCTACATCAACATCAATTCCACCTAATTCATTAACTAAATCAACAACACCATGGAAATTGACTTTTACAAAATAATCTATTTCTATATCTGTAATATTTTCAATGGTATTAATAGTACTTGCCGTTCCTCCAGCAGCCGAAGAATTTATCTTGGCATATCCTCTACTATTACCACTTGCACTGATAATCGGAACATAAGCATCTCTTGGAATACTAAGCATTGTTGCCGTAAGAGTTTTTGGGTTAAATGTGATAAGCATCAAAGTATCTCCATTAAAAGCTGCGTTGGCATCTAACCCAGTCGTAGACTCGGAATCAACTCCCATGATAAGAACAGTAAATGGTTCAGTCAAACTTTTTGTTGTAGCAAGAAGTTCACTTTCTTCTGTTTTCATTGTTTTAGAATATTCTTTTACAATTTGTGTCTCATTATAAATATTTTGATATTTTTCTTCCCCCGAATATAATATATCATAATCTTTTGTAATAAAAATAGCATCAAGTTCATGATTATACAAAGCATCAAGTAATTCTAAAGTAGATCCTTTATATTCAATCTCATTAGAAATATGTTCTTTCTTTATCCACTCTTGTGGGAGAATATAACCTGTTCGATCTTCTTCATCAGCCACCATACCAATTTTACTTTCACTCGTGAATTCAGTATCCTTTAAAGCTAAAATTACACTTGTATAAGTACTTGTATCACTTGTAGTAATCTGATCTATTTTAGAATAGATTTTTCGAATCGCAAACGATGCAACTCCAAAAATAGCACTGAAAATTAAAGTTAAAATTGTAAGAAAAGTAAATAACCCTTTCTTATTTTGAAACATTTTCGTAAAACTAACAAAAATATATATAATTCCATAAAATGCAAACAAACCAATCAAGATATATCTTACTAAAGTTTCAATTCCCGTTAACTTTAATAACAAATAAGTAAAATACCCATAACTTCCAAAATACAAAAATAGGGTTAAAAGAAACGGCAATTTATAACTTAAGGAAGTATTCTTCAACTTCTTAAAAAATATCTTCATAGTAACTTCCCTTTCTAATCATTTATTCTGTCCATAATTATATAATAAATATATAAAAATCTCAACATATTTTAGGAACCAAATTTAGAAATCTTAATGAAACAATCAAAAGCAATTGACGTGGTGCGGTATGATGTATTTGTGACGATTTAAAAGCTCACTGAAATGACTGAATAATCCATAGAAGACATTGTTGTATTAAAAGATGATTAATTAGTGGTTTTGTCTAAAAATACTCGACACATTATTTACATAAAAGCTTATGATACTATTTAATTACTATATAAAAAATGGTATAATATTGTCGAATAAAAGGAGGCAAAAGATGAAAAAAATTTTAAGAAAAATCTGTTCTATTACTCTAGTTTTTTGCTTTCTTTTTATATCAGTGTTTAGTTATATTCCATATACACATGCGAGCATGTTCGGCCAAATAACAGGAGAAGGTGTTCGCTTAAGAAAAGAAGCCAACACAAAGGCAGATGTTTTAGACTATTTATCTAAAGGAGAATACGTGACTGTATTAGATACGAATTTAGTAACAGGAGAAGGTTGTACTCAAGGTTGGTATAAAGCCGAATATGCGGGAGACACAGGTTATATCTGTGCACAATATATTAGTTTAACAAATACAATCCCTGTATCTTATGGAAGACCTTGGACAAGCCCTAAAAAAGCAATTATGGGTGGAGCAGAGTTTGTATCTTCTGGTTACATTTCTGCGGGACAATTCACAAGTTATTTAAAAAAATTTAATGTGAATCCAAACTCTAATTACTCTTTAAATAATCATCAATATATGGCAAACATCGAAGCTCCTTACAGTGAAGCACGTACAACATTTAATAGTTATCGGGATAATAATTTACTTACATTACCTTTTAGCTTTACCATTCCTATTTTTGAAAATATGCCAGAGACAACCAAACATACAGCGAAGGGTGTGAAAACTGGTGGAACAAGTGAAGTAAAAGACAAAGAATTTGAAAAAAAATTAGATGAACAAGGATTTCCAGAAAGTTATAAAAAATGGTTAAGAGAGTTACATGTAACTCATCCAAACTGGACCTTTATATCTTTAAAAACAGGGTTAGATTTTAATGAGACAGCCGCGACACAAAGAACGGTTGGTTCTATTCAAGAAACAAGTTGTCCATCCTGTGTAGATAACCCAAGAGTGAATACCGAAGGAAATTGGTACATCGCGAATATTGAAACCGTATCTTACTATTTAGATCCAAGAAACTTCTTAGATGAAACATATATTTTTATGTTTGAAAACTTAAGTTACAACGAAATCCAAACAGAAGCAGTGGTAAAAAGTGTTTTAGCACCAACATTTATGAATGGAAATGATTCCGTAGATAATATTCCGTATTCAAGCATTTTTATGGAAGCCGGAAAAACTTTTGATGTGAGTCCTGTCTATCTCGCTTCTTTAGCAAGACAAGAAAGTGGGAGTAAAATAAGCAATACAACGAGTGGAGCAAAATTTACTTACAAAGGTCAAACTTATGAAGGATTCTACAACTTCTTTAATATTGGAGCCTATTCAAGTGAATCAAACCCAGCATTAGCAGGGCTTGTGTATGCAGCAGGTGGTTCCCTAAAAAACAGTGATGGTATTTATGTAGGAGGTACAGGAAATACCCAAAGTACACCAACAAATCCAAACACTCCAGCAACTCCAGATGCTCCAGCGAGTCCAGCGACAAAACCAAGTAATCCAAATACTTCAACAACGCCTCCAGCAAATCCTACCCCAGTAACTCCTGAAACTCAAGAACCGCAGACGGAACCCAAACCAGAAGAAAAACCAGCCGAGCCAAAAACTCTTACAGTAGCAACACATTTAAGTAATATGGGATTAAATAAAAAAGGAGATTTTATAACAAATCTATCTTTAGATACAACAGTAGGTGCTTTAAAAGCCAAAACTACAGGAAGTGAACTCACATTTAAAAAAGCAAATGGTGCTTTGATGGGAGATACTGAAAAGATTGTAACCGGAACAACGGTTACGTTTGCATCGGGTGAAACTTATTCAATAGTTATTTATGGAGATTTAACCGCAGATGGAATTATTAACTCAGCTGATCTTTTAAAAATGCGTCAATATTTACTTGGACAAATTTCATTAGACGGAGCTTACTTAGAATCCGCAAAACTTGCAAGTAACACAACTGTAAACTCAGCCGATTTATTAAGATTAAGACAACATTTGCTTGGCCAAAAAGGAATTAATCAAGCATAGAAAGGATTCATATGAAGAAAATCAAATACCTAGGAATAACATTCCTTTCATTTCTACTAGTGCCACTTATTACACATGCCGCGCCTACCTATAGTTTTTATGCAAGTTCAAATTACGTAACAACGGGATCAAATGTCACAGCAACTATTAGATTAAATAATGTGGCATCTTGGCAGATCACAATCACAGGTAATGGAGCAACAGGAGGATGTACCAAATCTTATGCAGATGCAACAAGTGATGCAAGTAATTCAACTCAGTATTTATCTGTTACTTGTAGAGCAACCAACGTCGGTCAAATAGGATTTACTGTTTCTGGAAATGCAACAAGTGCCGATGGTTCCACTGTAAACATAAGTGGTAGTAAAGCGGTTGTAGTGCAAGCTCCAAGAGAAAAAGATACAAATAATTATTTAAAATCATTAAGTGTGAAAGATTATGCATTATCTCCTGAATTTAACAAAGAGACACTAGAATATTCAGTAACAGTTCCAAACACAGTCAATCAAGTAACGATTGAAGCCGAAAAAGAATCAGGATATGCGAGCTTAGAAGGAGCTGGAGAATTTGAAGTCAATGAAGGAATTAACACTTTTGAAATCAAAGTCATGAGTGAAACAGGAACAGAAAGAATATACACAGTCAAAGTGAATGTGGAAGATGAAAATCCAATTGAAATTGATGTCAAAGAAAATAATAGCAAGTATACCATTATGAAAAATGTAAAAAATGTAGAAGCACCAGCAACTTATTTGCCAACAAGTGTAAAAATCAAAGATTTTGATATCCCAGCTTTCTATTCAGAAACAAGTAAATATACATTAATTGGTGTCAAAGACTCCAAAGGTTCTATGCATTTTGCCATTTATGACAAAGATAAAAATGAATTCACTTTATATAATGAAAACAAAAGTAATCAAATGCTTTTATACATTAAATCAATTCCCGAAGTATTAAATGGATTTGAAAAAGATAGTATTACAATTAATGAAGAAAAAAGAGAATGTCTTGTATCTACAACAGATAAAAATATTATCATTGTATATGCAATGAATATTGTAGACGGAAAAGATTCTTACTACTATTATGATAAATTAGATGGAACCTATTTAAAATATAATGATGCTATTGAAAAAAATTTAGAACAAGAACTTGAAAAATATAAAAATGTCATCTTAATTTTTGGAGGAGTTTTAATTTTATTCTTCTTAATCATTATTATCTTATTATTTAAGAAAACAAAGAAAAAAGATAGACGTCCTAAAGAAGAAATAAAAATAGAGAAGAAACCTGAAGAAAAAAAGGAAGAAGTAGTAAATACCAAAGATAAGAAAAATAAAAAACAAAAGAAAGAACAGAAAAAAGAACAACCTAAAGTAGAAGAACCAAAAGAACCTCCAAAAGAGGAATCTAAAAAGAAAAAAGACAAAACCAAAGAAGATGCTTTAGAAAAAGTAAATAATGCAACTCAAATTATTGAAGACTTTGAAAAAACAAGAGAGCTTAGCAAGAAAGAATTAAAAAGAATCGCGGAACAAGTTGCAGATGATGAAACAATGTTTGATATTTTAGGAGATGGCAAGAAGAAAAAGAAAAAATGAGACTGACCAAAATCTCATTTTTTAATGGATAAATATTTATTTAACTAGTTTTAAATTATAAGGTTTTTCTGAACTTCCATCTTGCCCATCATTGATAATTAACTTGCATTGCATTTACTTCATGAAGAAAAAAATTGGGTAACAAAATTTATTGTAGAATTTCCAATAAATTCAAATTAAGAAAAAATTAAGATTTTATTAAGAAAGAATTAAGAGAACAACGGTTACATATTGCTATACTGTAAATGTAATCGTTGTTTTTAATATGTTTATAAAAAATGTAATGGGAGGAGAGAGGGTGTAATATAAAGTGTGTAAGTTGAAAAACGAACACACTTTTCAAATGAAATAAAAATGATAAAATGAAAGAA
>CANRDF010000041.1 GCA_947629255.1 uncultured Bacilli bacterium
TTAAATAGCAATCCTCCCTTCTGTAAAGTAGGCGAAGCCCCGTATGTATGTATGTATGTATGTATGTATGTATGTATGTATGTATGTATAAGCTTAACACCCCTACATACTCTGTCAAGTAGTTTTTTTGTTATTTTCATATAAATTTATGATTACATTTTTTTTAATCATTTCTATGAGTTATTTCCAATATCACCAACATTCACTTTTCTTATGAAGAAACATCAGTCATGGTGATTTTTTTCCAAGAACTCCAAGTATCTTTTAAATATCTCACGTAAGTGTTGCAATTTAAATTATTAGCCATAACCGTTTGACGAACTCTGGCTGATGAAACGCTTACACGTTCGACAATAAGTTTAAATGCATCTGTCTTATGTGGACAATTTTTTAAAGTACTTGAATAATTTATGCTTGCATAAACACCAACAGTTGTATAATCGTTTAAATCAGCATTTCTGGTATTTCAGTTTCTGGAAAACCAATAGTATTATTTTCATTAAATGCTGTAACTAATTCATCGATTTTGTCACATATTTTTTGTGTTGTCGGGGCATCGTATGGTGTTGGTGTTCCGTCGCCTCTATTATGCCATTGAAGATTAAGTTTTTCCATTATATTCGCATATAATTAAATAGCTCTCTTATTTCCAAAAACCTACCGTTTCAAAATAAACACCAAACTCAGATTCTGTTTCTCCACTTGTTCCATTATAATAAGCACCGATGTTGCAACTATTTTTTGAAACAATATTGCCTCTTATATTTACAAATGACCAACGTGCACCTTTACCGTTTGATGACGTTAAAATCGCGTATGATGTATCCTTATAAGATACTGGAAGTGTTATGATTCGATTAAAGCTAGGATTGTTTTCTCCAATAACACCAACATTTACTTCTCCCCAACATTCCAATAATCCATTATCATATTTCGCATAATGAATATTTTGACTTTCTCCAAATTCAACCAGATTTTTAAAAGCATCAGATATTCTTTTTTCCAAGTCATTCATTCCAGGTGCATCATATGGCGTAGGTGTTAATCCACTACCACGATTGTGCCATTCTTTCGTTGGAAAACTCATAGATTTACCTCACAAAAAAGAGAGCTTACATTTAATCTATGCTTGCTCTCCTTTCTTGAATCGTGAGTTATGATTAATCTGTAACCATAACCCCCCCCCCTAATATATTTTTAATTAATCTCATTTCTTTTCACTTTTCCTTTCTTTTTGAGATTCAACTTCTTTCATGTAATTATCTCTATCTTGCTGTTTTTGCAACATCACTTGTTGCGACAATGACTTATGAATATCATTAATGATTATTTCTAGATGAAAATAATCTAAATGATTTTTATTAGCAACTTCACTGATTGTTTTTACAAGCTCATTGGTTGCATCTTCCATAGCCACGGTAATTGGTTTGTTTTTCATTCCATCACCTTCTTTCTTATTTCTTCCAATTGCTTTTGCAATTGTTGTACTATTAAAAGCAAGATTCTTGTTAAATCTTCGCTATTATAGTTTTTATAATTTTTATCTGTTTTGCTTTTATAAACATGAAGATATTTTTCTAAAATAGTACCTTCAATATCCTCAATCAAAAATCCAACATTTTCTTTTCTACCACTATAATTTTTCTTATAATCATATTGATAGAAATCTAGATTTCGAACTAAGTTATATATCTCATCAATACTACTTTTTTCTAATATTGTAATATTTTCTTTTGTCGCCCTTGAGGAACTTGTTGAAATATTTTGCCAGTTAGCTTGAACCGAGCTACTAGTAATCGTAATACATTGATATTCAACATCATTGTCTCTGTCTCCAGAACGTGATGCTAAATAGACTGATCTTCCTAACCCTGCGACTAAATTCAAATCGCCATTACTAGGAGCTGTTCTATCTCCACTACTACTAGAAGTAATCATGACACCTTTTGGTACAGCTAATCTAATCCCGTTATTGAAAAGAATTTTTCCACCACTCACAGGATAAATTTCAATTGCACCATCTTTACTATTTAAGTTTAATCTTTCTCCACTTAACCCGTTGCTAGTAACATTCCATCCAGCGAATGTTCCGTTTGTACAACTAATAGTTGTTGCAGTAATTGTTCCTGAAACACTAGCACCTGTCGCAATCATAGATCCATCATGTCCAACTTTGAACTTTGCATTAGTCGTTGAAGAACCGTGAGCACTATTTGATTCTCCAGCCCAGAATGCATATTTTGAAGTGTTGGATGAAATTCCTGACGAAGTATTATATAAAGTATCTGAGGTTATTGTCCATCCCCCGATTGTTCCTCCAGATGCAGTTATATTTCCGTCGCTTGTCACTTTAAATTTATCAGATGTAATAGTAATGTTTTTTGATTTTAAATTTATAGTATTTCCAGAGATTATATCCAAAACATTATTAGCAGATAATTCCAATTTATTTGCATCGATTTTCACTTTTTCGGCACTTTGATTTATAGTTGATATTATAGAACCTGACGATACTTTTGAAGAAATTTCTTTTGCTGTTTGAGTTTGATACGTTGAAAAAGCACTGGTTGTAACACGACTCTCAATTGCTTTGTCAGTTTGAGTTTGATAACTTTGAAAAGAACTTGTTGTAACACAATTTTCAATTGCATTATTAGTAATTTTTTGATAAGCAATAAAAGATTCATTATCTACTTTTTTACTAACTTTAGCTTCAATTTCAGTTGCTGTGGTGGTTATTCTTCCATCTAATTCTTCGATGTCTTTATTGATTAATGTTACTTTTTGATTTACATCTAAAGTTATTGATTGGTTAAGTAATTCAATGCTAGCATTTAATTCTACACGTGTTGCAAATTGGTCGGTATAAAGATTTTGTGCCAACGTTCTTGCATAAATGTACGCACTCGTAAACGATTCCATTTTGACATCGTAATCACCATCTTCAAGAACGATAGATTGCCAATCAAAGTACTCTGTTGTTTCACTTGCTAAAGCATAATTTTTTCCACTGGAATTGATTCCTACTCTATGAATACAAAAAAGTTGACTATTTTCATAATCAACTATTAATTCATCTTTAACCGTGTCACTTATGTACAACAAATCACATGGCAATGTCCAACGTACCGTCTTTTTTGTGTCTCTATTTATGAAAAGTAAATCTCTAGACAATGGTTCTAGATCTTCTGCCGGCTCCAAGTCTTCGTTGGGATAAAGATATGACAAATCTTCTGATGTTGGATAAATTCGCAAATAAAGAACTTCACTTGCTTTAACGTTATCTAGAAAAATACTTCCAACACCATTTGCACTCACTGTCGTATCAGTAATAGATCCAATCTGTTGCTTGATAGATTCCAAATCTATCGTTAATTGAGCTATATTTTGGGCTTGATCGTCAAAATAAGATACTTCTTCTTTTATACCATCTAGATCTAATTGAAACTGTGTTTGTTTTTTAGAGGTTTTATCTGTTTCCTCTGCTAAAGCAATAAGTCTCTGTTCTTGTTTATTTACAACAAGATAGATTTGTTTCATTTTTCTATCATCAGTATCGGAAACAGAGTAATCGCTATTTGTTTCTGAAGGCATTTCCGTATATATGTTTTCAGAATAACCTTGTGTATATATTTCTTCATTATTAAATATATAAGAATAATAACTCTTTCCACCTGTTTGAATTTCAATTTTGTCTAAAGGATTAAATCCACCATATCCTACTAATTCTAAATCAAAAATATCATATTCAATTCCATATAAATTACTATACAAAACATCTAAAAAATCAGCTCTATTATTATCATTCATGAGCTGATTATCTGAAATTTTTAATTCGTTCCATTGACTTAAAGTTTCATCTCGTTTGTAAATAAAATCCGAATCAGCACTGCGACTTAAAACAATTGAATTTATTGGTCCAAAATGTTTTCCCAAAGATATATTTTGATTTTTTAATATGTCATCATTAATAATTATATTATTTGTTCCAAACTCACACTTTATTATTTTTTTATCTCGAATTTCAAATAATGTTGCAGTAGCTTGCCCTATATCTGTAAAAACATCTCGAAAGGTAAATCCAATATCCGAATAAATATCGTGATCTATTATTTTATCTCCATTTGGAAGTGAATCTATCTCAGTAACTAAATTACACTCAACACAAAGTTGCTTAAAAAATTCATTGATAGTAGTTGGATAATTTATTGTTATAGGTTTATAATCAACCATAGTTTTTATAAATTCATCATATATTTTATGTGAATATGTTTTTGTATCAGCATTAAATGTAGCTTTTTCTTTTAAAAAATATGGTCCTATTGTTTTTGTTGCACTATTATTCCCATATGTAACAGTGTTTTCAAAATAGATAGGTACAAATGGCAATTCTGTAGTTAATTCGACTTCCATACCTTTCATTATAGTTCCAATTACTGAAGCATTAAAAAATGATTTGACTTGCTTAACATCATCTTGTCCAATTTCTATTTTTTCTTCTTCTAAAAAGTAAAATATTTTTGGTTCAATTCGTTTGCCTGCTTTTTGCATTAAGTCATTGTAATTCTTTACATATCACCTCTTCGTATAGTTGCTTTCAAACTAAAAGAAAAAGGTGGATATATAATGGTTTTTTTGTTAATTTCTACTCCAATTGCTGTACCATAAAAGTTTTCAACTTTTGTAGTGTTTTTCTTTGTATCATAAAATGAAACATCTTCAATAATAGGTATTTCTATAGCATCTCTAATTTGTTGTAATTCCTCTGGAGTAGTTTTTCCAACTTTAATATCCAAATTATCAAACCATCCTACAAACGTACCACTAAAAGCACCACTGTTGGAATTTCTTCCTGTATCTTTAGCCCAAACAGGTTCTACTGTATGTTTAATACTTGTTACTTTGGGTAATTTCATTAAATCAACTGCCATTTTTAAAACCCTCCATTTCTTGCAAAGTGATTGTCATTTTTTATTTCTTCTAATCTTCGGTTTAATACACGACCATCGATAGTGTTTGTTAAATCTACATTAATACTAATCCATTTTCCAATTTCTTGACCAAGTCTAGCCATAGTATCTGGATTTTCTAATGGTAATACTCCTTCGGATCCTGCTTCTCCTCCGATTACATTATTTGCAAGTGGAACACCTTTTCTTGGAACATCAATAATACCACCACCAGCCATTAAAATAGGTTGAAATCTTGGAATATTTACTCTTGGCAATGTTGGAACATCAACTAGAGGTATTTCATTAACTGCACTTATTAAACCATTAATTGCATCTATAATTAGAGTATTAACCATATATTCAATACCACTAATTACAAAATTAATGAGTTTAGTAATTGCTAATATTGCTCCATCTACAAAATTATTAATAGCTGGTCCTAATTGATTTATGAAATTTAAAATTGCTTGTAAAACAGTTACAATTAATGATTTTGCAGTATTCATAATGTTAATTATGACATTCCCTACAGTTTCAATAATTTTTGCAATTCCATTAAAGATTCCATTAAACAAATCGCCAATGGAAGTAATAATTGGTGGTAATACATCGCCTAGAGAATGAATTAAAACATCAATTCCATTATTAATTGTTTCAATCAGTGTAATAACAAAAGGACCAATATCATTAATAAATTTTGCACCGGCATCTAAAATAGTTGGTAATGTCTCTTTTAATGTAAATAATATTGCTACTAAACTACCTACAACTAGTACGAGTCCTCCCATTGCAAGAGGACTTTGCAAAGCTTTTGCAGATATTGTTAAAGTTGCAATTAATCCTATTAGAGCTATAAAAATTGTAGACATGAGTCCAATAACATCTGTTAAACTAAGTCCACTTTGAGCAAACGTATCGATTAAACTTGTAATACTTTGAATTACAAGTGCTAATCCTCCTAAAATTGCAATTGCCTCTATGCCTTTTCCTAATCCATCAAAAAAGCCTTTAAATGTTCCTCCGAGTTCTGTTACTCCATTTTTACTTTCTTTTAAACTTTTTACCCATTTAGAAAGTTTCATTCCTAACAGAACTGCACCTGTTAAACCTAAAACTCCTAAAACAACGGGCCAATGTTCGATAATCCATGTTCCAAATTCTTTAATTGTTTCTAACCACTTTGGTGGTTCTATATTTTCTATGTTACTTAAATCAAAACTTGGAGCTATACTTGAATCATTATTATTTACATTATTAGTGGATGAATTATCTTCAAGAATATTTAAATCATCAAAACCGGCTGTAGATTTTTCAATATTTTTTGCATTTTTAGCTGTTTCCCCTGATGATTTTTTCATACTTTCAAAAGCTTTAGCACCAGCATTAGCAAATAGATTTACATTAAACCATGCTTTTGCTAGATAATTTACATAAGATAACAATGTATATACTAATTTAATAATCCCTTCAATCACAGGTTGTAAAACTGTTGCTAATGCAAATTGAATGTATTCTACATCAGTAGCCATTTTTTGGTTGTATTGAGAAAGAATACCCATTGCACTTCTAACAGCATTATATGCACTCCTAATACCAAAAACAGCTAAAGTCCATTTAGCAACTTTTTTTATTACTCCGGTAATAGATTTTCCAATACCTTCTGTAGAATTTAAAAGTTGATTTTCTTCATTTTTGGATTCTTGTAATTTTTTACTCATATCGTCAATAGAAGAATTTAATTCTTTTTGTTTTGATGTGTTTTGAGTAAGTTGATCTTCAATTTTTTCAAGTTGATATTCTGCTTTGGATATAGAATTTTCCATTTTAAGACCTAAATTAGCAATTTGATTATCATACTTTGTATTAATTTTCAACTCTTTTCCAGAATCAATATATCCTCTAGAATTAGTATTTGCTTGAAGCTCATTTCCACGACGTCTTTCAATTTCTTTAATTTTTCTTTTATATTCAGCATCATTTAAATTAAGTTCAGCTTCAATTTTTAATTTTTCATTGGTTAATTTTTCAGCATCATTTTTAAATTTTACTAAATCTTTTTTAGCTTGATTTAAATTTTTTTCTAAAGTTGCATTATCTAGTTTTGTTTTAACTTTTAAGTAGCCATCCTTTTAATTTCACCTCTGTTTCATTTGTTCTTCCCAAAATTTATCTAATTCTTTTTCTTTTTGAGTTTTTTCATGTTTTAATTCAACTTGTTTTTTCATTTCTTGCCATCTAGAAAGTTCTTTTCCTTTTTTACCACTGAGTGGTTCTTCTCTTATCGTTCTTACTCGATTTAAAATACTATTATCAGTTAATCCCTGTATTAAATCACAAAATTGCCACCAATGCATGTCCACTTTATCTAGATCAATTCTGTAATCTGACATAAAACTCGCTTTTATATATCCTACATCTTGTTTAAATGACATAGAAGGCTCTTTATTTGTTTCTTGATGTTCTTTTCCACATTGTAAATATTTTGTTAATAAATTTACAATTTCAGTATGACTATCAAAATCATTTAATCCATTATCTCCTAATAAAATATAAATAATTGCTAAAGTTTTTTCATAATCACAGATGGATTCATCTCGAAAAATTTCATCGCATTTTAAAGCTAATCGGAAATCTGTATTTAATTTATATTTTTTTCCGTTTTTTAATTCGATATATTCTGGATATCTATTCATTTTTTAAAACCGTATCATTTGGATTTCCGTATTTTGTTTTGATTTTTTTCTCAATGCTAGATAAATTAATTTTCAATTTAGGCAGAATTGGTTCTAACATTTCATTTAAATCATCAAACATTGTAAGGTATCGTTTTTCGTCAAAGATTTTACTGGTTCCACCTTTACCTAAAAATAGATCTATTGCTTCTTCCATTGATTTGTAAAATTCTTTCAAGGCTTTTGTCTTTTCTTCTTCGTTTTTAGTCATTAATCCTTTTCCTTTAGAATCTGGTTGTTTATTAATGACAATTATTTTATCTTTAAGTACATTGCTTGCTTTCTGTACTAAATATACACATTTACTATAATTATCTACTGTATTAATATCCTCTAAATCAAACTCAATATAAACTTCGTTGCCTTTATCATCTAACTTAACATTTCCGTTTTCATCTTTAATACCAATTTTTAATATATCTCTTTTTTTGAGAGTAACATAATCATTCATATTATTTTCCTTTCTTATATAAAAAATAAGGGTAAAGATTTTTGTCTCTACCCTTTTTATTCACTTTTAGGGCTTAATGTCAATCCCGTCAAGTCTAATACTTTCGTAGTCTCACCATTCTTTAAGGTAATAGTTTGACTCTTATCATGTATCTTACAAACAAGTAAGTAATCTTTTGAATTTAAAGTCCCAGTTCCTTTTTTCTGTGAATCTGATAATTCAAAAGATACAGTATCACCATTTTTAGCTTCTTCAACTTCAATGGCTAGGAAATTTCCCTCTGCTCCTTTTTCAAATTTATTATAATCAGTCACATAATTTAAAGTACCAGTTGCTTTATTATCTTCAAACTCTACTTCTTGTAAATCAGATACACTTTTTCCATAAACTTCGCCCGTAGGTACCTTAATTGTTACCATTTTTTCGGGCTCGCTAGGGTGTTTCTGCTTTAGTGAAAGTTGGTACTCCTTCTGCTAAAGTTACCGTACCATTTTCAGGATCACCATTTACATTGATTTTAAAACCAATGCTTGGAGTAGCCCCACCGTCACCACCATAAGAACTAATACTAATTGAGCATTTAAATTTTTGAGCTTTAAATTTAGTTTCTTCAACCACATCATACTTATCAACTAAAAGTACTTCAGTTTCAGCATCAGTTCCAGTAGCTAATTTATAACGTAAGCCATTAATAAAATCATAGACCTTGTCACCAAAAATACACTTCATTTCACCATCTAGTGAAACAGCATAATTATCAATTGTTGTTGTAGCATTATCGTTAATAATGTATGTTTCACTAGTTTCTCCAGCTTCATAGGTGTAAGAACCACTTGTCATACCATTACCAACTAAAGCCCAGTCTTCTGTGTCTGATGGTTTAATATTTAAAAAAGCCATGATTTCTGTTCTTTTTACAAATCTTTCCTTTATTCATTCCTCCTTTTGTAATAAGTGAACTTACAACTAATCCGATAAATTGCTTCATCGGCATTCGTTATAAAAATATATCCATTCGTTATGGCTTGAATGGATATTGGCTCTATTCCCTCAATCTCAGGAAATTTTTCTTCATAATTATTCTTTTCTAACCAATTTCTAAAATTTTCAAAGAAAATAGAATTATCAATATTATTTTGAGATTCTTCATTCCAATAAAGTTTTGCATCAAAAGTAAATTGAAATTGCATTTCTTTATTTCCACATAAATCTTCATAAACTACTGGATTATATCCAACTACTTCATTTATGGAATATGCTTTAACATTATCCTTTAGGTAATTTACATTTATCTTTGTAAATTCATCTAAATAAGGACATTCTTTAATGTATTTTCTTATTTTTTCAATCATGTTCTATCCATCTCCTCTTGTGCTTCCCTTAAAATATCATCAAAATTTTCACTTGCAGTTCTTTCGACAAAATGGGCTCCTCGTTCTGGTCCTCCAGAATAATTTAATGACTTTTCACTTGGCACCTTTTTTGTATTTGGTCGACTCCAAAACATTCCACTAATCGGATCATGAAAAGCACCTTTTCCAGTAATTGGATCTACATATAAAATTCCCTCATTCATGTAATGAGCATAGGGAGTTTCAACAGTAACAAGTCCACCTTTTGGATTTCTAGTATTTGCTATCATCATTTCACTATCTTGTGGCATTTTAAGTCGCATATAATGTATAAAAGATGTATCAACAACTTTTTGGATTCTTCCATTTTCATCTAATCCAAGTACTTGTATAAGTTCTTTCTGATTAGGTAAAAATGCTTCAATCTCAAAATTCATTATTCACCATCTATTTCAAAATGCTGCATATCTAAAGACCCATAATCCTTATTTGCTACATTCATGATTTTCATACATTCATAATTAGATTTCAAATCTGTTAAGGTTGTAATATTTTCAATTATTCCTTTTACAAGGTAATCATCATTTTGTAATGTCCAACCTTCTCCGGTTTTTTGAAATTCTTTAGGACTTACATATCCATCATAGTTAAAGATAAATACTTTCAACCCGTCATTTTTTACAAGTTCAACGTTTGATATATTTATTCCTTCATTGTAACTCCAAAATCCTTTTATATGTTTTAATTTATATTCATTTTCTTTCGTTTTGGGATTAAACCATTTATTGATTATAGTAATATCTTTTAAAATATCCTTATTCCACATATGGTACCCCAGAATATAATAAACCAGTATAAAATAAATAATTTTCAAATTCTTTTTCGATTAAATTGTTAATATATTCTTCTGAAGTAATTTGCAGTAAATCGGAAATATTTGGATTACTAATATTTCTACTATAATCTCCTACCTTTTCGCTAGTAATTACTTTTACAGTTCCGTTTGTTATATTAACTATTTTTTCTTTATTTAGACTTTGGTTATATAATATTTCTGCCACGGAGCAAGTGGCATTTTTGACATCTTTTTCAAATAAAGAAATATCTCTATTAAAAATACGATTTCTTACTCTACCACTTGCTCTTATAGCGAAATTTTCAAATTTTTCTTGTGGAATTACATTTCCATGAAAGGTATTAGAATAATAATCATAATCAATATAATTATTCATCTGCTACACCTCCTATTTACTAAATTAAACTGCTTCTGATGCTGATACTGTAATAGTTACATCATCCGAAGTCTTTTCTTTTGATTTACTATCTGTTACTTTAACTTTAATAGTATAAGTATTTTGAGTTAATTGCTGATTAGCCTTTACTTCGGTTCCTTCAATTTTAAACTTGGCATCATCAGTACCACCAGCTAAAGTATAAGTGTATTCTGGGGTTCCACCTTCACAACTTAAACTTGCCACTTTAGTATCTGACTCTACTGGATCTGTTAAACCTTGTTCAGGAGTCACCGTAATTGACGTAATCTCTGGATCTTCTGCTTTTGGATTAACTGTAATATCAGTTTCTTCTGATATTTTTTCTTTTCCTTTAGAATCCGTTGCTTTTACTTTAACTTTGTAAGTTTTTGCTTCTAATTCTGAAGCAGATTTAAGTTCTGTACCTTCAACTTTGAAACTTGCTTGATCGGTAGTTTCTTCTAATGAATAAGTAATATTAGGGGTTCCACCTTCAGCTGATAAAGTAGCTACTTTTGTATCTGTTAATATAGGAGCTGTTAAATTCTTTTCAGCATTAATTGTAACAGAAGTAATTTCTGGATCAACTACTACGCTACTTTTTTTTTTTACTTGAACACCAAGTGCATTAGTAACCATTAAGCCACCAACTTGACGTCCTTGTAAAGCACAAGCACCGATATGTTTACCATCTGCTAAATCATTGATAGTAGGTTCTACTGCCCAGTTTTCATATTTTTGACAGAATCTTCTATCATAGATAATAAATTCGGTGTTTTCGTTCATTAAATAGTTAGGTTTTACATAAACACCATTAATTTTACCGATAACACCTTCACGAATTAATTCAGCACCTAAAGTACCACTTGTATTCGCAAACTTATCATCTGTTAAAAGTTTTAATTCTACGTCTGCACTCACGGCAACACGCATACTAGCAACTTTCATATTTCTTTTTTTCATATTAGAAATCTCAGTTGCAATCTTTTCATATACGTCTTTCTTCGTAGTCTCAGCAGTATCTCCACTTGCAGTTCCTTTAGTTTCTAGTTCTTTGATTGCCATTTTTTCTTTATAAAGCCCAATAGAATATCCAGCACTTTCTATTCTTTGTGCTTTTAAATTATCAGGTACTGCACTAGCCTCATAACCATCAATAAGTTCATTACAAGCATAATCCTTATCAATAGGCAATGTGATAAAGTCTGTTGCAGATTGTTTTAACTCAACACCATTTAGAATATCATAATCTGATAGTTCTACTTCCTTATCTCTTGTTGGAACTTCAATTGCTCCTGTTGCTCCATTTACTTGATAATCTGTTGAAAAATCATCGTAAATATTAGTTTCGCTTCTAGCGATAGTTAGTACCTCAGTTGCATAAGTTTCTTTTCTCTTATGGGTACCATTATTTGTTGCTGCATTTGCCTTTAAAATCATCTCTCCTTCTATTATTTAAACAAATCAGGGTGTTTTTGTTTTAGAATCGTAGTCACACCATTTTCTGACGATTCATTAATTTTAGTTACAGACACTCCTGTATCTTTTGTACTGGAATCATCTACAACTTCTTTTTGAAGATATTTAGGATTCTTTTTTAAAAATTCCTTTAGGTTATCCTCAAATTCACCTTCCATTTTTGACACTTTAAACACAACATAATCTACATCTTCAGCATTTACTCCACTTTTTAAAACTTGGTTTTCTTGCTTTAATGAGATATTTTCGTTAGTAGTATCTGTTAGTTTCTGATTAAATTCAGACTGTTTTTGAGCTTCCGTTTTCTGACTTTCTTTCCAATCATTAAATGCTTTCATATCTTCTTTTGAAGGTATTTTCTTACGTTCTTTCGCAAGCATTGCATTTACTTCTTCTTGAGTAAAAGTTTTTGTTTCCTCTCCCTCAGTTTTTTCTTCTGTCTGAGTAACAGTACCCTCAGTTTTTTCTGCTTCTTGAGCATCAGTCTGAGTAACTGATTGTTCTTTGTTTTCCATAAACATTCTCCTCCGTTTTTATTAAGGGTAACAAAGTAATTCCCTCACCTTAATTTCTTTATTGTCTAACTAAGTAAAAGACATAATAAAACCCGATATTTCTATCGAGTTTGAAACCATAATGCTGATGTTAGCAATATGCTAGTGCTATTTTATAAGCACTGTACCAATAGTATAAGTGCGACTAATCTATCTGGCTTTTAAGCCTACACTAAGTACCCAAGTATTAAATAATATTACATTCAGAGTTTTATACTATCGATACATTATCTATAAAGTAGTACTTCATAAACATATTAGGAGGTAGGCGTCGCATTCTCCTACATCTCTCGGCTTTTGCCTGTCATACCATCGGCGTGTGGTCGCAACGAAATTTACCACCTCTCCTAATAATATTATACTATTTTTTATTATTTTTATCAAATAATTCTTTGATTCTACCTTTTTCTATATACTTTTTTATTCTTTTTTCATTCAAAATTTGCATTTGAATAATAGAATTTTTATATCCTTTTTCTTTTTTATTTGTAAAAGTATTTAATTTCAAAGTTATTTTTAAATTTTCATCTAATTTTTTAACTACCCATACAGTATCCTCTTTACTCAATTCTAAATAAACAGAATCAGGATCATTTAATATTTTTTTTATTTCGGGTATATATTTTTCTATTTCTGGATGTTTTTTTAAGTGTTCTCTACGATTATCATTCAAAATTACTTCATTAGTTGTAGTTTTTATATCTTTTGTATATTTTGTTATATCAAAAATTCCGACTTTTTCTGCTTCTTTATGCTCCTTATATTGTTTTTCAAGCTTAGAGTTTTGACTTTTTTTAACATATTCTCTAGTAAAATCTCTTTTTAAATTATTTTCTTCTGTAAAATCCTTTACTCTTAATTGCCACTCTTTTACTTTATCTTTTGCTTTAGAATACAACTCCAAATCATCAGTTGCTTTAAACATTTCTGATTTACGTGTCCATTTTCTAACCCCTCTTTCAAGATATCTTTGATGTTGTGATAAATCATAGGCTTCTTCACATTCTTCTTGAGAATAATGTTTTAAATCATCCCCACGTTTTTCTCCAAAATAAGCTTCTGCATAATGTTCACAGTTGATACCATATATTCCATCTACTTCACCATAATGTGTGATTCTTACAAAATCATTTCTTTTTACAATTGTTCCTTGCCAATCAAAATGGCTTGGTCTGCATCGTAAGTGTTCTGATATATATAAATACTCACTTTCTAATTCATTTGCAACTTCTAAGTTAATTGCTCCAGAAAGTTTTCTTGCATTTGTTAAAACTTCACGTCTAACAGTTCCTTCAATATCATAATTTCTTATTCCTATCACATTTCCATTCTCATCTGTTGTTTGATAAGTTAAAGTAGTAATTCCACTATTACTTAAATCGTTAATTGCTGTACGTATCGCCTCTTG
>CANRDF010000042.1 GCA_947629255.1 uncultured Bacilli bacterium
AGCATATCAATTATACAAATTTAATTTGGGAGCGAATACAACAAAACAATTTAATTTACTCTTATTTATGGATTATGATACCCCAGTAGATGGGACAGTAGTAAATGGAGAAGAAGTCCATACAAACAATGTTAGTTGGAATGGGAAAATTACTTTAAATAATTATGAAATACCTAAAGTAAAAATAGGTGGAAGAGATATAGAACTTGTTGAAGAAGGAGATGGACTTTATGCTGTAGAACATATAAAAAATGAAGAAAATCCAATTGAAGATGGATTTTACAATACAGAATATCGATATGCTGGGGCTAATCCAAATAACTATGTAAGCTTTGGGGAAGTAGCAAAAGAGGATAGATATGAGCTCATATTGTGTTTACAGGGAATGTGTGCAAATTTGAATATTATGCCAAATTTTGGAGTAGAAGAATTTTATCCTGATAGTGTTTCTTGTGAAACAAAAAAAATAGATGAAGGACTAGTATCACAGATAGAACAAATGGCAAGTGGTGACGAATATACTTTAGAATGTAAAAAAACGGTAAGTGCTGGAGATGATATCAATTTATGGCGAATCATCGGACTTGTAAATGTAAAAACTTCAAGTGGTGATATAGAACAAAGATTAAAAATTATAAGAAATGACATTATAGGGAATTTTGCTTGGGATCATAAAACAAGTGGGACAGGAAGTTCAACTGATGATAATGGAAGTAATGATTGGACAGATAGTCAACTTATGCAAATGTTAAATGGAATCTACTATAATGCTGATGAAGGAGAATGTTGGATAGATGACGGCAATCTTAGTTCTTTAAAAACTACATGTAAATTTGATGGGACTGATAGGAAAACAAATTATAGTAAAGGATTAAATGAATCAGCAAGAAATATGATAGATACTGAAATATCATGGAATATAGGTGGATGGGATACTTCTTATGTTACAGCATCAGAAATGTATGGTTATGAAAGAGGAACAACAGTGTATTATAGTAACGAGTATGATGTTTTACCATGGCCTAGAGCAACAGAATGGAATTCAAAAAATACCAAAACTCCAGGGCAATCAAAAGATGAAACAGCCCCTCTGTTATTTCATAGCATAGCTTTGATGTATCCAAGCGATTATGGATATGCAGCAGGAGGGACATGTTTAGAATCAAGATTAAGTGAATTTGGTAGTAATGGATGTTATGCAAATGATTGGCTACATTTAAACGAATATGAAGTGTTACTTTCTCCAGATTCTAGTAGAGCCATTGGAATATATGTTATAACTGATTGGTATATAGATTTATATCGCGAGTACCTAACATCAAGACCAGGTGCGGTTAGACCAGTTACATATTTAAAATCTAATGTTAAAATTGTTAATGATGGCAGTGATGGAAGTTATGCAAAGCCATTTATATTAACTATGGAATGATAAAAACTATGATGTGAACAATAAAAACACATCATTTTTTATGCTTTTTTCGACAAGTTTCGCACAACGAATGTGCTAATATAACTCCTCGAAACAGGAGGTTTTATTTATGAAAAAAGAAAATAATAAAAAAAATTTAGATCAGTTAATTGTCTCGGATGGGTTATTTAAAGATGTATATGATGATGTCCATTTACTAAAAGCATTTCTAGTTGCATTCTTTATGTATGTTGGATTTGATTACCAAAATGCTTTTCAAGAACTAGATCATTACGAAGAAAAATATTTAAAGAAAGCAAAGAGAAAACAAAAAGAGATGAGAGTAGATTTACTTGTCTATTTGAAAAGTTATATTATTGATATAGAACCATATACATTATTAAATGAATCAGGACTTATAAAGATTCGTAAATATGTATCAAGGATAGATGGAGGACAACTAAAATCAAAAGAAGAGTATAAGTCATCTAGAAAAGTCATTGGGATAGTAATAGCCTATGAAGTAAGTGAAAGTTTAAAATTAGATGATCATTGGTTTCTATGGAGAAGGCCAAACGGATCGTAATTTAGAAATTGCGAGAAAAATGCTGAAAAAGAATAATGATATTTCTTATATTTCAGAAATGACAGATTTATCTATTGAAGAAATTGAAGAATTAAAAAAAGAATTAGAAAATTGAGAAAATTCTTATAGAGAATAATGGATGAGTAAAGAATAATTTCTTTACTTTTTCTTTACATTTTTAATGTGCGTATATAGAATGTAAAGTAAAATATTAAAAATAGCCAAAAATGTAAATAAAATGTACAATTTTTAATTTTTTTGAAGAAATTTGCATCAAAAAAAAGGAAATCGGCACTTTTTCTTGAATATATATATAGGAGGTATTTTTTACTTCCTTAGAAAGGAGAACCCTAATGGAACATCTTTTAGATATTTTGCGAGAAAACAAAATGATTTGCGCAATTCTATTTCTAGGAATTTTAGCTTTTACTTTTGGGGGATTATATCTTACAGAAGTAACCGCGGAAGAATCATTCCAGTGTCCTAAAATTGAAACTATTAATGAACTTGCTGAAGAAGAAGAAAACAAAATGTTTGTGGTGGATGTGAAAGGCGCTGTGATGAATCCAGGTGTCTATCGTGTCCCAAAGAAAACCATTATTCAAGATGTGATTAATCTTGCTGGTGGACTTACGAAAGATGCAAGCACCGAGAACTTAAATTTAGGCAAAGCTGTCACAGATGAAATGGTCATCACGGTATTTACAAAAGATGAAGTGAAAGAATACACCACAGAAAAAGAACCAATTACTGAATCTTCTACTGCAACAAGTTCTACAAAAACAACAAAGGTTGTAAATTTAAACACAGCAACATTAGAAGAATTAGAGACACTTCCAGGGATAGGAGAAGCCAAAGCCAAAATCATTATCAATTATCGTGAAACTTGTGGTGATTTCTTAAACAAGGAAGAACTCAAAAATATCAAAGGGATAGGAGAGGCTATTTATGCAAAGTTGGAGAAGTATATTACAATCTAACCTCTTCTTTCTTTTCCTCTTTTTTCTAATAACAATCATTACTTTACATGCTTATTGTATACAAAACGAAAGTAAATATTTACTAGATACAACAGAAATAACAGGTACGATTACAGAAGTATCAATCGAAAAAGGGAAACTAACGATTAAAGGAAAAGAAGAAGTGATTGTTTATTATGATTTTAAAGAAGAGGAAAAAAAGGAAGAGTGGATCGGAAGTTTTGTAAGAGTTAATGGTAAATTTGTGGAACCGAAAGAAAACACGATTCCAAATACGTTTAATTATAAAGAATATTTATATTACAATCATATTTATTATCTTTGTTATGCAGATTCTATAGAAAGATTAAAAGAACCGAATCTATTAAATTCTCTTAAGAATAAAGTAAATGAATGGATAGAACAAAATCCAAATCATGCCTATTTAAAAGCTATTTTACTAGGAAATACTGAAGAATTAGATACAAAAGATATGGAGAAAAATGGAGTCAATCATTTATTTGCTGTTTCAGGGATGCACTTTGCCCTTTTTATTTCTCTATTAAGTTTTCTTTTTAAAAAAAGTCGAACAGGTAAAATAATCATTTTTTTTCTTTTATGGTTTTATGCCTTTTTAGTTGGTTTCACGCCATCCGTTCTTCGTGTTTTAATATTTTACTATGCAAAAAAGCTTAATCATTATGCAAAAGACTTATGGAGTGATAAACAATTATTCTTATTTTTATTCTTTTGTTTTGTTTTCGTGAATCCCTTCTATTTAAAAGATGTAGGATTCCAGTTTTCTTTTCTTTTATCAGCTTGTTTTCTTTATTTTGATAGGATGAGAGATTGGAAAAGTATTTTAAAACAAAATGTTATAATTTTTTTCGCAAGTATTCCTATTTGTGCGATTCATTTTTATGAGGTAAATGCTTTATCTATTCTTTTAAATCTTTTATTTATTCCCTTTATGAGTTTCTTATATCCGATGTGTTTATTTAGTCTCTTTTTTCCTTTTGGAAGTGGAATTTTATCTTTCTTCTTGAATTTATTTACTTGGCTTAATCACCTGGCCTCGTTTTGTAATTTCTTTATGATGGCTATTCCTAAAGTATCTATTTTCTTTTGGATCGTTTATTTATGTTTGCTCTATTTCTTTTTTGAAAGGAAAAAGAAAAAATACTTAGCCTTTCTTATTGTTTTTCTATGTATCATTAAAATAATTCCTAAGTGGGATAGTTCTGCTTATGTTTATTTTATTGATGTAGGACAAGGGGATGCTTCTTTAATTATAAGTCCTTTTCAAAAAGAAGTTCTTTTATTAGATACGGGTGGAAGAATTCAGGATACAGAACATTATACAGCTTCTAATATCAAAACATTCATATATTCTTTAGGATTAGACAAAATCAATCATTTAGTGTTAAGTCATGGGGACTATGATCATATGGGAAATGCAATGGAACTCTTAAAAGAAGTGAAGATTCAAAATATTATTTTAAATCCAAATGAATATACAGAGGGAGAAGAAGAAATTGTGAAATCTTATCCTAAAAAATTGCAAAAAAGTTTACAGAGTAAGTATCTTGGAATAGAAGAATTTACCAAAGTAAATAAAGATGAAAATGCATCCAGTTTAATTTATCGATTTACTTTTTATCAAACTTCCTTTTTATTCTTAGGAGATGCTCCGAAAGAAGTAGAAGAGACTTTACCTAACGTTATCCATAGTGATATTGTTAAAATTGCTCATCATGGTTCGAATACAAGTAGTAGTTTTTCTTTCTTAAAAAAAGTACATCCTCATTATGCGATTATTTCTGTCGGAGAAAAGAATTCTTATGGTCATCCAAGTAAAGAAACCATAAATACCTTAAATACTTTACAAATTCCTTACTATGAAACAAAAGATGTAGGAACGATTTGGTTTCAAATTTCGAAAAAAAGTGAAAAACTTTTCTTCATGAAGACTTAAAAGAATAGACAGAAAGACATAAATTTGATATAGTAAATCTAGATTGAGAAAGATGGTGATCCTATGAAAATTGTACTTATTTCTAGTGATTCCAAAACATTATTAGATAAAAAAATGAAAGAGATTGTTGGCAAAAGTACCAATATTTTAACCTATCCTTTTGGTGAGACATCCATGACAGATATTTTAGAAGAAGCATCTTATGTGTCCATGTTTGAAGAAGAAAAGTTTTTGATTGTAAAAAATGCTGATTTTTTTGGTAAAGAAAAAATAAGTGAAAAAGATAGTGAAAAACTGATTCAGTATTTAGATAATCCATATCCTCTTACTACCTTAATTTTTACGACATATGAGGCTTGTGATCAAAGAAAAAATATTACCAAAAAAATTCAAGAAGTTGGAGAATTTTATGTTTTAAATGCTCCTAAAAATTATGAACTGAACGAAGAAATCAAGAAATTATTACATCTGTATACAGTAGATGATGCGACCGTTCGTTATATCAATGAAGCTTGTTTAGGAAACTATGATATCATTGTGAATGAAATAAGGAAGTTAGATCTTTATTTTGAAAAAGGAAGTACGATGAGTTTAGATCAAATCAAAAAAATCATTGTATCAAATGTGAATGACAATGTATTTAAATTTGTAGATGCAGTGATTCATAAAGATTATCGAACAACTTTTGAATTATTAAATGATTTTGAAACTATCAAAATAGATGTTTTTCAACTTGTAAATGTCTTAGCAAGAGAGTATCGCCTTATGTTTTATTATAAGATACTAGAAAAGAAAAACTACAATCGAGGAGAAATGGCAAAAAGTATGAAACTTCAAGATTGGCAATTAGAAAAAATAAGAAAAGAAGCCATGAATTATCATATAGATGATTTAAAAGATTCTTTAGTAAAAATATCAAAACTTGATACAGCTATGAAAAATGGAACCTATGAAAAGAATTTAGCATTTACTAATTTTTTAATGCATGCGATGGAATAAAAAAACAGTGAAGATGTATCACTGTTTTATATATTCTTGTAATTTTTGAGTGTTTTTAAAGTTTAATTTCGCAACATCATTAAGAATTTGCTCTCCATATTTTTTAACAACTTTAGCTGCTACCATGTCAACATCTTCTCCAGAACCTTTTGGAATAGTCATTTTTAATTTATTACTTAACTTAGTCATTTCTTCTAGAAACAAATAACGGCTGATACAACTTGAAGCCGCAACAGAAATACAAACACTTTCTGCCTTTGTATAGAATGTAATATCATGTACGACATGACTTTCTTCTTTTAAATGATCATAATATTTTTTTGGATAAACGAATTGGTCTACGACGATTTTATCATAAGAAGAAGTTTTTTCTTTAAGCTCATATAGAACTTTATTATGGAAAATTGCTTTAATTTGATTCATATTAAAACCTTTTTTTTGATATTCGTTGTATTCCTTATTTGTTAAAATATATGTAACATGTTCTACTTCTTTTAATAGAGTAGGGGCAATCTGTTTAATTTTTTCATCCGTAATTGTTTTAGAATCTCGAACCCCTAGTTTATCTAATTTTGCAACTTGACTTTTTGGAACGAAAGAAGCAGTGATTACAATAGGTCCAAAATAATCACCGGTTCCAACTTCGTCAGAACCAATCGTTGATAAACCATATAGCTGATTTTTAAGCATTGTTATTTTTTGTTGTTTTTCTTTGTTTTCATTCATATTGATGATTGTACCAGTTAGTTTTTTCTCTAAATCAACCCACATATTTGCATCTATGTCTGCACTGACACCTTGAAACATAACTTTTCCAGATTGATAAAGAGTTACAATTGTGTCTGCATCTAATGCTTGAAAATAAGCATATGGAGGAGTTTTTTCTCTTTTTTTATCATCATAATATTGTATCATTTTCTTTTGAATTTCTTCACTGACTTTAAATACAATTGTCATTTTCACATCACCTAAAAATATTGTATCATAATTTTTTTTGCAATTCACTATTTTTTGTAATATAATGAAATAGAGGTGTAAAGAATGATAAGTGTAATTGATGCAATTATTTTACTTTTTTTGTTAATGGGGGCGGCAGTTGGATTTAAACGAGGAGTGATTCAAAGTGCAACAATGTTTGTTGGAGCAGTCTTTGTGATTATGTTTTCTTATACGTTAAAGAATCCAGTAGCAAAGCTTTTGTATTCCATTTTTCCATTCTTTAAGTTTGGAGGAGACTTTGAAGGATTGTCTGTTTTAAATATTATTATTTATGAAGCTATTGCTTTCCTTTTAGTCTATATCGTATTAATGATACTTTTACAAATCTTAATAAAAATTACTGGTGGAATTGAAAAAATTTTGAAGTTTACCATTATCTTAGGAATTCCATCTAAACTATTAGGAGCTCTCTTTGGACTATTTGAAAGTTATATCTTTGTCTTTATTGGATTATTTTTACTTTCTCAATTTCCTACAACGAATACTTTAATTCAGGAATCGAAACTTGCGAGTCCTATCGTGGATGCAAGTCCAATTTTATCTAACTATACGAAGGAATATTATCAAGCAGTGAAAGAGATTATTAGTATTAAAGATCAAAATATGGCTGACAAAAATGAATATAATTTAAAAAGTTTGGATATTCTATTAAAGTATGATGTTGTAGATGTAAATTCAGTCGAAGATTTAATTGCAAGCGGAAAATTAGAGATATCTAATGTAAATTCAGTTTTAGATAAATATAGAAAGGAATCCTAATGATTAAGTATTTGAAAGAAGAAAACTTTGAAGAAGAAATTGCCAAAGAAAAAGTTTTAGTAGATTTTTATGCCGATTGGTGTGGTCCTTGTAAAATGATGGGTGAAGTTTTAGAAACGATGGATAACATTGATGTATTAAAAGTAAATACAGATGAACATGAAGACTTAGCAATGAGATTTGGGGTTATGTCAATTCCAACATTAATTTTATTTAAGAATGGCAAAGAAGTGAAAAAACAAGTTGGAATGCTTAGTAGAAGCGAGTTAGAAAATTGGCTAAAAGATTAAAAACTTAAAAAAACTTAAGTTTTTTTTCATGCCTAAAAAAGCCCATAAAATGGGCGTTTCAGACTGTTGACAAATGAAAATTTGAAAACAGTCTTTTTTTTAATTTCAAAAATATATTATAATAAAAATGTAAGGTTGCTTATTATACCTAAATTTAAGCTTACAAACCTTACTTTTTTATTGGAAAAATGGTATAATTAGTATATAGGTATAATAAGAAAGTAAGTGATAAAAATGTCAATGACCAAAAGACCAAAACGAAATTATGCAAGTGAAATTGTAAATTTAGAAGAAATGATACCTCAAGACCATTTTTTAAGAGTGATAGAGAAATATTTTGATTGGAACTTTATATATGAAGAAGTAGAAAAACAATATTCTATATTTGGAAGACCAAGTATAGACCCCGTTGTATTGTTTAAAATTCATATATTAAAGTTTCTTTTTCATGAAGATAGTTTAAGAAGAGTGTATGAAAATTTACAATATAATAATTTATATAGATGGTTTATAGGATATAACTTAAATGAAAAAACGCCAGACCATTCTACTTATTCACAAAACTATAAAAGGAAATTTAGTAAATTAGAGAAAGACATATTACAAACAGTATTTGATAAAGTAATCGATTTATTGATAGAACATAATTGTTTAGATACTACAGCAGTATATATAGATTCGACCAATACAAAAGCCTATGCAAACAAAAAGAAAAATCATAAAGAAATCGTAAAGATAGAAGCAAAGAAATATCAAAAAGAATTAGAAACAGAAATAGCAATCAAAGGATTATATGAAGATGGACTAAGCGAAGAAGAATTTATAGAAGAAGTAAGAGAAATCATAAAATGTAATGAGGAAGTTAATACGGAAGAAGCGATAGGAGAAAAGGAAATTATAGTAAGTGATACAGATCCAGATGCAGGAATGCTTTATAAAAGTGATAAAGAAAAAATGTTTGGATACAATACAAGCGTTATCTGTGAAAATAATAATTATGTTTTAACCGTAGATACAAATTCAAGTAATACTCATGATTCAGTTGCATTTTACGATTCTTTTGAACATTTAGGAAAAACAATAAAACCTGAAGAAATTAAATATTTTGTAGGCGATGCAGCCTATTTAACAAATCACATATGCAAAACCATCATTGAAGCAGGTATGATTCCTGCTTTACCATATTCGAGATTAGGATACAGAAAAGGATATTTTAAAAAACATGAATTTATTTATGACGAATACAATGACATTTATATTTGTCCCAATGAAAAAGATTTAATTCCAAGTTTAAAAATAAATAAAGACGGTTATAAAATCTATAAATCAGATCCAAAAGATTGCTCAAGTTGTCCATTGAAAGAACAATGTACGAAAAGCAAACAAAAACAAATCTTAAGACATGTATGGGAGGAGTATAAAGAAATGGCAAAAGATTATAGACTTCAACAAGATGTAAAAGAAATCTATCGACAAAGGCCAGCACATATAGAACGAGTCTTTGCAGACGGAAAAATGAAGTATGGTTTATCCAAAACCTACTTTAGAGGAAAAGAAAGAGTCCACCGAGAATTGACTCTTCTTTATGCATGTATGAACTTAAAGAAATTTGCATTACACCATTATGCTTAGTATAGAAATGTACTTGTCACAAACTTCATTTTTCTGATTTTTGAATATATTTACTTAAAAAAAGACAAATAAGTAATTTTTTTACCTATTTGTCAACAGTCTGAAAAGCCCATAAAATGGGCGTTTGTCGAAATTTGTCGAACGATTTTTCGTTAAAAAAAAAGGAAATCAGACATTTTTTTTGTATATATAAATAGAGGGTATTATGTTCGACCTCTAAAAATATAAATGGGAAGGAGGAAAAACTTCATGCAAGAACATAGCTTAATCGAAGACCGTTTATTTCTCGATTTCTTTGGAAGACAAGAAAACATAAGGTATTTAGAATACATGTTAGAAGTCTTACTTGATTTAGATGAAAACACTTTACATGGGAAACTTACTTTTGAAAGTACACTTGAAAGAGAAAACATCGAATCGAAAACCAATCGATGTGACATTGTCTATGAAACAGATGATGTCATCTATAACCTAGAAGCTTATACTACTTTAGATGGAAAAGCATTTGCCAAAAGTACAGCTTATATGATAACACTTTCAAATAACAAGTTAGTGAAACAAGAGAAGTATCATCCAAAGAAACAACTCATTCAAATCAATATAGCAAGACATGTGAGTGAAGAAATGGAAAAAGTCTGTGAACAATGCTTAACCTTAAAACCATTAAATAAATATGTCAGTATGATGATAATAAGACTTGACTGTTTAGAAAAAGTAGATTATAATCGTAATAGAAGTAAAGATTACATAAGACTTCTAAGATTTTTGAAAGCAGAGACACAGGAAGAACGAGAAGAAATTGCGAAAGGAAATGGAGTGATGGAAAGTATGTGTATTGATATTCCAAGTAGAATGGATACGGAATTAGACCCAGCCTTTTTTGATCATGATGCATGGGAAAGAAAAATGAACTATGAACGTGGGGAAGAAGCTGGTATTGCCATTGGTGAAGAACGTGGAATTTCCAAAGGCGAAAATAATCTAATTCAAAAAATGATATCCAAAGGAAAAAGCGATGAAGAAATTGCTGACACCACCGAGATTGATATCAAACGAATTCAAGAACTACGTGCAGCCATGTGTTAAAGAGAAAGAGTACATCTTTCTCTTTCATTTATCATAAAACAAGTGATTTTTACTTGTATCTTCACATAAAATTTGTTACAATATCTTTGGCTTTGTAAAAGCAAATAAACATGACATCCGGATTATTTTTTTCGAGTGCTCTCGGCGTAGAGTGAAAAAGATGAGAAGATGGAGTCAGAAGGATAACGAAGGAGGATGTTTTTATGGCCGTAGTTTCTAAAAGTATTTTATTAGAAGCTGGAGTTCATTTTGGACATCAAACAAAAAGATGGAACCCAAAAATGAAACCTTATATTTATGGAGCTAGAGACGATATTTATATTGTTGATCTAGACAAAACTGTAGAGGGAATGGAAGCTGCTTATGCAGAAATGAAATCCATTGCTGAAAACGGAGGAACTTTCCTATTTGTAGGAACAAAAAAACAAGCTGGAGAAGTTATGAAAGAAGAGGCAGAAAGAAGTCATTCTTATTATGTAACAGAACGTTGGCTTGGAGGAACTTTAACAAATTTCCGTACCATTCGTAAACGTGTAAGTCGTTTAGAAGAAATTGAAAATATGGAAAAAGATGGAGTTTTTGAGGTTTTACCTAAAAAAGAAGTCATTGGGCTTAAAAAAGAATATGATAAATTAAATCGTTTATTATCAGGAATTCGTGATATGGTAAAATTACCACAAGCATTAGTCATTATTGATTCTAAGAAAGAAATTAATGCGATTCGTGAAGCAAGAAAATTAAATATTCCAGTATTTGGACTTATTGATACAAACTGTGATCCAGATGATGTTGACTATGTCATTCCTGGAAATGATGATGCTGTTCGTGCAATTAAAGTTGTGATTGGTGCTTTAAATAATGCAATTTGTGAAGCAAATGGTCTTGAACTTGTCGATTATCTTACAGAAGAAGATAAAAATGCAAGTGAAAGTGAAAAAGAAGTAGTTGCAGAAGAAAAAGTAGCAGAAGATGCAAAAGTAGAAACAAAAGAAGAAGTTGTAGAAGAGACTATAGAAGAACCAGTAGTAGAAGAAGAAACTCCTGCTGAAGATTATAGTTCTAAAACGTTAACAGAATTAAAAGCAATTGCTAAAGAACAAGGAATTAAAGGCTATTCTACAATGAAAAAAGATGAATTAGTAGAAGCTTTAGAATAAAGAAAGGATTGATTTAGGATGATTACTGCCGAGATGGTAAAAAATTTAAGAGAAAAAACAGGTGCTGGTATGATGGATTGCAAAAAAGCACTTGCCGAAACAAATGGTGATATGGCTGCTGCTGAAGATTACCTAAGAGAAAAAGGAATCGCAAAAGCAACAAAAAAAGAAAGTCGTATTGCGGCTGAAGGACTTGCGAATATCTTTGTAGATGGAAACAAAGCTGTCATTTTAGAAGTCAATTCAGAAACAGACTTTGTAAGTAAAAATGATGAATTTAAGAGTATGATTCAGTCTATTGGAGAAGCTTTATTAAAAAGTGATGTGAAAACACTTGAAGAAGCTTTAGAACTTCCTTGTGAAGAAGGAACGGTTAAAGATTTAATTGTTGCTAAGACTGCTAAAATTGGTGAAAAATTATCGTTACGTCGTTTTGAAATTGTTACTTTAGAAGATGGTGAATGCTTTGGTTCTTACCTACATATGGGTGGAAAAATTGCAAGCTTAGTTGTATTAAAAGGCGCAAACGAAAATGTTGCCAAAGACGTTGCTATGCAACAAGCTGCAATGAGACCAGATTATGTTTTCATTAGTGATGTTCCAGAAGAAGTCGTTGCAAAAGAAAGTGCGATTCAAAAAGAACTTGCAATGAATGAAGGAAAACCTGCTGACATTGCCGAAAAGATGGTTGCCGGAAGAATACAAAAATTCTATAAAGAAATTTGTTTAGCTGAACAAGCATTCATTAAAGATGGAAATATCTCTGTTTCTACTTATGTAAAGAATAACGGTGGAGAAATCGTTCGTGCCATTCGCTTCGAAGTTGGTGAAGGAATGGAAAAACGTAGTGATGACTTTGCTGAAGAAGTTATGAAACAAGTAAAAGGTGAATAGACAAAAATAGGTTACAGTTTTGTGACTACAAGGAAAAAAATCAAAATTTTTTAGCAAAATCCAATATTTATTGATATAATTAGAAT
>CANRDF010000043.1 GCA_947629255.1 uncultured Bacilli bacterium
ATTCCATTTTTCTGCAATATTATTATCTAAAATACCCAAATATTTATATTTCATAAGTAGCACCTCAATTAAAAATTAAGGCTTGTCCGAAGACAAGCCCCTAGGTAATAGGTTGGACATCACTTCCAACATCTCATCAGTTTTTCTTGCAAAAAACTTACACTTGAGACCTGTAAAACAAATCCGCGATAGCCGATGATATTCTATCCTCAATCACCTTATATTTGAGTAACAGAAAATTTCATTCGTTACTCTACAATAACAATAACACATATACTATGCAATTATTGTCATTTTATGTCAAAAATTTCTTTCTTGACAACTTATTATAAACATAAAACCTTAATTTTTTCAAGTATTTTTTGAACACAGTTCTGTAATTCTATAACATTTCTACACTATTAAATACATTTTTTAAACATATTTTTTTAATAAACACATTTTAGATTTCTTCAAAGAATACTTGGTACCAACGAATAAAACAGAAAACATTCCATACTTTACGATAGTTATCTTTCTTCTCTTCCTTATGTTCTTCTAATAATTTCAAAAGATACTTTGTATCAAAATACTTCTCAGCAATTTCAGTATGAAAAGCATCTTCTATTGTCTTATACACATCGTCTTCTCTCATCCAATCACGAATAGGAACTGGAAAACCTAGCTTTTTCTTTTTATAAGCTTCTGTAGGAATCACTTTCTCTGCTGCACTTCTTAAAGCAACTTTCGTATTTTCTTTTGTCACTTTATATTTTAAAGGTAACTTGCTTGCAACTTTAAAGACTTCTTTATCAACAAAAGGCACTCTTCCTTCTAGACTATTTGCCATGGTCATCCGGTCTGCTTTTTGTAAAATATCTTTCATAAGCCAAAAGTGAATATCAATTGCCTGCATTTTGACAATGTTACTTTGTCCTGCAAATTCATCATAGACAGGTTTGGTAATTTCTTGATTTGTTAAAGTAATTGGAATACGTAGAAGTTTTTTCACTTCCCTTTCACTCCAAACTTTATTGACACCAATATAAGAATCTTCTAACTTCTCTCCACGTCTTACTAAAAAGTTAATACCTCGCATTGGTGGGAAAAGTGAAAAGAATTTAGAAATTGCATGACGAATACAAAATGGAATTTTATTATAGAAAGACATATCCACTTCTTCACGATAGTAATTGTATCCTCCAAAAAATTCGTCTGCACCTTCTCCTGATAACACGACTTTCACATCTTTACTTGCCAAGTTGGCAACAAAGTATAAAGCAACAATCGCGGGGTCACTTGCTGGTTCATCCATATGATATAAAATTTTATTTAAAACTTGCATATATTCTTCTTTGGTAATCTTTTTGTTTTTGTTATGAATTCCTAATTTTTTGGTTAAATCTTTGGCGTATTTTGTTTCATCATATCTTGGAATATCATATCCAACCGTATAGGTTTTATCTGGTCTTGCAAGTGTGACTAAATAAGAAGAATCAATTCCACTTGATAAGAAAGAACCAACCTCCACATCACTAATCATATGATGCTCGACAGAGTCTTCCATAATTTCAGAAATTTCATCCACTTGTTTCTCATAATCTTCTTCTTTGATTGGAAACTCTAACTTGTAATAACGATTGATTCCGATATTGTGATCTTTCAATGTTAATGTATGTCCTGCATCCAAACGGTATACTCCTTCAAAAAATGTTTCTGTTGTTGGTGTAAAACTAAAAGATAAGAAACTAGGTAAAATTCTTTCATTTAATTTTTTTTCAAAATTAGGATGGTCTAGAAATGCTTTGATTTCAGAGGCAAATAAGAAAACACCATCTTTTTCATAATAATAGAAAGGTTTAATTCCCAAAGGGTCTCTCGCACAAAACAAAACTTTTTCTTCAAAATCATAAATAGCAAAAGCAAACATACCTCTTAAATGATTTGGTAAATCACTTCCCCATTCTTTATAACCATAAAGTAAAACTTCGGTATCAGATTCTGTTTGAAATGGATAATCTTTTAATTCTTTTTTTAATTCTTTGTAATTATAAATTTCTCCATTAAAAACAACCACTAAAGAACCATCTTTGGTATACATCGGTTGACGACCATTTTTTAAATCTATAATGGATAGTCTTCTTTGCCCTAAAGCAATGTCGTCTTTCACACAAAAACCTTCGGCATCTGGTCCACGATGTTTGATACGGTCTGTCATTTGTTTTAAAACTTTTTTAGGATTTTTGACTTCTCCTACAAAGCCTGCAATTCCACACATATTATTCACCTAACACTTTCCGATAATAATCTTTTTCTATTATTAATTTGCTTAATCGAATTCGATTTGATACTACTTGATTGATATTTTTTACGTAATCTTCTGGAACAACAACACCTTCGCTAGCTACGAACTTTTTCGAACTTGCATAGTAACGACCCATGTCACTAATCCAACTACTATCAGCAAATATGACTAAACCATAAGAATTACTAAGTAAATCTTTCCCCATAATAAGTCGAGAATCATAGTCTAAGCCAAACAAATTCAAAAGGGTTGGTAATACATCCATATTTCCACCAACTTTCGTAATTTTCCTTTCTTCCATCTCACTATTCCACAAGATAAAGTGACTACGGTTAATTTCAATCGTGCTATCTCTGTTCCCGGCAATTTCATTAATATGTTCTAGAGAAATATCATATGGATAATGGTCTGCGACTAAAGCAATCACGGTATCTTCTAACTTACCACTAGCTTCTAAGTCTTCGAGTAATTTTTCTAAAGCTCTATCGAGTTCGATATTACTTGCGAGGTATGCTTTAATATCTGTACTATATGGTAAATCATTCACAAAACTTTGATTTTTTCTTGACATTGCATTTGAAGAAAAGTTGTAACTCATGTGTCCACTGACTGTCACATAATAAGTAAAGAAAGGCTTGTCACTTGTGAGATAATCCTCTGTGGTAGCACTTATCATTTCTAAGTCACTCTCTGGCCACTGATTACAATTGATTCTAGACTCTAAACCATTAAAGCATGCTGTATAATTTTTAAATCCTAAAGACCTTAAATAAGTATCGCGATTTTGAAAATTGTATTTATGGTCATGATAAGCTTGTACTAAATATCCTGCATCTTCAAACATTTTCCCATAACCAAATGGATAAGCATTTCTTCCTGTTCGCCAAACATTGGATAACATCGAAAGATTTGGATATAAACCAGTAAGTTCTTGGAACTCTCCACCAATGGTACTTAAAATCACTGGGGAATAGAAGTTTTCAAATACAAAACCTTCATGAGTGAGTTTATATAAAGTCGGTGTAAGTTCTTTATCAACAGCAATCGAATTAAAACTTTCGGCCATAAACAAAATTAAATTTTTTCCTTCAAACATTCCTGTATATTCATTTTGACTGGTTCCTAAATCTTTGGCAAAATATTCATGCATTTCTCTTAAGGTTGCATCACTTTCATTCTCTGCTAAACTTTCAAATGGAATGTCTAAAATATTTTTTTCATAAGTTTTAGGTTTCTCTTCTTCTTCAGGTTCTTCTTGGGTAGGTTCTTCCACCACAGGCTGATATAATTCTTGAGATGTTGGAAAAATCATTTTTCTAATTTCTATCAAAGTTGCCGGATACATTCCAAAAGTTTCTTTATTTAAAGCATTATTTTCTAAATGAAAGTAAAGTTCATATGGTGAGTTATCTTCCTCTTTTGAACCTAAGAGGAAACCATAAAAACATAAATAACTTATTGTCATCCCTAAAAGATAAACTTCCACTTTTTTTAAATTTGTTTTTTGAAAAGAAATATGTTTTGAGAATACCAATGCAAGAATAATAGGAATAAATAAGACTCCAATCGATAAGGCATTCGTCATTAAAATTTCTAACACTTTATCCAAAAAGGAAATAGCTTGGTCGGCAAAGAATGTTGTTGCTAGAGAAAAATAAACTTGAAAACTATTTTTAAAAACAACTTCAGCACAAGACCATACAGTTAAAACAAGAAGAAAAAGATAAAATATAACTTTGTTAACTATTGGTTTTCCTAAAGAACTCAAAAGAGATAACACTCCTGCCACGATACAATCATAAAGAAGAATTAAAATACAATTCATCTCCCAAATACTTTGATGAGTAAATATTTTAAAGAAAAACTCAAAATAAACTATACTTAAAAACAATATAACAAAATTAGGTACCACTTTTTTCATGTTTTTACTACTCCATTCCTAAATCTATTTCATTATATCACAAATTATAAAAGAACAGAAGAAACAGGAATAACTTCATGAGAATTTGTTAAAGATTTTTTTTGCTTTGCCATACAAAGAATTCCTCCTTTTCCAAGATTATTTAAAGAAGATAATTTTTTAAAAGAAGAAATCATACTAACATCCACATTTGCTCTAAATTTAATTTCATAAGGGTGATAAACATTCTCAAAATCCTTGATAACTAAATCAATTTCACTGCCATCTTTATCTCGGTAGTAATAAAAAGAATGCATAAGACCATAATTATCATTTGTCTTTATCATTTCTGAAATGATGTAGTTTTCAAATAAAAAGCCAAAATTTGTATAACTTTCTAAAGCTTTATGAGTATGTAAACGAAGTAAAAACGTACATAATCCACTATCTAAAAAAATAATTTTAGGAGATGAAGTCACTCTTTTTAATTCTTCTTTTCTTAATGGATAAATGAGCTTTATTACTCCTGTTGCTTCTAAAATAGATATCCAGGATTGAATCGTTTTAATATCTTTTTTACAGTCTTGGGCAATCGAAGAATAATTTAATATTTGACATGCTCTAGACGCGACTGAAACTAAAAATACATAGAAAGCATTCAAATCTTCAATTTGTTTTAATTCACGAATATCTCTTTCTAAATATAAGTTCACATAACTTTTAAAATAGAGTTCTCGATTCATTTCATTTAATAAATATCCTGGCATTCCACCTTTTAATATATTATCTAATATTTGTGATTTAGTCATTTCTTCTTTTTCCGTAAGTTCTTCTAGCTCATAAGGAATATAATTGCTTTTTTTTAGTTCACGGTAAGTAAAAGAATTCATTTCTAATACTCCCATTCTTCCCACTAGAGACTCACTTACGTTTTTCATAAGTTCAATTTTTTGAGAACCAGTAAGCCAAAATAATCCTTTTTCTTCTGTATTATCACAGATGATTTTAATATAACTGAGTAAACTTGGAGCATATTGGATTTTCTCAATAATAATGGGTGGAGCATATTCTTCTAAAAACTGTTTGGGATTTTGATTTGCATACTTTCTTAATTCTAAATCATCTAAAGTAACATACTTTCTGTTATCTTCTTTGATGTTTTTTAAAAATGTTGTTTTTCCTACTTGACGTGGACCTGTAATTAAAACAGCTTTAAACATCTTGTTATATTCATGAAAGATTTTTTCCATATTTCTTTTATATTGCATCTTTTCACCTTTTTTTATTATAAATTTGAAAATGACAAAATCTAATTTTATTGTAAAAAATAGGGTTCTATTCTAAAATAGATCCCTTACAAAAATGATTCAACATTTTTCTTGTATAAATAAGTCATTAATCCTTTTTTAGTTTTTCGATTTCTTCGATAGACAAACCGGTCACTTTGGAAATGTAAGATGCATCCGATTCTTCTAACATAGCTTTTGCTATTTCAAGTTGTGTATCATACTTTCCTTCTCCATAACATATGGTTTTTTGTTTTTCCTCAAACGTGTAAGCTGATGAAAGAACTTTGTCTTGCATCACTTCTGTTGGGTATGCAGCTATTGTCATTAGATCCTTATCCTCCCTTGCTATTTGCAATCTCATCTTTGGTGAAGTTTCCTTCATTAACATCAGATGTCGTAGCAAATTGTTATTAACATCATAATACTCTACTTTAGGTAACATGTCAAGTCTTAAGATATAAATTTCCGTATGAAAAGGCAACTCATGATAGTTAGGCGGTTCGCCTTTAAAATTATATCTTTGAAACCAAGTATCTTCTAAACCTATATTTCCTTCCACTTCATCGACGACAACAATAGAAATTATTTTCTTGACATTTTTGTGTTCTTCATGTTTTCTTAATTGTCCACCATTCAGTCTAGAAATATAATTTTCAAATTTGTACATTCCTTCTTTATTCAAGATACTATAACCTTCAAAATCAAGAATAATATTTTTAAAATAAATTAAAATATCTGCTCGCATTTCTTTTTGATTTCTTCTATAATTATCTAAAATGGTTTCAGTAGTAATCATTTCAATATCTTCTAGAAGTTCTGGACGATTAGCATAATCTGCAAAGTCTCTTAAAAATGCTTTTAATAAATCAGGTTGACTATATATCTTTTTAAATAAGTAATCTTCTAAGAGATATTGCTTGGTTTTTATTTTTGTTTGAACAGTTTGAGACATTATAATCTCCTCCTTCGACAAACATTAAATCACAAAAAATAGGCTCTTGCAAACGCCAAAAACAGGTAAAACACTGCAGATTTTGAAAATCTGCTTAGCAAATTTTGAAAATTTGCGAGCTTTTTGGCCAAAAATGGACAAAAATGCCGAATTTGACCGTTTTTTTTGACAAGTTTTGTCGAATCCTGTCGAATGATGTCGAAAGTCACAAAAAAGTGAACTATTTTACATTAGTTGTTCTAAAAAATGTCAAATTTGGAGTTGACTCCAAATCGGCCAGAAAATGGCTAATCTGGAGTTCATTCCAGATTAGCCATAAATTTATTCTTTGATAAGGGAAAGTCCCACTTTGCCTTTTTCTAAGTCGATTTCACTCACATAAACTTTGACAATATCTCCGACACTTACAATATCAGAAGGACTTTTGACAAAACTTTTGCTCATTTTTGAGATATGAACTAAGCCATCATCATGTAATCCAATATCCACAAAAGCTCCAAAACTTGTGACATTTCGAACGGTTCCTGTAAGTTCCATTCCTATTTTTAAATCTTCAATGGATAAGATATCACTTTTTAAAATCACATCATCTAATTTATCACGATAATCTTGTCCAGGATGCTTTAATTCTTCAATAATGTCTTGAATGGTATACTCATCACTCCCTAAAGTTTTAGCAAGTGCTTTACTATCTAAATGTTCTAAAGATTCTTGAAACTTCGGTGTCCCAAAATCTTTTAAATCTAAATGACTTTCTTTTAAAATTTTACTTACTAACTCATAACTTTCAGGGTGTATTCTTGTTTTATCTAAAACATTGTCTCCATCAATAATTCTTAAAAAACCAATGGATTGCTCGAATACTTTATCAGAAAATCCTGGCAGAGATTTCACTTCCTCTCTTGAAGTAAATGTTTTTTTCTTTCGGAAATCTAAAATACTTTGAATGGTTTTCTTAGTTAATCCAGAAATATGACTTAAAATACTCGAACTTGCTGTATTAATATTAACTCCAATTTCATTTACGATTTTCGAAACAGTAAAGTCAAGCGCACTTCCAAGTTCTTTTTGATTCACATCATGTTGATACTCTCCCACTCCAATACTTTTTGGATCGATTTTAACTAGTTCAGATAATGGGTCTTGGATTCTTCGACCAATGGAAATGGCACTTCTTTTTTCTACGGTTAAATCAGGAAACTCCGAAATAGCAAGAGGACTTGCCGAATATACACTTGCTCCAGCTTCACTTACCAAATTATATAACACACCCGTTCCTCTTATCGTATCAGCAACGAATGCTTCGCTTTCTCGGGATGCCGTTCCATTTCCAATCGCGATAATCTGGACTTTATATCTATCAATTAACTCTTTTAAAACATTTTTACTTTTCTCCACTTCTTTCTTTGGTTCATGTGGATAAATGGTTTCGATTTTTAAAACATCGCCATACGGATTTAAAACGGCGAGTTTACAACCAGTTCTAAATGCTGGGTCAAATCCTAAGACAACTTTATCTTTCACAGGTTTGGTCATAAGTAAATGTTCCAAATTTTCTTGGAAAGTAGCAATTGCCTTTTCTTCGGCATATTCTGTTAAATCCGCACGTATTTCTCTTTCCACACTTGGATAGATTAACCGTTTTAAAGCATCTTCTAAAGCACTTTCAACAGTAGGCACGACAAACGACGATGGATTTTTTATAATTTTCTTTTTTAACATTTCTTCAATATTCGTTTTATCAAAATCTAGAGAAACGGATAGTACGCCTTCTTTTTCTCCACGATTCATCGCAAGTATTCGATAATGTCTTGCATGATAAATAGGTTCTGAAAAATCATAATACATCGAATATGTTTTCTTTTCGTCAGTTGCATTTTTCTTGATTTTACTTGTCATCGTCCCATTTCTTTTGATTTCATTTTTGATGATTTTTCGATAGTAAGCATTATCACTAATCCACTCAGCAATGATGTATCCCGCGCCTTCAATCGCTTTATCTTGAGGACATTCAAATCCAGATGCAAGTTCCTCCAAAGAACCATTCATTGGAAAACTCATGATTTTCTTGGCTAAAGGCTCAAGACCCATCTTAATCGCTTCACTCGCTTTGGTTTTCTTCTTTTCTTTAAATGGTCTATACAAATCTTCAACATCACTTAACTTTGTACATTCAAGTATTTGACTTCTTAACTCCTCAGTCATCAAATCTTTTTCTTCAATTAAACGAATCACATCTTCTTTTCGTTTTGATAAATTTTCTAAATAAGTATATTCTTTTTCAATCGCCCGAATCTGTTCTTCATCTAAAGACCCTGTAGCTTCTTTTCGGTATCTTGCAATAAAAGGAATCGTACAACCTTCCTCTAATAATTTTAAAACTGCTTCTACTTGAGTTGTTTTGACTCCAAGTTCCCTTGCTAATAATTCTACATTGTTCATTTTTTTACACTCCTCACATACTATTTTATTTTACTAAATCTTGAGGAATAAAAAAAGAAAAGGACACTTTCTTTACACAAATTTTAGTCTTTTCGAAAAAAGCCCATAAAGGTATAACCAATCAAAAATAGAAGAAAACAAGCGAATAAGTTTTCATGATTTAAAAAATCAATAATTCTTAAAAATAAGGACAAAATGGAAGAAAACAAAAACCCTAAGATACATATCCATGTTAGATGTCTAAAATGAGAAAATGCATAATTCACAAGATACACCATGCCAATCACCCCAAGAAGAAGACCACAACCAAAAAGGAAACAGTAGAAAATTTGATCAAATGGATTGGAAAACAACTTCAAAATAAATGTATAACACCCAAGCATCATGAAAGTAGCAGTCCCGCTGATACCGGGTAAAACGGTAGTCATAGCATCAATAATTCCTAAGCAGAAAATGATGAAGAAACTAAATCCATTATGGACCGGCGTAAATTCACCTAAAGAAAGTTTTGTATCCAAAAGAAACAAAGCAAAAACAATTCCTAAAATAAACAAAAAATCTTTCTTTTCAATTTTTTCATTTTTTATAATCGGGGGAACTGTTCCCACGATAAGGCCAATAAACACAGTAACTGTAAAGATATAGTATTTGTTAAGTAAATTAAGTAGGACTTTACTTCCTAAAAAAACGGCAAGAAGAATTCCTATTCCAATTGGTAATAAAAAGAAAAAGTTTTTCTTCTCTTTCCATAAATTTTGAATGGCATGTAAAGACTCTTCATAAACACCTAGACTAATCGCGAGTAATGAACCGGATACACCAGGAATCACTTTTCCAAGTCCAATGATAAATCCTTTTAAAAAAAGAATAAGAGAATTCATAGAATCACCCTTATTCTAATTTATGTTTTTAATTTTGATTTATTCTTTTTCTTTTTTCTTCTTTGGTGTTGGTTTTGGCAAAACTTCTTTGCGAGAAAGATTTAATCTTCCTTTGCTATCATACCCTAAACTCTTCACTAAAATCTCATCGCCAACATGAACAATGTCACTTGGTTTATTGACTCTTTCATGAGCAAGTTGAGAAACATGAACAAGTCCTTCACAATTTGGCCATAACTCAACGAAACAGCCAAAGTCTTCTACTTTAGTCACACGTCCTGTATAAATCTTATCAGGTTCGACTTCCTTCACGATATCTAAAATCATTTCTTTGGTTTTATCAATAATCTCTTGATTTGTATGATAGATAATGACTCTTCCGTCGTCTTCCAAATCTACTTTCACAGCATCTTTATCATTTACCGTATTGACATGACTAGCTTCCAAAATAATTTTGGTAATCATTTCGCCACCACGACCAATGACATCTTTAATCTTATCTGGATTAATGGTGAAAATTGCTGTTTTAGGAGCATATGGACTGAGTTCTTTACGAGGTTCTTTAATGCAATCTTCCATCACATCAAGAATTTGAAGTCTTGCTTTCTTCGCTTGCTCTAAAGCTTCTTTTAAAATACTCTTGGTAACTCCCTTAATTTTAATATCCATCTGTAAAGCCGTGATACCTTCTCTTGTTCCAGCTACTTTGAAATCCATATCTCCCATGTGATCTTCAAGTCCTTGGATATCTGTTAGAATTGTATATTTCTTTTCATCTTCTTTAGACTGAATAAGGCCCATCGCGATACCAGCAACTGGAGCCTTAATTGGAACACCTGCTGCCATTAAAGATAAACATCCGGCACAAATCGTGGCTTGTGAACTTGAACCATTAGATTCCAAAATTTCTGATACAACACGAATGGTATAAGGGAATTCTTCTTCACTAGGAATCACATAAGATAAGGCTCTTTCCCCTAAAGCACCATGACCAATTTCTCTTCTTCCTGGAGAACCATATCTTCCAATTTCACCAACAGAGAATGCTGGGAAGTTATAATGAAGCATAAATCTTTTCGCATCTTCAATTCCAAGGCCATCTAATATTTGATGTTCGCCAATCGCACCTAATGTAGTTGTTGCAAGGCTCTGTGTTTGGCCACGAGTAAATACCGCAGACCCATGGGTTCTAGGAAGTAAATCGACACAAGCATCAAGTGGACGAATCTCATCCATTCCTCTTCCATCAGGTCGAATATGTCTTTCGGTAATTAAGTATCTTACGGCATCTCCTTCTAGTTTATAAAGAATGGTATTTACTTGTTTAATTTTTTCAGCAAGTTGTTCATCTTCAATATAGATATTTGAAAAATACCCGACTGCTTCTTGTTTAATCGCTTCAACCGCATTAGCACTTTCCAATTTATCTTTGATTTGAATCGCTTCTAAAATTCTTTCATAAGCATAATCGGTTACTTGACTTACAATGTCTTCATCTAATTCTGCCTTGTCAAGTTCTACTTTCTCTTTTCCTATTTCCTTAATAATACTCTCTTGAAATTCACAAAGAGTTTTAATTGCTTCATGACCAAACATCATCGCATCTAACATTTCTTTTTCAGAGCAAACATTTGCTCCAGCTTCTACCATACAAATAGCATTTTTAGTTCCTGCGACTGTTAAGTTTAACTTGCTTTGTTCTAACTCTTCCACACTTGGATTAATCACAAAATCTTTGCCAATTTTTCCAACAACAACTCCAGACACAGGTCCATCAAATGGAATCTCAGAAATTCCAAGAGCAAGTGAAGAACCAAGTAAAGCTGCCATTACAGGAGAATTATCTTGATCTACCGATAAAACGGTGTTAATCACTTGAATTTCATTTCTTAAATTCTCATCAAACATCGGTCTTAAAGGACGGTCGATAATTCTTGCCGCAAGGGTTGCTTCATCCGTAGGTCTTCCTTCTCTTTTAATAAATCCTCCTGGTATTTTACCAACTGAATAAAGTTTTTCTTGATATAAAACTTGTAAAGGAAAGAAGTCTCCTGCTACGACATTTTTTCCCATCACAACTGCACTTAATATAACAGTATCATTTACTCTAACTAGGACAGATGCATTTGCTTGTTTTGCAAGCCATCCTGTTTCTACTACTATTTTTCTTCCAAAAAAATCTAACTTAAATTCTCGCTTCATAATATCCTCCTTCATTGATAAAAAAAAGACACTAAAAAATTTATAGTGCCTACTTTCTTAAGTTTAATTTTTTAATTAGTTCACGATAAGAAACAACATCAGTATCTTTTAAATAATTTAAAAGTTTCTTTCTTCTTCCTACCATTTTTTGTAAACCACGTTTAGAATGATAGTCATGAATATGTGTCTTAAAGTGTTCTGTTAAATTATTAATTTCTTCGGTTAGTAAAGCAATTTGGACTTCTGCAGAACCAACATCATTTTTACTTTTTTGAAATTCTTTAATAATTTCTTGTTTTCTGTCTTTAGACATAGCCATAAAATATTACCTCCTTCACTTTCAATCGGTTTATCCAAAGTAATAGACGAGGTCACCTAAAAACTTCAGAAAAACTTCTTACAGTTAAGAGTATATAACAAAGTAAGAAAAAATGCAAATATTTTCTAACAGACAAATTTTTTTTGAAGTGCAACAAAAGTTGTAGATTTGTCAAACAAAAGTGACAAAGTCACGACAATCCAACGATAGATTATTTTAACTTGTTAAAATAATCAC
>CANRDF010000044.1 GCA_947629255.1 uncultured Bacilli bacterium
ATAGTGATTATGACGGCCAATTATGTAGTACAAGTTCTGATTCAACATCTTGCAATAATGGCAGTTGTTGTAGTTGTTATGAATATTGTAATCCAGCCATATCCTCGAATGGTATTTGGAAATGTACACCATCTGGTTGTAATTCAAAAGATGGGACGGATAATGGCACTAGACAAAATTATTGTTAATTTTCAAAGTACATAAGTGTAAAAAAACTTATGTACTTTTTAAGTAGAAAAAGATTGCAACAAAAGCAATATTTTTCCCCACATTTTCTCTTTACAAAAGAAAAAAAATATAGTAGAATGAATTCATAACTTTTAAATGCAGTCAAAAAAAGAGGAAATGAATGGTGATTTTTTGGAACATTACTTCACAAATAATGCGAATCTCAAAAGTGAAATGAGACAAATTACTTATGAAAACGGAGGTACTGTTTTCACTTTTTGGAGTGATTTAGGAGTTTTTTCAAAAAATCATATTGATTATGGAAGTAAATTGTTAGTAGAAACGATTTTAGAAAAAAGAAAAAAGCAAAATTTGAAAATATTAGATGTGGGATGTGGCTATGGTTTTATTGGAATTGTTCTAGGTAAACTTTTAAATAGCGAGGTTACCATGGTAGATGTCAATAAAAGAGCTCTTCATCTATGTGAAAAAAATAGAAAAGAAAATCAAGTAGAAGGAAGTTGTATTGAAAGCAATATATATGAGAATGTGACTGGAAAATTTGATTTGGTGGTGACGAACCCTCCCATTCGAGCTGGAAAAAGTGTGGTATTAGAAATGTTAGAAAAAGCAAAAGAATATATGAATGAGGAAGGTGAGTTATGGTTTGTCATTCGAAAAGACCAAGGTGTCAAAAGTATTTCGAAAGTCTTAGAGGATACTTATAAAGTGGAAAAAATAGCAACATCAAAAGGTTTTTACGTAATGTGTGCAAAAAGTTGTTGACACATCTTGTAAAAGTGTGTTAAATTATAAATTGGTGACGTGTTAGTTTCTAGCACTGTAGTGTTTCCAAAAAAAATAAATTTAGATGGGGTGAGATTGTGGCTTATAAACTAAAAAAATGTGGAGATTACAGAACAAGACGTAGCTTTTCAAAAAGCAAAAATACGATGGAACTTTCAGATCTTTTGGAGATTCAAAAGAAGAGTTATCAAGATTTCTTAGAGGTAGGAATCAAAGAAGTTTTTGATGAATTATTTCCTGTGGAAAGTTTTACAGGAAATGTAACCATTGATTTTGGAGATTATTCTTTAGAAACTCCAAGATACTCTGTGAAAGAATCAAAGGAAAGAATGGTAAACTATGCCGCTCCTTTAAAGGTGCAAGCACGTGTTTTCATTCATGAAACGGGTGAAGTCAAAGAACAGGAAATATTCCTAGGGGATATGCCTTTGATGACCGATTCTGGAACATTTATTATTAATGGAGCAGAACGTGTTATTGTATCCCAATTAGTACGTAGTCCAAGTGTTTATTTCAAAAGAGAAATTGACAAGAATGGACGTCGTATTATTACAGGCGAAATGATCCCAAACAAAGGAACTTGGTTAGAGTTTGAAACCGATGCAAGAGATGTTGTTTATGTACGTATTGATCGTACAAGAAAAGTACCAGTAACAACTTTCTTACGTGCATTAGGTCTATCTAGTAACGAAGACATTATTCATGTGTTTGGTGAAAATGATTATATTACTAATACATTAGAAAAAGATAGTACAAAGAATACGGATGAAGCTTTAATTGATATCTTCGAAAAATTAAGACCTGGAGAACCAGCAACTCTTGATTCAGCAAAGAACCAATTAATTACTCGTTTCTTTGATCATTTCCGTTATGACTTAGCCAAAGTTGGACGTTACAAATTTAATAAAAAATTAAATGTATGTGACCGTTTAGTTGGATGTACTTTAGCTGAAGATATTACGGATGAAAATAACAAAGTTGTAGCAAAATCAGGAACTTTAGTCACGAAAGAAGTTCTAGAGTCTATAAAACCAGCTTTAAAGGCAGGATTCGGACTACATAAAGTTTTAATTCATGAAGAATTAGACCAATATGACCAAATTCAAGAAATTAAAGTCTTTGATAAAGTAAATACCGAGAAAGTAATTTCTATTATTGGTGTCGATACAAGTATTGATGAAAGACGTTTAACCATCCCAGATATTTATGCCTCAGTAAACTATTACTTAAATTTACATGCTGGCATTGGAAATACTGATGAAATCGATAACTTAGGAAATCGTCGTGTACGTCAAGTAGGAGAGTTAATTGAAAATCAGTTCCGTGTAGGTATGGCTCGTATGGAAAGAGTTATTCGTGAGAGAATGACCACTCAAGAAACAACGGATATTACACCGAAATCATTAATTAATATTCGTCCAGTGACTGCGGTTTTAAAAGAGTTCTTTGGTTCCTCTCAATTATCTAAATTTATGGACCAAATTAACCCAATTGCTGAACTTACCGATAAAAGACGTTTATCTAGTTTAGGACCTGGAGGTCTTTCTAGAGATCGTGCTGGTATGGATGTTCGTGACGTGAATGCAAGCCATTATGGACGTATCTGTCCAGTAGAAAGCCCAGAAGGACAAAACATTGGACTTATTACATCTCTAGCTGGTTATGCCAAAGTAAACGAATATGGTTTCATTATGACTCCGTACCGTCGTGTAACAAATGGTATAGTTGACTTAGATGACGTTGTTTATATGACTGCTGATGAAGAAGCTGACTACTATATTTCTGAAGCTAATATCGCTTTAGGGGAGAATAATGAAATTCTAGAAAAAGAAGTTATTGTAAGATATAATGGCGATAATGTGATGATTTCCAAAGACAAAGTAAACTTTGTGGACGTATCTCCAAGCCAAGTTGTCTCTATTACAACAAGTTGTATCCCATTCTTAAACTACGACGATGCAAACCGTACGCTTATGGGTTCTAACATGCAACGTCAAGCAGTTCCTCTATTAAAGAGTGAAGCTCCTATTGTAGGTACTGGTGTAGAATGTGTCGCAGCGAAGTACTCTGGTAGTACCATTGTCGCGAAAGCCGATGGTGTCGTAGAGTATGCAGATGCCAAACAAATTATTGTGAAAAATGCCAAAGGAAAAGATGTATATCATCTTGCAAACTATGAAGGAAACAATGCTGGAAGTTGTACAAATCATATTCCTCTAGTGCATAAAGGCGATAAAATCAAAATGGGACAAGTCATTGCCGATGGTCCTTCAACAGACCAAGGAGAACTTGCCTTAGGTAAAAATATGACAGTTGCATTCATGACTTATAATGGATTTAACTATGAAGATGCAGTCATCTTAAATGAAAGATTAGTGAAAGAAGACGTTTATACTTCACTTCATATTGAAATGTATGAAATTGAATGTCGTGATACCAAATTAGGACCAGAAGAAATTACAAGAGATATTCCAAATGTTGGAGAAGAAGCTCGTAAGAACTTAGATGCTGATGGTATTGTAAGAATTGGTACTGAGGTCAAAGAAGGAGATATCCTTGTTGGTAAAGTGACTCCAAAAGGAGTTCAAGAGCTTACCAGTGAAGAAAAATTATTACATGCGATCTTTGGTGAAAAAACTCGTGAAGTAAGAGATACCTCTTTAAGAGTAGAACATGGTGCAGCTGGTATCATTCATGATGTAAAAGTTTATACCAAAGAAAATAGTGATGAACTCCCTGCTGGTGTTTTCAAAATTATTCGTGTTTACATTATTCAAAAACGTAAGATTCAAGTGGGAGATAAAATGAGTGGACGTCATGGAAACAAAGGTGTTATTTCTCTCGTTTTACCAGAAGAAGATATGCCTTACTTACCAGACGGTACCCCAGTTGATGTTATGTTAAATCCACTTGGTGTTCCATCACGTATGAATATTGGACAGATTCTAGAAGTTCATTTAGGAATGGCTGGTAAAAAATTAGGTGTTCATTATGCAACTCCAGTCTTTGATGGAGCAAACATTGAAGATATTCATGAAGAAATGCAAGAAGCAGGAATGCCTGAAGATGGAAAAGTGACATTAATTAATGGACGTACAGGAGAACCTTTTGAAAATAAAGTCAATGTTGGTGTAATGTACATGGTTAAACTTCACCACATGGTAGATGATAAATTACATGCTCGTGCGACAGGACCTTATAGCTTAGTCACTCAACAACCATTAGGTGGTAAAGCTCAATTTGGTGGACAACGTTTCGGAGAAATGGAAGTTTGGGCATTATATGCTTATGGTGCGGCTCATGTTCTTCAAGAAATATTAACCATTAAATCCGATGATGTCATTGGTCGTGTGAAAGTTTATGAAGCCTTAGTCAAAGGTAAAACAGTAAATCAAGCTGGTGTTCCAGAATCATTCAGAGTATTAATTAAAGAATTCCAAGCTTTAGGTTTAAATGTTCAAATCATTAATAATAATGATGAAGTCTTAGACTTAAAAGAAATTGAGAAAGAAGAAGATAAAGAAGATATCATTAAGATTGATGAAATCGATTTAAATTCAGAACCAATCGAAGAACCACCTCTTCCAGAAGAAGAAGCTCCTACTGAAGAAACAGAAGAAGAGGAAGAAGATGAATTCGAAGGGGATAGTCTAGATGATTTAGAATTTCCTGGCGATGCCTATATAGATAGTAATGGGGAGGTTGAATAGAATGATTGAAGTTAATAATTTTAAAGGAATTAAAATTAGTCTTGCAAGTCCTGAACAAATACGTTCTTGGTCTTACGGAGAAGTAAAGAAACCTGAAACAATTAACTATCGTACTTTAAAACCAGAAAAGGATGGACTTTTCTGCGAGAAGATTTTTGGACCAACCAAAGATTATGAATGTAACTGTGGAAAATACAAAAGATTACGTTATAAAAATGTCATATGTGATAGATGTGGAGTAGAAGTAACAAAGTCAAAAGTACGTCGTGAACGTATGGGACATATTGAACTTGCTTCTCCATGTTCCCACATTTGGTTCTTTAAAGGTGTTCCATCTAAAATGGGTCTTGTCTTAGACATGAGTCCAAGAGATCTAGAAGAAGTTTTATACTTTGTCAGTTATGTTGTCTTAGATCCTGGAAATGTTCCTTTAGGAAAGAAACAAACTTTATCAGATAAGGAGTACCGTGCTTACTATGAAAAATATGGAAATAGTTTCAAAGTAGGTATGGGTGCCGAAGCCATCAAAACCCTATTAAAAGAAGTAGATATTGATAAAGAAGTAGAAGAGGTTCGAAAAGAACTAGATGGTGCAACGGGACAAAAGAGAATTCGTTTAGTAAAACGACTAGATTGTTTAGTAGCTTTCCAAGAGAGTGGAAACCGTCCTGAATGGATGATTCTAGATGTCATTCCAGTCATTCCACCAGATATCAGACCTATGATTCAATTAGATGGTGGACGTTTTGCAACAAGTGACTTAAATGATTTGTACCGTCGTATTATTAACCGTAATAATCGTTTAAAGAAATTATTAGAATTGAATGCTCCAACGATTATTGTTCAAAATGAAAAACGTATGTTACAAGAAGCAGTAGATAGCTTACTTGATAATGGACGTCGTGGAAGAAGTGTATCAGGAGCAGGAAATAGACCACTTAAGAGTTTATCTTCGATGTTAAAAGGAAAACAAGGTCGCTTCCGTCAGAATCTTCTTGGTAAACGTGTTGACTATTCTGGACGTAGTGTTATCGTTGTTGGACCAAACCTTAAAATGTATCAATGTGGTATTCCAAAAGATATGGCTTTAGAGTTATTTAAACCTCATGTCATTCATGGATTAGTCGAAAAGGGACTTGCTCATAATATTAAAGGAGCAAAGAAACTTATTGATGCAAAAGATGATTGTGTTTGGGATATCGTGGAAGAAGTCATCACGGAGCATCCAGTTTTATTAAACCGTGCTCCAACTCTACATAGACTTGGTATTCAAGCATTCGAACCAAAATTAGTTGGTGGAAAAGCCATTCGTTTACACCCACTTGTTTGTACAGGATTTAATGCTGACTTCGATGGAGACCAGATGGCTGTTCACGTTCCTCTTTCTGAAGAAGCGAAATCAGAAGCAAGAATCTTAATGTTAGGTGCTCAAAACATATTGAACCCAAAAGACGGAAAACCTATTGTTACGCCATCTCAAGATATGGTTCTTGGAAACTGTTATTTAACGCAAGAAAAAGCAGGCGAAGAACATGAAGGTAAAGTCTATAAAGATCCAAATGAAGTTTTAATGGCTTATGAAAGAAAAGAAATTACTCTTCATACTCGTATTGCACTTCCAGTTCGTTCTTTCAAACATAAATTATTCACAGAAGAACAACAAAATAAATATTTAGTGACGACTTGTGGTAAGATTATATTCAATGAAATTTTACCTGATAGTTATCCTTATATTAATGAAGCAACAAAAGAAAATATTGAAGGAATTACTCCAAATAAATTCTTCTTAGAAATGGGAACCAATATTCCTGAAGCAATTGCCAATATGCCAACTATTAATCCTTTTGTGAAAGGGGATTTAAGTAAGATTATTGCTCAAGTCTTTAAACGTTATCATACAACAGAAACTTCTGTATTCCTTGATAAATTAAAAGACTTAGGATTTAAGTATTCAACGATTGCTGGTATTACCGTATCTGCTGCCGATATTGTTCCATCTAAGACAAAGAATGAAGTCATCGCGGAATCAAAAGAATTAGTAGATAAAGTCAATAAACAATTTAAACGTGGTATGATTACCGAAGAAGAACGTTATAATACGGTTATTGATATTTGGACAAAAGCGAATGATAAAATTAAAGCAGAACTCAAAAGCATCGCGGATGGAAACTATGATAACCCATTATTCATGATGATGAATTCTGGAGCTCGTGGTTCCTTATCAAACTTTGCTCAGTTAGCTGGTATGCGTGGATTAATGGCTAAACCAGATGGTTCTACGATTGAAATCCCAGTTATGTCAAACTTCTCTGAAGGTCTAACCGTATCTGAATTCTTCTTATCAAGCCACGGTTCAAGAAAAGGTTCTGCCGACACCGCACTTCGTACAGCAGACTCTGGATACTTAACACGTCGTTTAGTTGAAGTTGTTCAAGATATCATCGTGAAAGAACATGATTGTGGTTCTTTACAAGGAGTTGCTGTTTCCGATTTAATTAATGATAAAGATGGAAGTGTGATCGAACCTCTTAGCGAACGTATTCTAGGAAGATTCACAGCTCAAAAGATTGTTCATCCTGAAACAAAAGAAGTGATTGCAGACAAAGGTGTCTTAATTACTGAAAACATCGTGAAGAAAATTACAGATGCGAAAATCAAAACTGTTGAAATTCGAAGCATCTTAACATGTAAAACCGAAAATGGTGTATGTCAAAAATGTTATGGTCGTAACCTAGCAACAGGTAACTTAGTTGAAACTGGGGAAGCAGTCGGTATTATGGCGGCTCAATCTATTGGTGAACCTGGTACCCAACTTACCATGCGTACATTCCACTCAGGTGGAGTTGCCGGAGACGATATTACACAAGGTCTTCCTCGTGTTGAAGAGTTATTTGAAGCTCGTAATCCAAAAGGAAAAGCAACCATTTCTGAGATTAGTGGTAAAGTCACTTTAATTAAAGAAGATAACGGAAAACATCGTATCATTGTGGAAAATGATGTCGAGACTCGTGAACATATTACAAATTACAATATGAAAGTTCGTGTTTCTGTAGGTGATGTTGTAAGTGCTGGAGATAAACTTACGGAAGGTGTTATTTCTCCTAAAGAGTTACTTGCAGTCACAGACCCAATTACAGCGCAAGAATACATTTTGAAAGAAATTCAAATGGTTTACAAATTACAAGGTGTTGATATTAACGATAAACACGTTGAAATTATTTGTAAACGTATGATTAATAAAGTTCGTATTGTAGATCCAGGAGATACAGATTTAGTAGAAGGCTTAAGTGTATCAATGAAAGAATTCACGGATGCCAATAAACCTGTTATCCTAGCTGGTAAAGTTCCTGCTAAAGGACGTCCAATCATGCTTGGTATTACAAAGAGTTCTTTACAAACCGATTCCTTCTTATCAGCAGCCTCTTTCCAAGAGACAACAAGAGTTCTTACCGATGCTGCAATCAAAGGTTCTGTGGACTACTTACGTGGACTTAAAGAAAACGTTATTATTGGTAAGCTTATTCCTGCTGGTACAGGAGCTCATCAATATAGTGATATTGAACTTGTATTACAAAAACAATTTATGGATGATGAAGCAAGTGAAGTTTTAGAAAATAGACTTATGGGTTCTGAAGAAGACAGTGTGGAAAGTCAAGAAGATGAAATCGAAGAAACTGTTAATGAAGAAACAGAAGTCGAAACAAATGAAGAAAGTGCTGAAGAAGAATAATTCAGTGCTTTTTTTCTTCCAAAAAATAATTGAATGCTAAAGTTTGTTATGATACAATAATTAGCGATAGGGAGGTTTCTAAAAATGATAAAAAATATAAAACTAGAAGAATTAATAAATACAGAAGCTTTTGTAAGAGAACCAGTAGATTCTTTAACAAAAGAAATAAGAGACAATTCTTCCAAAAAAATTATTTTAAATGGAGGAAGAGGGACAGGCAAAAGTGTAACCCTTTCTTGTATGCAAAACCAAGGACTAGGAATGGAAAGTCAAACCATACTTATGCGTTTTGATTCTGTTATTGGTTTTGCCAAGTATCCAACGAAATGGTTTAATGAAGCTTTTTTTGCTCATTATTATGAATTAGTCTTTTCTTGGAATTTGTTATCCTTTATAAAGCAACATTATGGTCTTACATATGAAACTTATTTTCAAGATATAGAAGCATTATTGCAAAATGTTTCTCAGAATACGGATGATTATATTCAAAATATTTATTATGAAGAAAAGACAATAGAAAGGTTTTTAAGACCTACAGAAATATCATCAGAAATAATAACTAGATTAAAAAAATATTTAGGGATTCAAAAATTAAATCTAGCCATTGATCGTTTTGATTGGATAAATGGAAGTAGTTCCTATACACAATCTCTAATAAGTAAATATTTTAATTTATTTGATAAGACTGTGATTACTGTAGATGATGATTCTTTAGAAAAAGGACGTTTGATAAAAAATGGTTATTCCATTGTACCTATAACATATGGAAAAGAAATAGATGTGATAAAACAAATCATAAAAAAGAGAATAGGTGTAGATATTTTTACAAATGAAATGTATAGAAAATTAATTGAAGAGTCTAATGGAAATATTTCTTTTATAATAGACACTTGTGGAGAAGTGCGTGATATATTAAATTGGGAGGATGAGAAAGTCGATATAGATACTGAATTTAATGAAACTTTAAACCATCAATTAATAAGAAGAAAAGAGTTAAGAGAACGAGATGGTAATCCACCAAAATTCTATTTATAAAAATCAGTAAAAATTCTTACTGTTTTTTTCTTGCATTTTTAGAAAAGTATGTTAAAATATTTATTCGTAACAGGGGGTATTGTATGGAGACACAACAAGAAGATTTTTATTCACTTTTTCTAGCTGTATTGTGTCGTATTCAAAGAATTGACTCTAGATTTTCTTCTTTATCTTTACTTCGAACAACACTTTGTAATGAATATTTGAAACATCATCCAGAACTGAATGCTTTAGAAGTTTTAAAATTGTATTATGAAAGTTTACAAAGAGCTTGCTTAGAAGGAAATATCATTTGTCATGATGGAGTTTATCAATTTAATAGCTTGAATATCAAAGCGGTCGATGAGAAAACTAGAAAGCTTGCTTATGACTATGCAGAAAAAATAGCAAATAATTAAAAATCTAAATAACTTAACTAATCGTTGAATTATATGTTCCTTGTATTTTATTTCCTAAACTATCTTGAACGGTATAAGTAATTTCAAATTCTCCTTTTGTGATTGGAAAATATGTTGCATCACTCGTATATATTCCCAAAGAACTTCCATCTTTCTTAATATCTACTGTGTATTCATATATACCAGAGCCACCTGATGCGTTTATTTTAACAAATGTATAGGTTCCACACTGACTATTCGTACAAGTATAAGATAATCCTACAGAAGGGTTTGCTACTAAAGGAGGATTTTTAACTATGATGTCTGCAGTGGCTGTAAAGTTACCATCTAAAGTTTTCACTGTAATCGTGGCATTTCCTTCTTGAATTGCAGTCACTTTACCAGTATTAGAAACAGTTGCAACCGATGGATTACTACTGGTCCATGAAAGATTTTTATTCGTCGCGTTATCAGGACTTATTGTAGCAACGAGATCTATAGTATCTCCTCTTAACATATTTTCTTTGGTTTTATTTAAAGTAACACCATTTACAGAAACATCTGGGGCCTTTTTAACAATGACAGTCATAGTCGCGGTTATCCCTGAATCTAAACTATAAGTTATTTCTATAGTAGTTTTTCCTTCAGAAATACCAGTAATGGTATTTTCATCAAAAGACACTATCGGTTCTGTAGAATAATAATACATTTTTTTATTCGTCGCGTCTTTTGGCTCGACATTATATTCTAAATTTTTTGTCTCCCCAACATAGAGTTCTATTGTGTCATGAACAGGAATAATTTTTTCAACCCAAAGATCTTCTACTACTACAGATTCACATTCAGTTTGATAATTATAAGAACTTGTAAAACAAATATTAGTGTATCCAAGATTTACTCCAGTCACTAAGCCACTGTTGGAATCTACTTTCGCAATATTTTCATCTTGACTAAACCAAGTTCCATTTAAATTGGTTGCATTTTCTGGATAAAATTCAACAGAATATTGTATCGTTTTTCCTGGATACACGATATTAGTTGTATTCATTCCAAAATTAACTCTAAAAGATTCTAAAGGTATCACTTCTTTATTTTTTTCTTTACTGTATTTCTGTCCATTATAAATTAAAAAACCATTTTCATAACGTATATTATGTCTTTGAAATATATGAGTTCCTTCATAGATTTCATACATAGTAATTTGTTCTCCAATAAATTGTTCTTTTTCTGTAGATATTCTAAAATAATTATCATCATCTTTCTGTATCATAATAAAGACATTATTATCTTCTTGACCAGTTAAATACCACATACCCAAATACTTATCAAATTGAGACAAATCTAATTCTTTTTTATTTTTTGTAAAAAGATATTGTCCAACTCTTAGTTGATTATCTTCCATTTTTATATGAGTTTCCTCTAAAAAAGAATTTATCGAGTCCTTATTTAAAGATAAAGTCTTACTTATAAGAGTAGAATAATTAGGATAAAGAACATTTTTATATAAATCTATATTTCCCCAATCAAAATAAAGAACTTTTTCATTATTAATATAAGTATAATATACTTTTAAAAACACATTAGAATCTATTTCAAAATACCAATCTCCAAGTAATTGATTAACCAAATCATCTATGTTTTCTGAATCAGTTGACGTTTGATTATTAGGGTGGGATTCTTCTATTGGTTTTTCATTGTTAGGACTTTTCTCATTATTTTGTTCTTTTTCCCAATAAGCAACTAATGTTAAATTTTGATGTATAGTATAAGAAAAGTCATATAAGTCATCTCCTATAAACCATCCTTTAAATATATAGCCATTTTTTGTAGGAGGAATAGGGGCAGTTAATTTTTCGCCTTCTGCAATTTCAATAACTTCTATAGTCGTGTCATCATCAAGAAAAGTGATAGAAAAAATACTTTCAGTATTATTATTTGTCCATTTTGCCTTTAACACTATATCTTCTGTTAAAGAAGAATTAAAATCATATTCTTTATTATTTAAAAACCAACCATTAAAATCAAATCCATTTTTAGATGGATCTTCTGGTTTTTGAATCACATCGCCACATTTTACTTGTTGTTCTTCAATTTGAGTGCCACCTGTTACATCAAACAAGACATGACACATTTTATATTTTGGCTTTAAATTCATTAAAATAATAGTAACACTAAAGATTAGTATTAATAGAAATAAAAAAGCACAAGAAAAAACAATTTGTTTCTTTTTTGTGCCAAAGAAAATTTGTTTTAGTTTTTTTAACATATAAACTACACCTCTTATTATTATCTTAAGTATAACACTTCTAATAGATAAAAGTAAATGGGATTTAAAATAAGATTTGCAAATTAAGTATTGACAAAATATACAATTATATGCTACCATTAGTTTGTACAGAGATGTACATTAAAAGCGGAGACCCCAGCCATTAAGTCGGGAATCATAAAAGAGGAAACCCCAGCCTTTAAGTCGGGAACTATAAAAGAGGAGACCCCAGCCTTTAAGTCGGGAATGATAAAAGATTTGGGGCTGAGTAGAAATGAATAATTTCTATTCAGTTCTTTTTTTGCTTTGGAAAAGGAAATTTTTCGAAGCTTAAATT
>CANRDF010000045.1 GCA_947629255.1 uncultured Bacilli bacterium
TAATACTATTTTTTAATAGGACATTTTAACTTATAAATCAAATTTTAAAAATAGGACATTTTAAAATATAATTCACAAAGTTTAAAACTTTATTCACTTTTTTTCTGATTTTCTGTTATACTTATGAAGTAAGAGGTGGTAGTCATGCAAGCGTTTTCTTATTCCATTCAAACAGCATTTATTTTCTTTCCTGTTTTAGCATTCTTATTTACGATGCCTTATATTTTATATACATATCATAAATATGGTTCGGTAAGTTTCTATCGTTCTATCATTGTTTATGCCTTTTTACTCTATTTAATTTCTGCTTATTTTTTAATTATTTTGCCACTTCCATCTAAAGAATTTGTAGCAGGCCTTACAAGACCGAATTATAATCTCATTCCATTTCAATTTATCCAAGATATTTTTTATAAAACAAACTTAGAATTGAGTGATTTTGCTACTTATTTTCCAGCTTTAAAAGCTCCGGTTGTTTATGAAGCTATTTTTAATATTTTTTTAACGATTCCTTTTGGACTATTTTTACATTATTACTTAAAATGTAACTTTCGAAAAACGTTTTTCTATAGTTTTTGCTTTAGTTTATTCTTTGAACTCACTCAGTTAACAGGACTTTATTATATCTATCCAAGAGGGTATCGTACCTTTGATGTCGATGATTTAATATTAAATACCTTTGGAGGAGTGGTTGGCTTTGTGATTGGAGCAATACTCCTTAGAATCTTACCGACTAGAGATGAAATTGATCAGAAATCCATTGAAAAATCAAAAGTTGTTTCTGTGAGTCGTCGTATCTTAAGCTTTGGCATTGACTTTATTTTAGCCATTTTTACAATTTTAGGAATCAGTTATTTCTTAAAAAAATTGAATTTACTTTCCATTCCTGTTTTCTTTGGTTTCATTGTTATTGTAAGTCTCTTTTATTTTGTCATTGTTCCAGTCCTATTAAAGAAGAAGACGATAGGTATGAAGTATTTGAATTTAGAATTTGATTCTAAGAAAAATTTGAAATGGTATCATTATTTCTTCTATTATTTTCTTTTATTCATGGAATTTTTCTTATTACCACTTATCTGCTTATTTGTTGGATATGTATTCCATTATAAGGAAATACTATCTCAAACAAATTTTCATTATTATGTGATTGTAGTTCTTGCTGGTACATCTTTACTTTATATTTTAACATTCTTAAAACAACTCTTTCATATGGAAACTCTTTATCAGATAATAACCAAAATGCATATCAAAAGTACACTTCAAGAAAAATAAAGTTTTTTAACATTTTTATTTTGTTTTAGTTCACGAGCAAATAGAGAAGGATTGTCTCTGGGAATCAAGCAATAAACAAATGATTTCGTTCTTGTTAAGGCAACATAAAAAAGTCTTCGTTCCTCTTCATAAGGATAAATCATTCGATGATTCACCAAAGTTAAAATTCCTTCTTCTTTTTGTTTAGATGGAATTCCATAAAGATCATCGGCTAAATTTAAAAGAATCACGACATCGCTTTCTAAACCTTTAGATGCGTGAATAGTTAGAAATTTGATTTTTTGATGAGAATGCTCTGGAAAAATAAGAAAATCATCTTTCATTTCATGGCTTGGTAAATATTTTTCTCGATCCATGTTGTTACGACCTAAAATGAGAATTTCTGAGTCTTGGGGTATTTTCTCTAAAATTTTTAGAAATGCATTCTTCATGTTTCTTGCATAAGCAAAAACGATAGGTTTTTCTAAGTGTTTATCACTTTTTAGTTCTTTTGGAATTTGACTTTTATTTTTTTGAATAAAACTTCCAGCTGTTTCGACAAGTTCCTTGCTATTTCGATAAGTCTTTTGAATTTTATAAATTTTACTTGTCGGATAATACTTTTGAAAATTTAAAAATATTTGGATGTCACACCCTGAAAAATGATAAATGGATTGATAATCATCACCAACAACACATAAAGAGGCATCATTTAAAGAAACCAAAGTTTGAATGAGTTCAAATCGAATGAAAGAAGAATCTTGAAATTCATCAACTAAAATCATTTTATAAGGAAGAGGAGAGCCTTTTCTTTTTAAAGATTCTGTAGCAAGAATGAGCATATCATCAAAATCAATGGACTTTATACTTTCTTTTTCTGTTTCATAAATTGTATATATTGAATAAAGGAGAAGCAAAGTATCTTTCCATTTTTTCATTTTCATCCAATTTTTCATATCTTCTTTGGTGTACTTGTGACTTTTAAAAAGAGTTAAGAATGTTTTCAAAGTTTTCTTATAGGCAAGAAAATCTTTTGATTTTAAAATATGCTCCCAATCTTTGTCTTGTTTAGAAAAAGAAAGAAAAAACTTTTGATAAACGATGTTTTGTAATTTCTCGTTTCCAAAACAATAGGATTCAAAGAAATGATCTATTATTTCATCCAGTAAATAGGGTCTTGAAATGGAATAGTGTTCTTGATGCAAAGCTAAAATCGTTAAAGCAAGTTTATGAAACGTAAGACATGAAATTCTTTCTTTGGTATTTTCAAAAATGACTTCTTCTAAATGAGAGACTGCTTCTTTTGTAAAAGAAATACAAACAATTTCTTCGGGTTTATAAAGTTTTTGCCCTAATAAATATTTGATTTTTCCAACTAACGTTGTTGATTTTCCTGTTCCTGCCCCGGCTAGAATCAGAGAATATTTTTCATTTTCTAAGATTGGTTTTAATTGTTCCTCATCTAAAGGATACCCATTTACATCCATAATGTCACCTACAAAGACTGTATTATACATGGGTATGTTTAAAAAAATTGTCAAAAAATGTCGAATTGTTTTATAATAAGTAAAAAAAGGAGCAATCTATGAAAAAAGAGTTACTAGTGCCTGTGAAAAGTATGGAACATTTAAAGTTTGCCATTCACAATGGGTGTGATGCTGTCTATTTAGGTGGTAAACGTTTTGGAGCGAGAGCCTATGCAGATAATTTTACGAATGAAGAACTTGTTCGAGCTATTTCTTATAGTCATCTTTATGATGTTAAAGTGTATGTCACAGTAAATATAATGGTTATGGAACGAGAACTAAAAGAAGTTCAAAATTATTTACGATTTTTGTGTGACAATCATGTAGATGCAGTAATTGTTTCTGATACGGGGCTCATTTCTTGGATCCATGAAAATATTCCAAAACTTGTAGTACATGTATCTACGCAAGCCCATACTTTCTCTAAAAGTCAAATTGAATTTTTAAAAACGTTAGGTGTGAAGAGAGTGGTTTTAGATCGAGAAATGTCTTTACAAGAAATTGATGCTCTACCTGATGATATGGAATATGAAATTTTTATTCATGGGGCTTTATGTGTTTCTTATTCAGGTTGTTGTTTATTCAGTGCCTTAAATAATGGACGAAGTGGGAACAGGGGAACATGTGCCCAATGTTGTCGAGAAAAATATAAACTTTGGCAAAATAATAAACTTATTCCTACAAGTGGTGATTATCTTTTATCAACAAAGGATTTATACACTTTAAGGGATTTAAAAGAACTGAAAAAAAGTAAAGTCACCAGTTTTAAAATTGAAGGACGAATGAAAAGTAAAGAATATGTAGCCTTACTCACACGATTGTATCGAAAATATCTAGACCAAGATTTAGAAGTAACAAAGGAAGACGAAGAAAAAATCTATCAGGTTTTTAACCGTGATTTTACAAGAGGTTATTTACTTAATGAAGAAAATATTTATAATGAAAAAACTCCAAATCATTTAGGAATTTTGATTGGTGAAATTGTTGAAGCAAATCCAAAAAAGTTAAAGATTCTTTTAACAAAGGATTTAAATCAAGAAGATGGGATTCGGTTTGGAAATACCGAGTATGGACAAATCGTGAATTTCTTATATGAACAGCATGGACTTCTTATTTCTCACGCCAAAAAAGGGGATATTATTTATTTAGATAATAAGTTTGGAATTAAAGAAAAGTTGGAAATTCGAAAAACAATAGATAAAAAATTAAATGAGGAACTTGAAAAGTTGGAAGAAAAAAAGATTCCTATTACTATGAAAGGAAAATTTAACTTAGAAAGTTGTGAGTTAACGATTCAAGATAATGCTCATACGGTAACGGTAGAACGTAGTATTGCTGAAAAAGCAAGAAACAGGGCAACAACTAGGGAAGAAATAGAAAAAAATTTAAGGAAACTTGGAGGAACACCTTATCTTTTAGAAAGTTTGAAAATTGAAGTCGAAGATAGTTTGTTTGTTGTTGTGTCTCATTTAAATGAACTTCGAAGAGAAGGACTCGATCAATTAACAAAAGAAAGGATGGGAAGATTATGATTTTTAGTGTACTTGTTCGATGCGAAAGACAGTATGAAGTGGTAAGCCGTTATGAAATTCAAAATATTTATTCAGATTCTCTAGAACTGTGTCTTCACCATCCAGAAGTGTATTATTTAACTTCTAGAGTAAAAGAAGAAGAAAATTTACCATCTTGTTTACTTGTCCAAGATTTTGGAACGATATATAAGGAAAAAGAAAAAAACATGATTTCGAATTATACGTTAAATGTGGCTAATTCTTGTACTTGTGATCTTTTGTTAAAACTTGGTGTCCAAAAAATAGGGCTCTCTGTGGAAATGAATTTAACAGAGCTTCAGTGTTTTCCTAACATTTCTACTTATCCTGTCGAAGTTTTGATTTATGGAAGAGTGGAAAACATGTTACTCAAAAGACATCCAGAAATGATGGAGGGAACTTATGAACTTGAAAGTGTTAATGGCAAATATCCTGTTATTGTGGATAAAGATCGAACGGTTCATATCTATCACCGAAAACCAATTGACCGTGTGAGTGAAATAGAAGAACTAAAAACTCTTGGGATTCGGTATGGCAGAATAGATTTTTTAGATGAGTCCGAAGAAGAAATCAAAGAAATTTTTAAGAAGTGTCATATCCCTCAAAAAGTGTAAAGACTTGACATTGGAAAATAAAGAAAGCATTTTCATTTTTGTTCTTTTTTGATATTCTTATTTTAAGAATAGAAAAGAGGATGGTGTGCATGCAAGCACCAAAAGTGATGGAGCATTTAAAGCCTGCTCATATTGAATGTACTAAAGAGGATATTGCTCCTGTTGTGATTATGCCAGGAGACCCATTGAGAGCAAAGTATATTGCTGAAAAGTATTTAACGAATGCAAAACTTGTAAATACAGTAAGAAACATGTTTGCTTATACAGGATATTACAAAGATAAAAGAGTGACTGTAATGGCTCATGGTATGGGAATGTCGAGTGTCAGTATTTATGCTTTTGAATTATTTTATTTCTTCAGAGTCGAAAAAATTATTCGAATTGGAACTTGTGGAGCTTTAAGACCAGAAATTCATGTTCCAGATCTTATTATTGCTAAAGACTCTTATACAGAAGCTAACTTTGCTTACTCTTATAATGGAGATCCAACACATCATGTATATCCAAGTAAAGATTTAACCAGACACATCTTAGAAGTTGCAAAAGAAAAAGGACTTAAAGTTCATTATGGCACAGTCATGTGTACCGAACAATTTGGTTTTTATTCTGATAATGAACATGTTCTAAAAAGAGTTCCAGAAGAAATTAAACTTTATGGAGAAGAAATGGAAACATTTGCTTTATTCCACATAGCAAATAGTTTTGATAAAGAATCAGCAGCTATTTTAACTGTCGTGGATAGTAAATATAGTGAAGACTTCTTATCTCCAGAAGAAAGGGAGAAATCTTTAGATCAAATGATTTTGCTTGCACTAGATAGTATTTAGGTACTATCTTTTTTAGTATTTTGGAGGATTCATAATTGGTTCTTTTAAAAAGAAACAATAAAGAGATACGTCTAAGACTTTAGCAATTTTATCAATAAATACAATAGAAACTCCTTGTTTTACGCTTTTAGCAGTTAAGTTATAAATCATATTTGGACTACTTCCAATTTCTTCTGCAAGTCGTTCAATGGTGACAAAACCTTTTTCATTCATTACCTTTTTATTGTTACAATGAAATCGATAGTAATTCACATTTTTTCCAATCATTAAGAGTAATTTTTCTTTATCTTTTTCCACATATTTCATATTCTTACCTCCTAAGCATATAATAGATAAAACCTCAGTAACATTATGATAAAAATATGTGCTTTTTGCCATACATTAACAGCTTAGTAAATTTAAGCAAATAACTTAAAAATATATTTACAAAATGACATTCCTATAATATAATCAAAATAGGAGTGAAACGTTATGAAACTAGAGAAATTTAAAGAGAAAGATCATAAAAGACTAGGAATCATTGTATTTACAATCGTTTGTATTTTATTAGTCAGTGGAGTCATACTCTATCGAACATTTGCAATTTTTGAAGTAAAAACCAATCAAAATGTGATTAAGGGAACAGTACAAGACCCAGGAAATATATATTTTGCTTTTTATGTAGATGATAAAATAGAAAAGAAAATGCCTCAAAAAGATACTGGATATATTTTTGATGAAGAAAGTAGCTACTGTGGCATAGCAGGTTCAAATGACGAGAATATTACTTTAGAGTTTGATAAAAATAGATGGAGTGTGACCGTTTTAGGTTTACAAGATTCAAGAACCAAGTGTAATTTATATTTTAAAAAATCATATGATACGGAAAAACTTTACGATTTATCAGGCAATCATTATGACGGGACATTTATGAATGGAGCAGTAGTTCAAAAAGATGGTGAAGAAAATTACGGGATTTATTTTGATGGAGAAAACGATTACGTTGATATAGCTGATTTACCAGCATCTATTAATTGGGAAGATGGTTTTACCGTAGAATTTGAAGCTACATGGCAAAGTCTCAACAATTGGTCACGAATTCTAGATTTTGGAGACACGAACATAACAGATAATATAGTTATTGCAAATTTGCGTTTAACAAATGAACTTCGAGTTGATGTAAGATATAACGGAATTTACCATGATTTTTCAACTACATCTGCAGTAGATGTAAATAAGAAAAATCATTATAAATTTGAAGCTATAAAAAATCCAACCAATTATAACTTAAAAATAATAAAAAATGGACAAGATCTAAACTCTAGTATAAAAGAAACAACTGCATATATAAGAAATGTGAATAGAACAGAAAATTATCTTGGTAAATCTTTTTCAAGTGATGATGGATATTTTCATGGTTATATTTATTTATTAAAAATTACTGATGCCAAAGGTCAAATAATTCTATGGTATGAGTTTTAAAAAAAATGAAATCTGTAGAAAATAAGGAAAAATAGAATTTAATTATTTAAAAATGGAATAAAAAAAGAATTTACTTGATGAGTTGCTTTACAACATCAGTAAATTCTTTTTGAATGCTTTCTAACTCTTCCTTTGTCTTAGCTTCAAAACGTAAGGTAAGGTTTGGGCCAGTGTTACTTGCTCTAATAAGTCCCCAAGAATTTTCTTTTTCGATTCGAACACCATCTGTATCAATGTAATCATATTCTTTTTCTTTTACATAATTTAGAACTTTCGATACAATCTCAAACTTTGTTTCATTTGAAACGGGAATTTTTATTTCTGGAGTAGAAAGATATTCGGGAATATTTGATAATAGCTCACTGAAAGTTTTATCTGTTTTGGATAAAATTTCTAAGAACCGAAGACCTGCATAAATGGCAGAGCAAACTTCAGGACCTCGATCATTAAAGAAGATATGACCAGAAAGTTCTCCGCCTAAAGGAATATTTCTCTTTTTTGTTTCACTTTCTGTGAAGCTTGTTCCAGTACGATTCATAACAACATTGCCACCAAGATTCTTGATTTCTTCTGTTAAAGTTTTTGAACATTTGACATCACAAAGAAATGTTTTATTTTCTACTTTGTCTATCAAATCTCGAACAGCAACGATTAAATACTTATCAGCCATGATATAATGGCCAAGTTCATCAATGATTCCTAATCGATCACCATCACCATCATAGGCGATGCCTAAGTCAGCATGTACTTCTAAGACTTTATCTTTTAGCATTTGCATGTTTTCTTCGACGGCTGGGTCTGGATGATGATTTGGAAAAGTTCCATCATTTTCATCACAAATATAAGTGACATTTAAATTGGAAAACATTTGATGTGCTTCTTTCATAATCGTAGAAGTGACTCCATTACCTGCATCAATTACAACTTTTAATGGCTTAGAACCCATATCAATATTTTCTTTTAAATAAGTTAAGTAAGCATGTTTGATATTTCTTTGTTCATACATGCCTTTTCCATCTAAAAATTTTCCTTCCAAAGTAAAATTTTTAAAATCTTCAATCATTTTTCCTCTAGCATTTGCAAGAGGATCAAATGAAAACTTAAATCCATTATCGTCTTTAGGATTATGACTAGCTGTGACCATAATTCCATAAGTGTTTTCTATATACCTTGTATAATAATGCATAGGAGTGGTAATTTCTCCATAATCTATCACATTAATTCCGGAGCTTAAAAGTCCTTCCTTTAAAGCATAGGTAAGACTTGGTGAGGAAAGTCTATTATCATGACCAATGACACATTTTCTTTTATCTAAAAACTTTTGTAAATAAGTTCCATAACTTTTTCCTATAATATATGCAACAGTTTCATTAATTTCATTAGGATAAACTCCACGAATATCATAAGCTTTAAAAATTCCTTCTTTCATACAATCACCTTCATATTTTTCTATATTCTATTTTAACATGAAAAATACCAAAATTGAAAAATTGTTTTTCCAAATAGAAAAAATCTTATGCTTTGTGATTATTTTATTCTTTTTATCATATCTTTTATAAGAAAGGATGATTTGATTTGAAAAACATAATACCTTTTTCAAAAGAACTAGATTTTTCAACAAAGTTAAGTGAAATTACAAGTATATCATTAGAAAGAGAATTTGAAGTTCATGATACATCGATTGATGGAAACTTATTTGTGACAGGAGATTATAAAAGTCATGAAGTAAGTGCAAACTTAATTCCATTTTCTTTTAAGATACCTTTTTCCATTGAGATACCAGACAATATTATCGAAGATAGTATTCGGTTAGAAATTAGTGATTTTGCTTATGATTTACTCGGAGATAGTAAGATTAAAGTGAGTATTGAATTAGAACTTTGTGGGGAAGAAAAAACGGAAGAAGAACCACCAGAAGATATGGATATTTTAGAAGAACCACCTGTTGTAAATACCGATGAAATTTTAGAAATGCTAGAAGAAAGAGAAGAAGAACCAGTAGAAGAGGAGAAAAAAGAAGAAGTTGAAGAAGTAGAAGAGACGACTGAAACAAAAGAATCTGAAGTATTAGAAGAACAATTAGAAAGAACGGATGCGATGCCTATGGAAACAGAAGTAATGGATAACAGCGAAGATGTAGTCTTAGAAAGTGTAACAAATGAGGAAGAATATGCAACTTATCATATTCATATTGTAAAAGATGGAGAAACGGTAGAAACTATTTGTACCATGTATAACTCTAATTTAAATATGCTTGCTGATTATAATGATTTAAGTAATCTTGCTGCTGGAGAAAAATTAATCATTCCATCTAATGATGAATCGTAAAAGTATTGAAGTGATTCGCGAAATCTACAAACCAACTAAAGTAACTATTACGGGGAATGTAGAAATCTTAGAATCGACAAGTGGCAATATTGTTGTCAAAGAAAAAACAAGGGATATGAAAGAATTATACGATTATTTACATAGTCGTAGTTTTTCTTATTTTCCAGAGCTTTTGGATGATTCCAGAGAAGGCGTGAATATCTTTGAATATGTTCCTGATACCTATATGCCATTAGAACAAAAAGCAAGCGATTTTATGAAAGTAGTAGCTTTACTCCATCAAAAAACAACTTACTATAAAGAAGTAAGTTTAGACGAATATCAAAAAATATATGATGAAGTTTTAGAACAAATTGATTACTTAGAATATTATTATAATTATGCTTATGAAGAATATTTTAAAAATGTTTTTCCAAGTCCTAGTGAATACCTATTACTTACAAATTTTTCTAAAATCTTAGCCTCTTTAAAATTTAGTCGCTCTGAGTTAGAAAATTGGTATCAAAAAGTATCTACATTAAAAAAGTATCGTATTTGTCAAATTCATAATCATTTATGTTTAAATCATTTTCATAAGTGTGATAAAGATTGTTTACTCAGTTGGGAGAATTCCAGGAAAGATAGTCCGGTTTTAGATTTAGTCAAATTTTATCAAGAAAGTTTTTTTGAACTCCCTTTTGATACTCTTTTAAAAGAATATGCTCATATTTGCCCTTGGAGTGAAGAAGAAAAAATGTTGTTCTTTATCGTTATTTCGATTCCACCTAAGTTTGAACAAAAGGGAAGTGAATTTGAAAAGATTAAAAGTATCCGTAAAGTGTTAGATTATGTTTATAAAACTGAAGAATTAATAAGGCCATACTATGCGGTAGAGCAAAAATAACAAAATGAAAATTTCAATGAGTAAAATAAAAATGTTAAAACGGAATGGTAAAATAAGAGTTAAAAGAACTTGATAGAAAATTAATATACTTAACCCAAAGATAGCAAGAACAGTAAATAAACCACCACCACGGTTACACCCACGATTACAGTTGCGCATATGAAATCACCTATTATAGTTTATGAAAAAAATTAGTAAGTGACTCTTGACTTTAGTAGTTTGATTGATTATAATTGTAACTAGAGTAGGAGTGACTCTTATATGAAAAATCAAAAGGGATTTACTTTAGTAGAATTGTTAGCAGTTATTATAGTTTTAGCGATCATAATGTTAGTTGCAGGTGCCAACGTATTTGGAGCGTTAGATACGGCAAGAGCCAATCAATTTCGAAATGAATTTTTAGGGCTTTTGGATGCAGCTAGATTAAAGGCTAATTTAGATATGATGAATAGTAAGTTAACGTTAAAAAACCCAAGTGAATGCATTACTATTGAAGATTTAGTAAAAGATAATCATTTTACGAATCCACATGATTATGAAGGAAGTGTTCTTTTAGAGTTAGATCCAACCACTCGTAAACTCACTATAACTGGATGGATGGCTGGAGATAGAAATATGGTTGTAGGTAAAACTGAATCGTTAACAGGTGATGAAGTGGAAAGTTATTCAGCAGATGGTTTTGCAACAGCGAATGGAAACAGTTGTGGTAATTCAGGAAGTTAAAAAGTTCTGTCAAAAGAACTTTTTTTGTTAAATAGTGTAAAAAATGTGAAAAAGGGTAGAAATTTTGTATTTTTATGATATAATTGAGACATAATAAAAAAAGAAAAGAGGTATATTTAATGAAAAAGAAAGGAATTTTATTGTCTGTATTACTAGTATTTTGTATGTTGTTAAGTCCGTTAAGTGTTTATGCAGGATCAAAAATTGAACCAACTGATGCACAAGGAAATACAGTAGATGAAGAAGGAAACCCAATTGTTTGTCAAAAGAATACGGCTGGTACGACTGCTACTTGTTATGCATCTATTACTGTAGATGAAGGAGATACTGTAAATAGTTTTAAATTTACAGCAACGCTTAACAATTTAAAGTACACAAGTGTACGTGGTATGAATAATTGGACTGTAGAAGCAGTTGATAACAATACTACAGTAGATTATACAGTTACGAAAGCTGAAGGATTAAGTGGCAAAAAAGAAGTTGCAGTTCGTATGACTTTCAGTGTTCCTAATGCTGGTGAAGAATGTTCTATTGTATTGAGTGCTTATACTCCAGGAAATGAACAACCTACTGAAAATCCAAAATGTCAAGTAAAAGACGGTAAATATTACTGCGAAAATGGTGCAGAATGTACAAAAGAAGATTATGATAAAAATTGTACAACTTCTACAGAAAACCCTAAGACTGGTTCATTTATGCCATATGCAGTTATTATTGCTGGTGTTGCAGTAGCTAGTGGATTATATTTCTTAACAAAGAAAAATAAAATTTACCATATGTAATTAAAGCTGACTTCGGTCAGTTTTTTTCATCATAAAAAAGAAAGGATGATTTCCCTTCTTTAGAAAATTAAACCGCCTAGTATAATTGCAAGTAAAATGTATAGGATTAAAATGATGAATGCTCCATTTAAAAAGTTACTATTTCCACTATTGCATCCACATCCTTGATTTCCTTCATTTTTGCAACACATATAAGGCACCTCCTTTATTTAAAGACTAAATGAATGCTCCTACAATTAAAATTAATAAGATGAATAATACAAGTATAATCGCAGGTCCTATATTATTTCCGTTACCACAATTCATAAATCTCCCTCCTTTATTTGTCTTTTCATTTATAGTAAATGCTTCTTTTTTTCTTTGGTGACATCTCAAAAATCCTTGTTTTTAATGTGAATAATAAAACAAAATTTCCTATTTTTTAATTTTGATTTTCAAAACAAAATGTCCTGTTGTAAAATAGGGAAA
>CANRDF010000046.1 GCA_947629255.1 uncultured Bacilli bacterium
GAAAATAAAAAGGAAAATGCTTTATTTTATTGGCATTTTTCTTGTTTTCCATGATAATATTAATTCCCTGATAAAATATAAGGAGAATCTATTGTTCCACTAGAATTAATTGAAACTAGAATATCTGACTTTAAATAAAGAGTTGGAAAAATTTCATAATTCTTTGCTGTATTTGATTGAGCAGTATCAAAAATGCCGACATTATTTACACGATAAGCAAGCTCTGCCATAGCACCTCCCCCAGATGGAGTTAGTGTCCAAAAATTCACTTTTTTATTTAACCAATTATGCTCATAACAAGAGTTATCCCATGCAAATAAATTAGAATTTAAACATTGTATTCCTCCACTTGTTGCATACCCATAATCAGAAGGATACATAACTGCTACATTTCCAATCCAAATAATATTACGCAAAACTTTATCAGTACATAAAGGATAACTAACATTTGCACTTTTACACCAATCGCCTGTAGCATTACTTCTTTCTACATTATACATCTGTATTGTAGTATTATTACCCCAAGTAATATCTTGCCCATTGCTTCCCAAGTTCCATTCAATATAATCAATAAAACTATGAACATACTTTAAACCATTTTTTAAAAAACCACATGTAATTTTAGCATTAGCTTCACCAGTTATGCAAAATTGATTATCGAATGAATTATAATAATACATATTTAATAAAATCATTAAATCTGCTTGACTCCATTCATTGACTCCAGCTCCAGAATTAACATTTCTATCAGAGCTATCCCAACTATAACTTCCAATACTATCTTTTCGTATAAGTTTTACTCTTTGTCCATCTGGTGTATTTACGAGACCAATCATTCTCCATAATTCATTATTAAACCATACATAATTATTTGGATTATCCCCAGCATATCTTCGCTCTTCTTGTTTTAGCATGTTTTGTTTTTCTTCCTCATCAGTATAAGAAATAGTCGCGTCATTATGTGATACTTTGTATAAACCATCACCTTCATCGACTGTATTTAAACTTTTTATTTTGTCTATTAAACTTTCTCCCTTATCAAAATATAAATTACATTTCGTTCTTGAAGAAGTTATCCCTTCCGCAATTACAGACCAACTGTCACGATCAAACCATAATTTGATGGAATCATCCTTTTCTCCTAAAACTCCACAATAACTTTTTTGAGAGTTAAAAACATAATCTTCATCTTTACTAGGAAGATTTTTTTGAATTTGATTATCCACATAAAAAGCAAAGTATAGATTTCCAGGATCTTGTACAGCACCATTAATCACATTTTGATTTGTTCTTACTTCAAAGATAGCAAATGTTCTGTATAAAATGACTCCACAAACTAACATAACACATAAAATTGTAAATATTAAAACGCCAATTACTTTCTTATTACTTTCCTTAAATTTTTTTAATTTCATACAACTATCATCCTTTTTACATAGGTAATATTTACCTATATTTTAATTCATTATAGGCAAAATATACCTATATGTCAATAGGTAAAATATAACTGTAATAAAATAGGTCAAAAGAAAGGTGAAGAGGAATGAACCGATTAAAAGAGATAAGAGAAGACCACGATTTATATCAAAAAGATATTGCAAAATATCTAAATATAGACCAATCAAATTACAGTAAATATGAATTAGAAAAAATTAACATCCCAATTTCTATTTTAATAAAACTAGCTGATTTCTATAAAACAAGTACAGATTATTTACTATATCGAACTGATATAAAAACTCCATACAAAAAATCAATTATTCATAAAACAGAATAGTTGATTTTTATTAAATCACTATAACTCAAAAAAAATACAAAAATTATTGATTTTTTTGGAGTTATAGAGTATATTATTCATAGGTGATAAATATGCAAAGAAATGCTATGAATGATTTAATTAAGTGGAAAAACAAACAAAATAGGAAACCGTTACTTCTTTATGGAGCTAGACAAGTAGGCAAAACATACTTAGTCAAAGAGTTTGCCAAAGAGTATTTTAAAGATATTATTTATGTAAATTTTGAAACCAATGAATTGATTGGAAAAATGTTTAACGAAAACATTACACCAGAATATATTATAAAAAATTTAGAGATTGCTTTTAATAAAAAAATAGATAAAGAAAACACTTTAATATTTTTTGATGAAATTCAAAAAAATACAAGAGCATTAACTTCTTTAAAATATTTTTGTGAAAATGCTCCTGAATATTATGTGATTGGAGCAGGAAGTTTATTAGGAATACATATAAACAAAAAAGAATTCTCTTTTCCGGTTGGCAAAGTAAACTTTTTAACAATCTATCCTTTATCTTTTGATGAATTTTTAATCAACACAGATAACCAATTATTATTAGAAAATATTAAAGAGAGCTTTAAGGACAATAAGTCACTTCCTACACTTATGCATAAAAAAGCACTCGATCTATATTATGATTATTTAACAATCGGAGGCATGCCAGAGGTCGTGCAAGAGTTTATTAACACAAATTCTACCATAAATGCGATTGATTATCAGAATGCCATCATAGAGTCTTATAAAAATGATATAACGAAATATAGTGAGAAGATTTCTAATGTCCGAAAAATTATCGCAACATTTGACTCTATTCCAGTACAATTAGCAAAAGAAAATAAAAAATTTCAATATAAATTAGTTCAAAAAGGTGGAACTAGTTCTATTTTTGGAGATTCTATAAATTGGTTAGAAAATGCCGGGATAGTAAACAAATGTATTAAAACCAAGATAGGTGTTCCTTTAAAAATGTATGAGGAGCTAGATTCTTTTAAACTTTATATGAATGATGTTGGCTTACTTACCAATTTAAGTGAGTTTCCTATTTACTTAATTAAAAATAGAGAAGCAGTGAACGAAATGATGATAGGTATGCTTACAGAAAACTACGTTGCATCCTCTCTAAAATACAACGGCTTAAATTTAAACTATTGGAAAAATGATTTTGAAAGTGAATTAGATTTTATTTTACAATCAGAGAAAGGATTAATTATACCTGTTGAAGTAAAGACAAGTACTCATACAAAATCAAGAAGTTTAAATAATTATATGACAGAATATAAACCAAAATATGGAATTAGAATTTCTTCTAAAAATTTTGGCTTTAAAAATAATATAAAATCAGTACCATTATATGCAGTATTTTGCATTACTGAAAATAATTTGGATATATAAAATTCATTCTAATCCATTGTTTAAATTTTTTTTCTAAAAATCATACCATAAAATGATATTTCCTTTAGAATCTGTAAATTTTAAAGAATAGATATAACCATTGAATTTACGATCTTGTTCTGTTTCCCAGTTTGACATTCCTAAAAAATTACTTGTTCGTGTAACGTTTTTTACAAACTCACTAGTTTCATAATTTACTTTATTTAAGAAAACTTGATTCCTAGTAACATATAAAGAATATTGATTTTCTAATTTTTCATATCTGGCGATAAAATTAATTTTTTCATTGATGGTGATAAATTCTAAAAAATCGCCTCTACGATTTGTGTTATCATATCTAACAGAAAAAGAAACACAAGTCGTGTTACAATCCTCAGTATTTTTTCCAAATGCCATTAATATATTATTATCTGATGGTCCACCACCAAAGTCATATATCCTTTGCCATTTATCGTTGGAATGAATAGATGTAACTTTAAATTCACCTTCAACGGTAAATCCGTTTTCCCAATCAATCGTGGCAGGTAATTCGGCAACTTGAACATAGGCATTATTTCCATCAAAATAAATTCCTAAAGCACCATCCTCATCCCTTTGTACTGTAGCGCCTTCCACAAAAGTTCCATTGTATTCATTTCCTGATAAATCATATAATGTATTATTATCAAAAGTTTTTTTAAAATATAAATTACATTTCGTTCTTGATGTAGTCATTCCTGTGACTACTATGGACCAAGTATCTCTATCAAGTGTTACAATGATATGGTCATCTTTTTCACCATTTACTCCACAGAAACTATTATCTTTATCTAATTGATAGCCTTCATTTTGCCTAGGCATCTCTTTTTGAATTTCATAAATTCCATTTTCTTCATTCTGTTGATAAAAAGCAAAGTAAAGATTTCCAGGATCCTGCACTGTTCCTTTAATCACATTTTGATTGGTTTTCACTTCGAATATGGCAAATGTTCTATAAAGAACAATCCCACTTATGAACAAAATACAAATTATAGTAAATACAACAACTTCAATTTTTTTAAAATCTCTTTCTTTAAATCTTGTTAATTTCATTTTTTCACCTACTTTAGATAAATTATAACACAAGTTAGCAAAAATATAACTAAAAATAGCAAAAATTATAACTGAAATTTACAAATGCCTAAAAATCATATTAGAGAATGGGAAAATATTCTTAGGTGATGAAGATGATTGATATAAAAAGATTAAAGGATATTCGTGAGGATCATGATATGACTCAAGCAGAGATGGCATCTATCTTAGGAGTAACACGTCCAGCTTATTCTTTATGGGAATTAGGAATAAGCATTATCCCTCTTCCAAATCTATGTGGCTTTGCTGATTATTTTGGTTATAGTCTAGATTATATTTTAGGTTTATCGAGTAATCGTTCAAAGAAAAATTTAAAAAAAGGCTTTTCTTTGCAAACTTTAGGGAACAATATAAAAACCATTCGTAAAAAAGAAAAACTTTCTCAAGTAGAACTAGCTCATATCCTAGGTGTTACCCAAGCTTGTATTGTCAGATACGAGAAAGGATTAATTTGTATTTCTTTGTCAAATCTATATAAATTCTGTCAAAAATTTTCTATTTCACTAAATGAGGTATGTGGAAAAGGAAAAATTTGAATAAAAATAAGTGACACACATAAAATAAATTAGGTGTTACTATGAAAAAAATCATCATATTAACAGTAGTATGTGGAGCAATTTTAACTTTTATCATTTATAAAGTGACTTATCATGAAACATTAAATATGTTGGTGTTGGGAGATGGACTTGCAACAGGAATAACTGATTATGATGTAGAAGGTTACAGCTTTAATGATTATATACGAGACAAATTAGAAGACAAAAATTTAGAAGAATACATTACCGAATTTGCGAATACAGAAGAAACCAGTGAAACATTAAAAACTAAAATTTCCACAAATTATACTTTGGAAAGCACAAATTTATCTATTCAACAAGCGATTGCCAAATCAAAAATCATTACCCTTGCATTAGGAACCAAAGAATTAAACAGTAAATCAAAACTAAAATCAAAAGATATAGAAACATACTTAACAAACATAGAAAGAGTCGTGAAACTTTTGACAACCTATAATCATAATTCCATCTTTTTAATAGGATTATATAAAACCGAAAAAGTATCATATGAAAAGAGCGACCAAATCAATCAAAAATTACAAGAAATATGTAATACTTATAAAATTAACTTTATTGATATTAGCGATATCAAAACACAAAAAGAATTCTTTTTTCAAGAAACAAGCATATATCCAAACTACAAAGGACATCAATGGATAAGCGAAAAAATAGACATAAAACAATTTTCTTTCTAATTTAGTTAAGATTTTCCAAAAGTACATTTACAATAAAAATGATTTGTGATAACATAAAACCTGTTTTGAAAGTATAATAGTAAGGTGAAAATATGAATCCAAAAGATTTATTTATAGATGAGAAATTGCCGGAACCATTAAATCCAAAAGAATTAAATATTTATTTTGAAAAAATGCATAATGGCGATATAAAAGCAAGAGGAGTAATTATAGAACATAATATAAAACTTGTTCTTCATCAAGTAGAGAAATTTTTTAATAATACTCCCTATGAAGCTCAAGAATTAGTATCAGTCGGGATAGTAGGTTTAATAAAAAGTGTAGATACCTTTGATACGTCAAAAAAGATACAATTTTCTTCCTATTCTAGTACATGTATTCATAATGAGATTCTTATGTTTATTCGAAAAAGTAAGAAATTTATAAATGATGGAAGCCTCGATTATTTAATTAGTGTAGATAAAGATGGAAATGAGTTAATGCTACAAAACACTTTAATTGATGAGTCTGTTCACTTCGAGAGCGATTATGAACAAAAAGAAGAGCAGAAGATTTTAAGAGAAATAATAGCAAGATTACCTAAACGTGATCAAGAAATTCTTATGTTACAATTTGGTTTCATAGACGATAAAAGAATGAGTCAAGACGAACTGGCTAAAAAATTTAATCTTTCACAATCATCCATTTCAAGAATAACCAAAAATAATTTACAGTATATAAAAAGGGAATTAGAAAAATATGAAGTATTAGAAATGCAAAAAAATCAAACCGAAAAAAAGTTAGTAAAGAGAAGCAAAGAAGATAATTTTTAGCAGAAAAAGCAAATGACGCAAAGCCACACGAAGCGAATATAGATTGACAAAAAGAAAACATTATGATAACATAAACACCATTCTGAAAAGAGGGAAATTTATGAAAAAGTTAAATGAAGCAATAAAATTTTTGCTATTAGGCAATTACGATGAACAACTAGCAAATGATTTGCCAAAAATATTTATTGAAGATTACTTAGAAAAACAAAAAGAGGCACTTGGGATAGAAATAGAATATTCTCTACATGTGATTTTATCAAATTCCATTGATACAGAATATAGAATAGGATATATCCAAATGAATTCTGGAGAAAGTGAAAATGACGTATACCCATCTTTTAAGTGTCTAATAAAAAATATCTTTTTAGATCGGGTAAGAATGGAACCATTGAAAAGCATATTGGTAAAATATGGTACATTACAATATGTAGAAGAAAAACAAACAGAATTATATACAAAAAACATTATGGAAAGTGAAAGTGAATATGCAGATCTTTGTCGATTTGGCGGAAGCATGTTTAAAAATTTTTATTATATCCGTTATGCAGAATTATTAGCTTTATTAGAAGATAAAGGATATCCTAAAGATGCAATTTCTATAACTAGAATTCAAGACAATCTTGCTTTCATAGATATAAATACTGAAAAAGTTCTAAAATATTATCAAGAAAAAGGGCTTAAGCGAACTAAAGGTAGCATTTCGATTTAAAAAATGTCCAAAATGCCAAAATTCCCTTGCGAGCTCTCAAAAATATGGTATAATACATAGGAAACAAGAAAATCTATACCTAGGACTTAGGTATGGCGAAAGGAGAGTAACAATGAAAAATATTCATCCAGAAATGAAAGAAGTTACCATCAAATGTGCTTGTGGAGCATCTTTTAAAACAATGTCAACAAAAGATAACATTGAAGTAGAAGTTTGTTCAGAATGTCATCCTTTTTATACAGGACGTCAAGGAAAAGCAAGTAAAGCTGGTAACATTGAAAAATTCAACCGTAAATACAATATGAATAAAGATTCAAAAGCTGCATAATGCAGTTCTTTTTTTTTCTAAATTTTTCTTGTATAATAATAAGGAAAGAAAAGAGGCCAAAAAATGAAAATATTTGTAGGAGGGGACCATCAAGGTGCCGAGATAGGAAAAAAAATCGTGGAAAAATTAAAGGAAGAAGGGTATCAAGCGGAGTACACTCATCTTCCAAATGACCCAAGTGATGATTATCCAGATTTTGCTTTTGATGTTTGCAAACATGTCCTAGAAGAAAAGGATAACATAGGTGTATTATTATGTGGAAACGGGATAGGAATATCGATTGCTGCCAACAAAGTAAAAGGAATTCGCTGCGCAAGAGTGACAACAGACGAAGATGTTCATCATGCGAAAATCCATAATGGAGCTAATGTCATCGCGTTTGGGGGACAATCTCTAGAAACGGCAATAAAATGGATTCACTTATTTTTAGAAACTCCAGCTCCAAGTGAGGCTCGTCATCTAAGACGAATTGAAAAAATCATAAAATACGAGGGATGTGCATAATATGGATTACAGAATATACATATATCTTATCACATCATTATTCGCAGCCTTTGGCTTATCAGGAATTAACTTTGACAAAATCTTAAAGAAAAATCGTTATTTTGAGTCGAGAATTCTTGTTGTTTTATTAAGTCTTGCCTTAGGCTACTTAGTAACCCAATTTATACTTGAATTTCTATAGGAGAAAAGAATGAAAAACAAAATACTACTTGGTGTTGTAATGATTTTAACCGTAACCTTAATCACAGTTTTGAATTATGCAGAAAAAAATGACTACATGATACCCATCGAACCCGAAGAAGGAAAAGAACTTGTGAATATTCGTTTAAAAAATGAAAGTGATGGCACGATTACCAATATCTCATTAGAGGACTATATTGTCGGTGTTGTCTCAGCAGAGATGCCAGCTTCCTTTGAGAGTGAAGCCCTAAAAGCCCAAGCCGTCGCGGCAAGAACATTTGCCATGTACAAAAAAAATACTCGCCAAAACCTCGATTATGATTTGGTGATTGGGGTAAGTGATCAAGCTTACAAAGACAATCGTACTCTTCTAAAACAATGGGGACTAAGTTTTTTCACAAACTATTTAAAAATAAGAGATGCGGTGAAAGAAACCCAAGGCGAAGTTGTAACCTATAATGGAGAGATAATCAATGCCTTCTATTTTTCTATGAGTAATGGCTACACCGAAAACTCTGAACTTGTATTCTCAGAAAGTCTTCCTTACCTAAAAAGTGTCGAGTCTTCCTGGGATAATGAAACTCTAGAAAATTATGAAGTCACCAAAACCATTTCCAAAACAGATTTTTGTAACAAACTAGAAATTTCTTGTGAGAACATTAATATTGAAAACATTGAAAAGTCAGACTCGGGACACATAAACAGCATCACTATAAACGGAGTCACATTAAAAGGTACCGTAGTAAGAAGTAGACTTGGTTTGCGGTCTACTGATTTTGATATTGAAGTGGGCGATGAAGACATCACATTCGTAACAAGAGGCTATGGTCATGGAGTCGGCATGAGTCAATACGGTGCCAATGGAATGGCAAAAGAAAATTACACCTACCAAGAAATTTTAAAACACTACTATCAAAACACAGAAATCAAAGAATTATAGGTATAAAATAAAACTTTTCCTCTCAAAATAGTTTTAGGAGGAAAAAGAATGAAAAAAAGAAAATTAAGAAGTTATGTTGTAACAACCATTTATTTAGTAGCCTTAGGATTGATGGCTTTTAGTATTACATTTTTAAGTCAAAACTTGTTAGAAAAGAAAGAGATGGAGGACAATTTAGCAAACGATTCTGTTCCAGTATTTGGTGAAACGAATGTCGAAGAACCTCAAGTTCCTCAAACAGACCCTGGGGTCGCGACGGTTGCAAGACCTTATGTAAGTGACACAGTTTCCGTTGCTAAAACATTCTACAATAAAGACGAGTCCGAAGAAAATCAAGAAAATGCTCTTATCTTCTATGAAAATACTTACATGCCAAACACTGGGGTATTATATGAAGCAGATGAAACATTTGAAATTATTTCCGTTTTAGATGGAAAAGTAAAAGACGTGAAAGCGGATGAAATTCTTGGAAACGTCATCACCATCGAGCATAGCAGTAAACTAACGACTGTCTATTACACAACGGGGACTGTTTCTGTAAATATAGGAGACTCCGTTACTCAAGGGTCCACGATTGCAACATCAGGCGAATCCAAACTTGAAACAAGCAAAAAAGAAAGTTTTTTATTCGAAGTATATTTGAATGGCACTTTAACAAATCCTGAGAACATCTTTGACAAACCAATTACCGATTTTAATTAATCCCAAAAGGGATTTTTTAAACATGATTATTTTATACCCATATGAAAATGTCATTCAATACAAAGAAAAAGAAATCAAAAACTTTGTTATTTCCAAAAGAGCTATGCAATATGGCAAGATAAAAAACATTCCCATCTTTGAAAAAGAGTTAAAAAAACTCATCAAAAAAGAACACTGGGTCACTCTTTTAAAACAAAAAAACGTTGTACTTATCACACCCTCTCATTACACCGAGATGGATAGAGAAGTATTTACAGTCATATTAAACAACCTAGGTATCAAAAACATCAAATACAAAAAAGAGTCTGCATTACTTGATAAAAAGAAAAACACAATTCTCATAAATTTACACGAAACCTATGCAACGGTGATCAAAAAAGAAAAAGTCCAAACAAGTCTATTTTACCCTTTAAATATATTCTCATCTTTAGATTCCTTTTTAGACTTTTTAACGATAAGTCGAAATAAAAGATATATCTTTTATGGAACAAATGAAGAAGTTTACGAAAAAATATTAGAACGAAAACAGCCTAATATCTTTTATTATCAGAATAAAAACGAGTATCTGATATCCAAGTACCTATCTTAAAAATAGGTATTTATTTTTTAAAAGAACCTATGTTATAATTATCGAGCATAAGAAAAGGAGAGAGGAAAAAAAGATGAAATTCGTAGTCATCGAAGATGATAGGGCAGTACAAGAAACAATAAGGAAAATAATTCGTAAGCTTTCTGTGAAATATAATGAAGATTTTGAAATTATTTTCTTTGAGAAGTATTCTAGTGAACTAGAAGAAGAGATGAAAGAAACTTCAATTCCTAAAATTTACATATTGGATATTGAATTAGCACGTAGTATCTGTGGAATAGAAATCGCAGAGAAAATTAGAAAAACCGATTGGGATAGTGAAATTATATTTGTAACCAATCATGACAAGATGTTTGAAGTAGTTCACAGAAGAGTATTGAAAGTATTTGATTTCATTGAGAAATTTAGAGATATGTCGCATCGCCTTTATGATGACTTAGTGAAAATCATGAATCATAAATATGATGAAAAAGTATTCACTTTCCAACACAATCATGTAGTAAATAGAATTTACATGAAGCATATTCTATACATCACGAGAGATAAAGAAGATAGAAAAGCGGTTATCTACACCGATACACCAGGAGTCACTCTAAAAATTAATCTCACATTAACCGAACTAAAAAGCATGTTAGATTCCCGTTTTGTTCAAACACATAAAAGTTGTCTCGCAAACAAAGAACGAATGATTGAACGAAACTACACCAAAGGCTACTTCATACTAGATACTGGCGAACAAGTCGACTTATTATCCAAGAATTACAAAGATGAAATCGAAGAAGAAGAAATCAAAGAATGATTTTTTTGTTTCAAATGAAAGATTATTTTCAAAATAAAAGGTCCAAATATTTTTGAAACAAAATTTTAACCTTTTCATACAAAGAAACTTGATAAGCAAGAAATTTTGAGTAAAATGAAAACATCGTGGCTTATGTATGAGTTTTTCTATTTGATGATTTACGCGCGGAAATTGTCGACGAAAAAAAATTGCAGTAAGTGCATATTCATGATATGGTAGTAGTAGCAGTAAATGTAAGTGGAAGGGAGTGAAGAGTGTGTTACGAGGAACAGTCAAATGGTTTAATAATACCAAAGGTTACGGTTTCATTGAATATGGCGATTTAGAAGATATATTCGTTCATTATTCAGCTATCCATAAAGATGGATATAAAACTCTAAAAGAGGGAAACCCAGTAGACTTTAAGTTGATTGAGACTGCTAAAGGACTACAAGCAGTAGACGTAGAAGAAGTAAGTTTTGTAGAAAATAAATAATATTTCAAAAACTACTAATTCTAGTAGTTTTTTTTGTGACCTTTTGGTATAATGAAACTAGGAAGGTGATAGAATGAGAATAGAAATTCGGGGAGACAAAATGGAAGTTACAGATGCGATTAGAAGTTATATTGAAGAAAAACTAGGTAGACTAGACCCATACTTTGAGCATCCAGAAGAAATTAAAGCTTATGTAGTAATCAGAGTAAGAAATCGCGACCATATTTTTGAGGTAACCATCCCAACTCCAAAATTTTCTTTAAGAGTAGAAACTACCGAAGAAGATTTGTATGCTTCTATTGATAAAAGTATCGATAAGCTAGAAAGACAAATCAGAAAAAACAAATCGAAACTAAAGAAAAGATTCAAAGATATTTTACAATATGAAATGATGATGCAAGAAGAAGCTGAGGAAGAAGAACAAACCATTGTCAAAAGAAAATCTTTATCTTTAAAACCAATGGACGAAGAAGAAGCGATGCTTCAACTTGAACTAACAGACCATGATTTCTTTATATTTAAAAATGTAGATACAGATAACATTTCAGTTCTATATAGAAGAAAAGATGGTTCTTACGGTATCATTGATACAAATTAAAAAAATAGCTCTTAATTTTGAGAGCTATTTTCTTGCTTTAATGAAGTAATTTCTTTGATGGATAAGCCAGTAATTTCAGAAATCTTTTCAATACTTAATTCAGGAGCCTTATCAAGCATCGATTTGGCAATCTCTTTGTCACGGTCATCTTGTCCTTCTAAATAAGCAGCTCGTTTTTGAAATTCTTCTTTGTTATAGA
>CANRDF010000047.1 GCA_947629255.1 uncultured Bacilli bacterium
AAGAACCAGTACATCATCCTGATTGTTATGAAAATGATTGGTTATTACCAAGTACTATTGACTGGACAATATCGCCTGTCGCGGGTTCGGACTATTCGACCTGTGTCTTTGTTGTCAGCAGTAATGGGTTTGTGGACTTCGACCTTGCGCGCAGTGCCGAGGGTGTTCGCCCTTCGGTCTATCTGTCATCGAATGTGATAGTCTTATCTGGAGATGGTTCTGAAAACGAACCATACACCCTAGAGGCACCGTAATAAGAGCACGCTGCCAGGCGGTTGTCTGGCCGTGCTTCCCGAGGGGGTTATTCACAAATGGTTACAACACAAGAGTGTTTGTAATATATTTTAAGGGTAAGTATTAGAAAAAATCGCCTATCGCGAATTCGGACAATTCGAACAATGTCTTTGATGTCAACAGTAATGGGAATGTGGACAACGACAATGCGAACAATGCCGAGGGTGTTCGCCCTTTCGCAGCCCCTTATAAACGTGGATTTTATGGTCATGGCTATAATTTGAGAGTGGTAAGGGACATTACTTATCCTGGATTAAATGTCCAAAATCATTATGCAGATGGGATAGTTATACGTAACTTCCCTATTTACTGCATATTTGAAGGAGTGTGGTTTTTTCAAAAATGTTTCAAATGTTGGCAGCACTATAGATGTTGGAGGAAAAATGAAAAAATTTTTGGTTATTCATAAAAATTCTTTGTTTTATGATGTCTATGGCGATGATGCAGTTATTCTTCATTATTTGCTTGATTATAAAATTATTAAAGGAAGAGTAGGTTTTCCTGAAAATGCTAAATTAAAAGTAGTTAATATGCTAGAGGAAAAGAAAATTAATTATAAAATTGTAGACGAGGAAGAAGTGTGTAAAGATTTTAAAAATCTAAATCAATATAATACTTATTTAATAAAATCTGAAGATAAAATTAAACTGAATCTTAGGGTAGAAAACATTTTGAAAAAAATGGAGGAAATGGATTCTAATTCTTTATATGAAGTTTTAGAAAAAATAGAAAGCTTTATTTATGAATGAATTTCGAATTATTAAAAACTTTAAAAGTTTTATTTTTACTTGCAATGATGTTTTAGATAATTTTCCAAAAAAAGAAAAAGTATTAAGGGATAAATTACAGAGTACTTGTTATGATATATTAGAACTTTTAGAGCTTGCTAATATTAGTGATGAAAAAGCAGAATTACAGAAAAAAATTATTAGTAAAATTAGCATGTTAGATTTTTATTTAGAAATTTCTTTTAAAAGAAAATATATTTGTGAGAAACAATGTAAAAATATGAGTGATTTGCTTTTAAATGTAACAAAAATGATGTATGGATGGATAAAAAATGGAGTATAATACAATTTCTAACTTATTAAAAATTTATGAGCAAGAAATTGTTCCTCATGTTAAAAATAAAAATCAGTTATTAAAATTTGAAAGACATAAAATGGAAAATATAGTGCAAATTCAAAAGAATTTTGAAAATCCAAATTATGAGATAAAAAATTATCATATTTTTTTGATTTTTGAACCTAAGTGTAGAGTTATCATGTCTATGAAAATACATGATAAAATTATGAATCATTTTTTTACAAGATATGTTTTAGAACCTAAATTGGAAAAGTTTTTGGATTCTAGAAATATCGCTACGAGAAAAAATATGGGTTCTGAATATGGAATTCGATTGATAAAAAAATATATGAATTGTTTAAAGAAATATTCTAATTTTTATATATTAAAGTTAGATATAAAAAAATATTTTTATTCTATTGATCATCAAAAATTAAAACATATGGTAAAACCTTTTTTGACGAATGAAGAATTTTCTTTTTTTTGTAAAACTTTAGATAGTACCAATAAAGATTATATTAACAAAAGTATACTAAAATTACAAAAGCATGATTCTTTACCTATTTATTCTTATGATAAAGGATTGCCTATTGGGAATTTAAGTAGTCAATTTTTATCTATTTATTATCTGAATGAACTAGATCATTTTATTGTTCATGATTTACATTTAAAATATTATGTAAGATATATGGATGACTTTATTATTATGAGTAATGATAAAGAATATTTAAAAATGTGTTTTCATAAAATTACTGAAAGATTACATCACGATTATTTATTAGAATGGAATGGGAAAAAAACTAAAATAGTGAATGCCAAGGATGGATTTGTTTTTTTAGGATATCATTTTCATATAAATAAAAATAAAATTATTATTAAGTTAAGACAACAAACTTTAAAAAAAATGAAAAAAGGTATCAAAGCAAATAGAACTTATTTAAAAAATAACTCTATTTCTTTTGAACACTATTTTTCGAGTATCCAAAATTATAGTCATTCTTATAAATATGGAAATAAAAAAAGAATTTATGAATATATAGAAAGTAATGGATAGTATGAGTTTGAAAACTAGATATATTTATTTTAAGAAAAATTATATGGAATACTGTTGTCTTTTTATATTAAAAAATCAAAAAATTTCTTCTTGTGAATTAGATTTGGAATTGTTAAATTTATTAAAGGAGAAGGACATTCAAAAGTTTTTGAATCAGTCTCATATTAATTATTTGATTGTTGATAATTTAAAGATTATTCAAAAAAAAGAATTTTGTGATAATCAATACCATAAATTTATTTATTTCATGGAAACTAAAAAGATTATAAAAAGAATATTAAAAAAATGTACAAAAAAGGAAAAAATTCATGTACAAAATTGTACATGAAATAAATTCTTCAAAGTACATTTTTATATTGTCTTGTTGACTTCATTAAAAAGCAATGTTATTCTTTTATTGAGGAAACAAAGGAGTTTATACTGTATGGAAAAATATAAAGAAATTGAAAGAAGTATTATCAAAAAATATCGAAAAGAAATTTGGAGTAAGTTTGTGAAAGCTGTACAAGAATATCAATTGATAGAAGAAAAAGATAAGATTATGGTTTGTATTAGTGGAGGAAAAGATTCTTTTTTGCTTGCTAAATGTATTCAAGAGTTACAAAGACATGGGAATGTTTCGTTTGAAGCTTCCTTTGTTGTGATGGATCCTGGTTATAGTGAGGAACATCGTAATGTGATTTTGAAAAATGCAGAAATATTAAACGTTCCTATTCAAATGTTTCAAACAGATATTTTTGCTGTGATTGAAAGTGTTGCTTCTAAAAGCCCTTGTTACTTATGTGCAAGAATGAGAAGAGGACATTTATATAATTGGGCGAAAGAACATGGATGTAATAAAATAGCTTTGGGTCATCATTTTGATGATGTAATTGAAACAACTTTACTTTCGATGTTTTATGGTTCGGAAATTCAAACGATGATGCCTAAACTTCACAGTGATAACTATTCTGGATTAGAACTTATTCGGCCACTTTATTTAGTGAAAGAAGAATCTATTTTAGCTTGGAAGAAATATAATAACTTATCTTTTATTAATTGTGCATGTCAATTTACGAAAGAGAATGCTTTTAATAAAAATGACAAGAGTAAGAGAAATGAAATGAAAAAAATTATTCAAATGTTAAGAGATATCAATCCTGATATTGATTATAATATATTTAAAGCTTTAGATAATGTAAATTTGAATTGTGTATTGGGTGTTCGAGAAAATGGAATTCATAAAAGTTTCTTGGATGATTATGAAAAGTAAGGAAGTGTAAGGAATATGAAAAAATTAAAAAATGTTTTAGGAATGTTAAAGTATAATTTGAAGGCATTGGTGTCTTTTGAACTTCTTTATAAAATGATTACTTCGATTATTTTTGTGCCTTTATTTCTTTCCATGTTTCATATGACGATGAAAGTGACAGGATATTCTTATTTAACTTTAGAAAATATATTTTCGTTTGTATTAAATCCTATTACGATTTTTATGATTTTGTTATTAATTGTTTTCATGACTTTTTATTCTTTAATCGATATCAGTGCTATTATTCTTATATTAGATTCTTCTTATCATAAAGAAAAGATTACAGCAAAAGAAGCATTTTTAATGGCTATTAAAAGCGTAAAAAAGGTGTTTCATCGTAAAAATATTTTAATTGCTTTTTTAGTGTTATTTTTAATTCCTTTTTTACATTTAGGAGTTTCTTCTAGTTTTGTTTCAACGATTCAAATACCAGAGTTTATTATGGATACGATTCGCAGTAATACGATGCTCTTTGGTTTTTATGCTGTGGTTGTTCTTTTGCTTTGTATTTTGCTTTTTCGATGGCTTTATGCGATGCATTACTTTATTTTGGAAGATAAGAATTTTAAGGAAGCAAGAGAGAAAAGTAGTAAGTTAAGTAAAAGTCATAAAATCAAAGATTTTTTAGTTCTTCTTTTGATTCAGTTTTGTACTTTTGTACTTTATCTAATTTTTGTTTTTATTGGAATACTCATTATTTTCTTTGTACATAAGATTTTTGGAAATACAAATTTGGTTGGTAATTTAACGATGACTATCCTTTGGATTTATATTGCTTTATCATTTCTTATTTTTACTCTTTTATCCACACCAATTAGTTATGCTTCTATCAGTGTATTATTCTATTTTCATAAAATTCAAAAGAAAGAAGTAATTAAAAAAGTTTCTATTCCTCATGAAACAGTTAAAAAACAAAATAAATTCTTTGTTGGATTTAAAGTGGCAATTGTTCTATTAACGATTACTTGTGGAACTCTTTTTACTTATTCTATTTTGAATGGAAAATATAATTTTAATATTGAGTATGTCAGAAATATGGAAGTTACTGCTCATCGTGGAGCATCTGTATTATACCCTGAAAACACTATGGCTGCTTTTCGAGGAGCCAAAGAACTAGGTGCAGATTGGGTGGAACTTGATGTTCAACAAACGAAAGATGGTACTCTTATTGTTTTACATGATACGAATTTAAAAAGAACAACGGGAGTCAATAAAAATACTTGGGAAGTGACGTATGACGAGGTCCAAGATTTAGATGCTGGAAGTTTCTTTCATGTTGATTTTAAGGGTGAAAAAATTCCTTTGTTAGAAGAAGTTTTAGATTATGCGAAGAATGAGCACGTGAAACTTAATATTGAACTAAAACCTACAGGAAAAGAAGTTGATTTTGAAAAGTCTGTTGTCGATACAATCAAAAAATATGGGATGGAAGAAGAATGTGTCGTGACTTCACAAGTGTATGAAGTATTAGAAAATGTGAAAAAGTATGATGCAGATATTCATACTGTTTATGTTATGAGTCTTGCTTATGGAGATATTACAGAGCTTACGGCAGCTGATCATTTTAGCATTGAAGCTTCCAATGTCAATCAAAGTTTAGTGAAAAAAGTTCATAATGCTGGAAAAGAACTTTATGTTTGGACAGTGAATACTGAAGAAAATATGCAAAAAATGATTGAACTTCATGTGGATAACCTTATTACGGATAATATTACACTTGCAAAAGACACCATTACAAAGAGTAAAACAAGTAATATCATTCAAGAATATATTCGTTTTATTGAAAAAAATTTTTAAACTCAAGTTTTGTTTCGTGTTCAAAATGACTTTTACATTCTAAAATGTGATGTGAAAGGAGAAAATATATGAATCAAGAACGTATTGGAAAGTTTATTGCTGAATGTAGGAGACAAAAAAAGTTCACTCAATCAGAGGTAGCAGAGAAACTTGGAGTGACAGACCGTTCGGTAAGTAATTGGGAAAATGGAAAGAATATGCCTGATTTGTCTTTATTAAAACCTCTTTGTGAAATTTTAAATATTTCTATCAATGAATTATTAAGTGGAGAAAGACTGAATGAAGATGAATATCAAGAAAGATTTGAAGAAAACATTGTAAATACTATCGATTATTCTACTAAAAGAATGACTCGGTATAAAAGTGTAATTTCTTTATTATTTCTTCTTTTTGGACTTTTTATATCTTTATCTGCAATTATGATTTTTCCTAGTGAAAGTAGTTGGGGTTCTATTTATTCTGTGATTGGAATTCTTTTGTTTATGATAGGAATTTCTAGAATGACTCATTTTTTAAAATGGTATTGGAGACTTGGAGTTATGATTTTAATTTTCTGTTTTACGATGGGTGTTTTACTATTTGCTGATTATGTAAATGTAAAGCTTCATCAAGTTGCTCCGATGTTTCGAATGACTACGAAGACTACTGGTGACGTGATATACTATGATACTTTATTCTATGATGTTTATCGTTGCTATTTTGATGAAGAAAATGAGTATTGGGTTGTCACAAAGAATGGACAACCTAGTGTTAATGATTTGATAAATTATTGTCATTAATATTTGCTGTAAAAATATTGTCAATTTTTGTCAACTTTAAAGACTTTATGATGAAATGTCATAGAGTTTTTTCAAGTTTGCAAAGTCTTTTAATTCGTGTATAATAGTCATTACTAGGTGATGAATTATGTATGAAGTTCGAACAAAAAAGGGAAAGAGTTTGATTGAAGATATGGATAACTATACAGTTGTCGATATTGAAACCACAGGACTTAATCGAAGATATGATAAGATTTTAGAAATCAGTGCTTTAAAGGTACGTGATAGACAAGTGGTAGATGAATTTTCAGAAATTATTAATCCTTATGAACCAATTCCATCTTTTATTAGAAATCTTACTGGAATTACTGATGAGATGGCTAGAGAAGGATTAGAATTAGAAATTGTTTTAAGAAAATTTAAAGAGTTTTTAGAAGATGATGTGATTGTCGGACATAATGTGAATTTTGATGTTAATTTTTTATATGATAATTTTATGGAAACTTTAAGAGAAGAACTTCCTAATAATTTTGTAGATACTCTTCGAATTTCAAGAAAATTACTTCCAGAACTTAAACATCATCGGTTAGATGATTTAACGGATTATTTTGGAATTCAAATGCGGGATAAGCACAGAGCTTTGAATGACTGTGTATTAACAAATAAAGTTTATTTGTATTTATGTGAGATTGTTTATGATCGATATGGAAATTGGGAGTCTTTTCAAGAATCTTTTAAGTATCAACGTAGAGAGAAGAATTTAGCTTTGGCAAAAGAAAAAGATGACGCGACTTGTGAAATAAAATAGATTCCTAAAGATAAGTTTATTCATGTTTTTATTAGTATTTACTATCATTTTTCCCATTTGGGAAAAATGATAGTACTTGAAACGGAAAAGTAGGCGTTAAAAAACGCTTACAAGGTAAGTAATATTAACATGGATGAACGTTTTGCTGACGACGGTAAAACGATAGAAATAGGTTATATTTCATCTTACAATTAAAGACGACATGTGAATTATTTTGACTGGGAAAGTTGTGTGTAAAAACTTGTAATAGTATGTTTTAAAGACCATTTTTCCCAAGTGGGAAAAATGGTTTGAAAGTGGCATGTTGAATAAATTTTAAAAAGTTCTTTACAAACATACGTTTTAGTGGTAGAATGTGATTAGTTCTTAAGACAGGGAGGAATCGTTATGAAAGAACACATTGTAAAAATTGAAGAGACTACTAAAACATTTGAGGATATTAAACATGTGAATGAATATGGTATGGAGTTTTGGTATGCAAGAGAGCTTATGGCAGCACTTGAATATAAAAGATGGGATAAGTTTATGAATGTTATTCATGCTGCTGAAAATGCTTGTGAAAAGAGCAATAACCGAGTTGAAGACCATTTTCTCCAAGTGGGGAAAATGGTAGAAATAGGCTCTAGAGCGAAACGTGAGCAGAAGGATTATACACTTTCACGTTACGCTTGTTATTTGATTGTTCAAAATGCAGATTCTAGGAAAAAGACTGTTGCACTTGGACAAACATATTTTGCTATTCAAACTCGAAAACAGGAATTAAGTGAACAAGAATATAATTTGTTAAGTGAAGATGATAAAAGAGTTTATCAAAGAATTTTAACTCGTAAAGGAAACTACTCGTTAAATTTAGCTGCTAAAGATGCAGGGGTAAAAAACTTTGATAAATTTCATAATTCTGGATATAAGGGATTATATGGTGGCGAAACAGCAAATGATATTGCTAAAAGAAAAAAATTAAGATACAGAGAAGATATTTTAGACAATATGGGAAGTGAAGAACTTGCTGCTAATTTATTCCGTATTACCCAAACGGAAGCAAAGCTAAAAAAAGATCATGTCAATACGGAAGATGCTGCAAATCAAGTTCATTATACTATTGGGAAAAACATTAGAGAAGTAATTGAAAAAAATGGCGGAACATTACCCGAAAATTTGCCTACACCAGAAAAAAGTTTAAAAGAGTTGGAAAAAGAAAAGAAAGTTAAATTTATTGAGAGCAACTAAATGGTTGTTAAGTAAGTTTATGAATACGATTCTAAATTTTTTGATGAGTATTAACAAAAGTATACACAACTAATTGATTTTTGTGAATAATTTTGTTAAATATATATTGGGTGATAAAAATAATATATTTTAGAAATGGAGTCATTTACGAAAAAAAATTAGTAGATTTATAAAATTAAGAACTTGCAAAAACGAATTTGAGCAGTAAAGGAGACAGAAATGAAAAAAGTAAAATTTATCAAGATAAAGTCGGAAATATGTGGTTGGGGTGGCTTCAAAGGAAGCAAATATGTATTTCCAAATATTAGTGAAACAATAGAAAAGATGATAAAAAAAGGTTGGGAATATTGTGGATATGTTCCAAATGAAACAAGAGCAACAGGAGATATTGAAACTTTATCATTAATTTTTCAAAAAGAAGATCAAGAAGAAAAATGAACTTAAAAACCATTTTGCTGATGTCAACAAAATGGTTTTATTGGTTTGAATGTTTAGATAACTTTATTATCAATTTGTTTTTTATTTTCGATGTATTGATAATTTAGATTATTGTTGCTATTTACTACTGATTCTCCAAGTAAATTTTCTATTTCATTTCTAGTATTTTTTGCTACTTGTCCACCTTGTCTTGCAACTTTTATGTTTTCTGTTAAACCTTGAGGTTTTGTTTTTTGGGCTAATCTTTTTGTTACTTCTTCACTAATGTCTGTTAGAGATACTTCTAAGCTATCCATGTTGTCTCTTAATGATTCTTTATGAAGTCCTTTGAATTCTTTATATTCTTTTGCAGTCATTCCAGACCAAGTTTTATAAATTTCATTGGTTAAGATGGCAAACTCTTTGTCCTCAGTGACACCATTTTCTTTCCAAACATCTGTTAATTCTTTTCTGTTTTGGATGCTTTGCATTCTTTTGTTAATCCATTTTTCATCATAACCTTTTGCTCTATATAAATCTATTGACCTTTGGGCTGCTAGAGAAGGGTCAAATACTTCATCAATTCTTTCACTACCTAGTTTTGCTAGCCATTGTTTGATAGGCTCTGCATTTTTTGACGGAATGGATTCAATAATTCTAAACATTCCTTCAATATCTACTACATCAGTTAAACGATATTTGCCATCTTGAGCTTTGAGTTTCAAAGCGTTACAATTTGTAACGGTTTCATTTCCTTCGTCTTTAAGTCTTTTTTTAAGTACTCTCCAATATGTTTGGGGATTATTACTTTCTGAAACAATAGCTACAATGTCTACAACACTGATAAAGTATTTTTCATGTTCGCTATCCCACACTGTTCTAATAGTTTCGTTGTTAAAGAGTTTGTTAATTAACTGCATTTTTTCTTGATTCATGTTTTTTTCTTCCTTTCTTTGCAAATATAATATTTGCCATCTCTTTATGACATTTTACCACCACTAATTCAAATAAGTCAATAGTTGCTCTACATAATTTTTTTAAAAATCATGAGGGTGTTTCAATGCTGTAAAATTTATGGTATACTATTGGCAACAAATGTAATTTGTAGAGATGGAGGGCTTATGAAGAAAACAATACTTATTGTACTATTATGCGATATTATACTTATAGGTTTAGTTGGATGTACACAATCTGAAATTGGCGGAAATTATATTGGAGAAGAATCAACGATTGAAATAGCAACAAATAATGATGTAACACTTACGATTAAAGAAGGTACACTCACAAATATAGGAGCAACGATATTACTAAAAAATAATGGTGATAAAGCTTATTCTTATGGGAATCCATATGTGCTTGAAATTAAAAAAGATGGGCATTGGCATCACATAAACGTAGTGTTAAATTTTACAATGCCAGCATTCGGTATTAATCCTGGTGAAACCAAAGAAATAGAATTAAATTGGAAAAACGGCTATGGAGAATTAGCAAAAGGAACTTATAGAATTATTAAAGATATTGATTATAAGAAAGAGGACGGAAATTATGAGACATTTAATATTGCGGTAGAATTTAATATTGATACAGATTAAATTATTTTAGGAATGGAGAAGTTTATATGAAGAAAGGTCTAAAAATTAGTTTCATTGTTCTAGTTGTTATGGTGGGAGTTGTTGTACTTGATACGTTACAAGCAAAAATTTTTGATAATAGTCCATTATTGAGTATAAGAGAAAATTTAGATGGAGGAAGTACTGATTACATAGATAAAGGATTATTAGTCAATTATTATTATTGTAATAATGATGAAAAAACAACAACTTGGAAAGATGAAAAATTTGCTTGCCCTATAAAAGAAGATGTTGGTTTAGGATGGACTGAAGATAATATTGATTATTGGATACAAGATGAGGAAGACATATCTTTTATTCGTGGTTTGTTTCAAAATTATTCATTTACTTCTGAAACTTGTGATGGAATCAATGATTATTATTTGCTTGTTGATGGAAATGCTTATGGTATCGAAGTTTATGAAAAAACTGTACATATTACATCACCTGGAAAAGAGATTGTTTTAAATGAACTTGATAGTCAGCATATCATTCAGGTTATTCAGAAATGGCAAGAAAATTACCCAGGTAGAGAGATTACTTTAGAAGATATAAATGACAAAATTGGAAATTATTTAAGTAATTATTCAACTCAAGTTCCTGATTATGCTTATAGTTATGTGGATGAGGAAAAGCAAGTTGTTGTAGTAGGTTTGGTTGAAAATAATCAAGAAAATCAAGATGATTTTATATTTAAAGTTTTTTCTAACTGTTGTGGTTCAAAATACATACAATATATAAAGAATCATTCTCTTATAGAATTTAAAACTTCTAAATCTGTATTTGATGCAGAAGTTGTTGAGATTAAAGATAAACGTTTAACTGTAAAAGTATTAGAAACATACAGTGCTTTTAAAAAAGGTGATATTGTTATTGTTGGTATTAGCAATATTGTGGATGATTCCTATAAATCTTGGAAAAATATCAGAATTACATTTAATGGTCTTGTTAATGAATCAAATCCACCTCAGATAGGTGCATATAAAATAGAATCTATAACATATTGATAAAATGGAGAGATTATGAAAAAAATAATAGTAACTATTGCATTAAGTTGTTTCTTACTTATTGGGTTAGCTGGTTGTAAAAATATGGGGAATGTAACGAATGTTAAAATTAAGGAAGTTGGTTCTGAAATTTATTCTAAAGAAGAAATTGAAGATGCTATTCATATCATTATAAATGATTTCAAAGAGAATTGGGAAGGTTGTACATTAAACGAAATCTATTATATAGGTGATGAAAGAAATTATGATTTTATAGAATGGGCAACAAGAAATAATAAAGAGGAAGTAATTGTACTCACTTCTCATTTTACTGTTAGTTCTTATGCTAAAGATAAATCTTTGAATCTTAATAGCGAGTATACTAACTGGAATTGGATTTTAATAAGAGATAAAAATGAAAGTTGGCAACATATAGATCATGGATATTGATATCAAATGTAGAAATGGAGACTTTATGAAGAAAGGACTAAAAATTATTTTTATTGTTCTAGGTGTTTTGATAGGAATTATTGTGGTTGATACGTTACAAGCTAAAATATTTAATAATAGTCCTATCATTCATGCTAGAGAATATTATCATAATGCTGGTGGTACAAATTATATTGATCGAGGAATATTCGTTAACTACTATAAATATTCGAACGGAAAAGGGCAAACATTATTTGTTTGGGATAATGTAACCTATTAGATATTTAAGATTTTTAATATGAAGTTATAGTTGCAAAAGGCTTGAAAGATATTATAAATGAAATTTTAAATCATAGTTAATCAAAATTAAATCATTTAAGAATAAACCGTTTTTTGGTTTGTTTTTTTGGTGTGCCGTGCATGGCATGTATCTAGTTGGTGAAAGTCCAATACACGCGTAGGTATCGACGAAGTGTTA
>CANRDF010000048.1 GCA_947629255.1 uncultured Bacilli bacterium
AAATTTTTTTGTTTTTGCTTTTTTTCTCTTATTTCACTTAAAAAGGAGTGATTTTGATTTTTCACTCCTTATTACTGTGACCCAACAGCAATTTTTACCTTAAAAAAAGACGCTTAATCTTCTCTTTCTATGGAAGAAAAAAGCTCATCATCAAAAAAATCTTTTACTGGAATATTTAATCCTTCACAGATTCTAATAATGGTAAGAAGCTTTGGATTATTAGACTTTTCTGTAATTAAGTTTTGAACCGTACTTTGTGTTAAACAACATATATTTGCTAATTTATTTGGAGTAATATGCTTTTCTTTACATATTTTAGATATTTTTATTGCAATGGCCCTTGATAGTTTCATGTATTCATCACCTACAAAAAGTATAACAACTTTTTTTCAAAAACTACTAACCACGGATGGATTATTGTAATAAAAAGTGATACTTTTTTGTATTTTTTCCTTTCTTCCACACCATTATACACAAAAGATTGGGCAAAATTTGTCGAAAATTGACTATTTATCAATTTTTTGTAATTTTTCATAAACAATAATATTTTGCAATTATCTGAGCTCTCAATATGGCACTTATTGAAGTGCAAAAAAAGTTATATTTTGATTAGTGATTATAAAGATTACCACCAATATCGATAAAAAATACATAAAAAATTTTATTTATTATTTTTCCGATCACTCTTGCTAATATTGGATTATCATTTGTATATAATCTAAATATAGCAAACTTTTTATCATCAAAATTTCTATGTGTGTTTGAGTCAAAAAAAGCAGAATGAATACTTAAATTAATATTTATTTGTTCAATCTCAAATCCTATTTTTCTATTCCACGATGCAACTTCCATATATGGCACTTCTGATAGTTCGCGCATTCTTTGTAAAAATTGCACCTGATGTTTCTCTGTAAAATTCTTGTCATAAGTTATAAATGAAAAATTAAACTTTAAATAAATAGGATTAAAACTACTATAGTTTGTATTTTTGGATATTTTTTTCTTATCTTTTACTTTTTTTACCATAACTATTCCATAATTTCTCTATCAAAATATTCTTTGATAAGTGCAGTGCTTATTTTTTTGTTTTTATTAGGTTCATAAGTTTCATACCATGGGCTACCTATTTCATGTGTCATATTTCTTAATTGCCATGCTGTATAAATTGCAAAATTATCATAGGTGACATTTAATACATCTCTAGCTTCATTATCTAATTCTAATTTTCTAATGGCTTCTACTCCTCGAGGAGCATCTTCTAATGTAATTTCGGAACGGCCTTTATGAGAAAATTGTTTAAAAACCTCTCTAATAACCGGCCCATGTACCCAAGCCTCAATATCTTCTTTGAATAAAACCTTATTATTTTTGGACAAACTAATACCCTGTGCAAAATATAGTAATTTTTCTAATTTTAAATGTGTTAATCCCTCATAAACTTCCGTATCATCATTAATTGCTTGAAGCTCTTTTTTTCCTTCATTTGTTTTATAAATAAACCAAGTTGCAACATCTAATACATCATATCCTTTTTTCATAACACATCTCCTACTTTCTTTTATTCTAACTAAATCATAGCATCTTTTTTTCTTTTTGAAAAGATGTTTTAATATACTAAATGAACTTGGAGCAAATGTCAAATACTCCGCCGCAAGCAGACGGAGCTTGACAAGGATTCACAAGGAGATACCATGATCATCTTGTCTATGTGCGACTTGATATTTTCCGTTTCCTTGGTTTTTAACATATTCTTTTATCACATCTTCCGTTCGGTTTTGACTTACCGTTACCATCCAATAACCATCCGACCAAAATTCACCACCCCATAGTTTATTCTTTACTTCTGGATTTATTTTAAATACCATTCGTCCTGTCAGACTTTTAATCATCGTTACGATTTGGGTTGGTGAATATTTTGGCGGTGACTGTATCAAATAGTGAATGTGATTGTCATCTGTTCCGATTTCGATAAATTCAATTCCATATTTTTCTTGTATATCCATACACACATTCACTATCGTATCGGTAACACTTTCGCTCAAAACCGAACGTCTATATTTCACCGCACAGACAAGATGATACATTAGTGTAGTCTTATTATGTGATTTACTAATTCTCTTACTCATTTCCCATCACATAATAAGTATATCAATTTATATCCTCCGCCGCAAGCAGCGGGGCTTGTACCCGAGATTTTCGTTTCAATTCGTAATGCCAACATTACCTGTAATGAAGGCAAAACTTCATTAAAACTCAAATCTTGTCAAGATAGTCACCTCTTTTACATTTAGTATACTATATGTAAAATAAAATATTTATTGAATTACGTTAGAACATAATAAGTATAACAGCTTTTGTTCTAAAACTACTAACCGCAGATAGCTTATTGTAATAAAATGTGATACTTTTATGATTTCATTTTTTGTTAGTTGTTTGTTAGTTGTAGAACAAAAAGCAAGCAATTTTCAGCCATATTTTAAAAGCCCAAGCAAATATCTTAAAATGTTAAAAAGTCCCGTAAATACGGGACTTTAAAAAACAAAGAATGGTGGCTCGCTCGGGATTCGAACCCGAGACCCTTTGATTAAAAGTCAAATGCTCTACCTACTGAGCTAGCGAACCGCAAATTTTAAAATGGCTGCCTCGGGTGGGCTCGAACCACCGGAATGTCAGAGTCAAAGTCTGATGCCTTACCACTTGGCTACGAGGCAATAAACATAGAAATGGTGGAGGGACATGGATTTGAACCATGGAACCCGAAGGAACAGATTTACAGTCTGCCGCGTTTGACCACTTCGCTATCCCTCCAAGATGGTGCCGAAAGAGGGACTCGAACCCCCAACCCACTGATTACAAGTCAGTTGCGCTACCAATTACGCCATTTCGGCAAAAAAAATAAATGGTGGGCGTTTACGGACTCGAACCGCAGACCCTCTGCTTGTAAGGCAGATGCTCTAACCAACTGAGCTAAACGCCCGATGTCTTTAGTTGACACTTAAAATATTATCAAAATTGACTCTTAATGTCAACTAAAAATTAACAATTTTTATTGATTTTCGATACTTTTTCGTCTATTAATCTTGTTTTTCATTGTTAAGGACTAACTTTACCCCTTGTTCACGAGAAGAAATACTTTCATTTAAAGACATTCTCTTTGTATTTTCAATATATAAAGTAATATCTTTATTGAGCATCTCGACAACATCTTTTGATAAAGAAGAATTTTTGAGTGCTTCTATATTTTGTTCTGCACCAGCTAAGTTACGAGAAATAACATTTTGAAGTAAATTCATCATTTTCCGAGAAAGTGCCAAAGCTTCATTTTCGCTATCCCTACTCTTTCCAATAATAAATTCCGAATAAATTACAGGAATAAAATCATTTTTAGCCATTTCTAAAGCATTAATGGTAATAAAATGATTGGTAACTGTTTGATAAAGTTTTATCAGTTCTTGATTCATTAAATTCTTGGTTGTTAAAAATCGATTTTCTTTATCTTTTAAAATTTGTAATAAAGACTGATATTGCATTGGTTTTAAGATATCATCTTCTTTTTCCAATAAAGAGCATTCTTGTTCTTTATTCATAATCGCTAAATGTAAGCGATTTGCATACTCTTCATTTTTCGTGCGATAAATATTGATATATTTCAACAATTGTTCTAATACCACAAGTTCTTTAGATAAAATTTTTAAATTTTCATCAATTGCTTTTTTGAGTTCTTGAACTCCCTCTTCATTTAATCCTTCACTTTTTTCTTCTCTTCCAAAAAGAAAACGGAAAGAAAATGTTTTTGGTTTCTCTTTAGGAATTACTTTATTCATAAGCTCATTTAACTCTATAATTGCTTTCTCACTGGAATCATTTAGCATTAATTTAGGATATTCTTCATGAATCGCACTAGAATGAACAGATAAATTATCACCAAAATGTAAAATACTTTGAATATCATCAGGAATTAAAGGCTCTACTGGTGTATCTTCTAACATTTTCATTCTTTCTTCTGGTGACACCAATAAAACATAATCTTTTAAAGAACAAACTTCCATCTTCAAAATTTGATAATCACATCCTACTTTTTCGCATAGTTTTTCTAAATAAGTAGAAGGACAAATTTCTTTATCAAAGATTTCTTGGAATAAAGAAGAAATGATACTCTTTATCATACCCTCACGTTGATCTGCATTTGCACATTCATAATCTTTTCTCATTTGTTCTGCTTTTGGAGCTGAAAAAAACTTAGCAAAATCAGTGAATATAAGACTATAATCCATTTCTTGTTCTTTCTTAGAAAATTTTATTTCATTTAGTACATCCAAGGTAATATGATTTTTACTTAAATATTTTGCTTCTTCTGTCTCTAAATCCAAGGCAGCATATAGAAAACTGTACAAACATGCATCCTCTTTCATTTCAAAAGATTCTTTTACATTTAAATAGGTATTGAGTACTTTAGAAAGATAGTTTTGAACTTCTATAGGGTAATGATTATAAATTGCTTTCCCTAATTCCATATAATTAACATGTTTATACATTTCATAACACTTTTGAATAGATTCAATTTGTTTATAAGCTATTGGTTCAAAGATAGTTATACAATTTGGATTGATTTTAACTTCTTCCATTAAAGCTTTATCTAAAACATCGATAACCCCTAATTTTCGATTTTCATCTGTAAAGTAATCCTCAAAAGCACTTTCCAAAAGATTTAAATGAATATCGTTTTTGCTTACGATCTCCACCATATCTTCATCTTTGGATAACTTGCTAAAATGTTCAGGATTATATAAATACCCATTTGTAATCCAGCGCCAAAAGTTGTTTAAAGACGGAACATTGATTCCAGCATAAAGAATAGAGAAAAATCTTTTACCTTCTTTGGTATAGCCTTCTTGCGTATAACCATTTATAGCTGTATTCAAATGATCATAACAACGACTTACATTTTCCCAAAAAGGAATCATTTCTGAGTTCATACCCGAAAATAATCGTTTTCGTAGTTCTTGCTCTTCTTCTAATTTTGTATTTTGAACATATTCTGCATATTTTTCTTCAAAAGGACGTGTTCCATCACCAAGTTCATAGAATAAAGATTCCATCACAAAACTTTTATTAAACTTACGATTCACTAAATTTTGACCTACATCAAAAACAGTAATCTTATCGATATCTTTTCCCTTATTTTCACCACTGATTAAAAATCTTAAAAAACGGCGTACCAAAGTTTTTTCTTTCAATGAAGTTTCCATCATCTTATCTTTTTCGACAGGAATTTTTAAAAAATTACAAATATCATTGTAAGAAACTCCATGACTTTCAAAAAATTGATTTAACATTGTGGGATAAGAGAAACTCGCTAAAAACAAAGCTAAAGTATCTGCATCATCTTTCGATTTTAAATACTTCGTTGATTTATTTTCTAATGTATCTACTAAATAAGAATAAATCTTTGTAGAGTCCTCTAAAAGTTTTTTTACATCATTCTGTAAAGAAAAAGATATTTCTTGCCAACAATCTTCTTGAGATATTATTTTTTCTTCTTCATAAATTTCCGTAAAATTTTTAAAATCTTCTATTTCTAGTCCATGTTTTTTTAAAAAGTTCATGATACCTAAACTATCATCAAAAGACATACTAGCCATTTTCTCAACAATTTTAGGAACGGACAAATTTTCCTTATCTTCTAAATAAGAACTATAATCATGCTCAATTTGATATATATCATAAGACCAATGCTCATAACTCGAAAGAGAGGTTGTAAATGATTTTATCATTTCATCATAGCCAATTTCTTTATCTTCCAAAATGTTTTCAATCACTTTTTGTTCTGTTCCTTGATAAAAATAAAGAGCTAAAAATAAGGACAAAGATGCAGGAAGCAAACTCGTTCTTTCATCAAAACGTCTTGCTATTTGAGATGCTGTTTTGAAATAAGAAACAACTGAATAAGAACAATTTTCAAAAATCTTCTTCTCTAGTTGTTCACGATACATTTTTTTCTTATTATCTCTTAACACTGTGACTTTGTCCATCAAATCATCGACATCTAACTTCATCCATTTACAGTCGTTTTTATATATTTCTACTTTAGCTACATTTTCTAAATGATATAGAAAAAAGTCTTCTGGAATCAGTTGCTCGTATTCTATGATAGATTTACATGGAGGAATACAGTCAAGACATTTTAAGTAATTCTCTTTAGACAAACTTGAATCATATCGAAGTCTAATATCTGCATGAAATTGTTCATCAAAATCATCATCTAAAAGAATTCTTTTCATATCCATAGTATTTTTATATGCTATATAAACAGTTACCAAAAATCGTATGGTATCTTTGTCTAAATTGTGATCCCTTAGCCAAATTTTCTTCGATAATACATTATTCCAATAAGGTAATAAGTGTTCTGTAAAATCTAATGTTTCTTTGGGCACTACTTTTCGATATTCTTCCCAACTTAAAGTCATAAAATAAAACCCCCTTTAAAAGTGAGTCCTATTATACCAAAAATTTATATATTTGTAAAGTAAACTTGATACCAAACTAAGAAACAATAAATATTATAAATCTTACGTCCGTTATTTTCTTTGTTTTGATAGTGTTTCTCTAGTAAATTTAATATGTAGTCTTGATCAAAGAAATCTTTTACAAAGTCTTTTTGAAATGATTCCTTTACTTTCTGATAAAATTTTTCTTCGCGAATCCATTTCGAAAAAGGAACGGGAAATCCACATTTCTTTCTTCTTGACCATTCTTCGGGAATAAAATCTTTGGAAATATCTCTAAATAAATATTTTGTTTCTTTGTTCTTCAATAAATATTTATTTGGAATGGTCCTCGCATACTTAAATACATCAATATCCATAAGTGGTGTTCGAAGTTCTATGGAATGAGCCATACTCATTTTATCAGCTTTCAGTAAAATATCTTGAGGAAGCCAAAAGTGAAAATCAATAAACATCTTTTTAGTAAGTTCACTTTCCTTCTTTACTTTGGAATACACAGGCTCTAAAACCTCAGCAATCGTCTCCTCATTTTTCAAATGGTCTGCTAATATTTCATTTGCTTCCCACTCCTCCATAAACGTACCATGTCCAATATAACGTTCATTAAAAGGTAGCCCGTATTTGACTAAGGTATTTCTTCCAGGAAAATGAGGCATATTTTTGACTAAGTTTCGAATACATTTCCGAATACATAAAGGAACACATAAATACATACGAAGTAAGAATGGATCATTATATTCATTGTATCCTGCGAACATCTCGTCAGAACCTTCCCCAGATAAGACAACTTTGACTTGTTTAGAAGTAAGATCACTTAAAAAATACAAAGGAACAGTAGAAAGATTCGCATGTGGTTCATCGGTATGCCATTCAATTTTTGGTAAAGCATCAAAGAAATCATCTGGTTTAATTTTCTCACGATAATTTTTAATTTTTAACATTTTCGATAAATCACTTGCATATTCTGTTTCATCAAATCCGTCATAGGAAAATCCGACTGAAAAAGTTTTATCTGGTCTTGCAACACTGACTACATAGGAAGAATCAACTCCTCCCGATAAATAAGCTCCAACTTCCACATCACTTGTCGTTTGATGATAGTAAATGGAATCTTCTAATACGCTTCTAAGTTCTTGCTTCATTTCTTGATAGCTTTTTTTTGTATTCTTTTGATAATCTAAAATAAAATAAGGTTTTATGTTTAAATCCCCATCTTTATAATGGAAGTAATGTCCTGGTTTTAATTTATAGACATTTTTAAAGAAGGTTTCTTCTTTCACCGAATATTGAAAAATTAAATACATTTTTAGAGCATCGGTATTGATTTCTTTTTGAAACTTTGGATGAACTAACATAGATTTTATCTCAGAAGCAAAAAGAAACTCATCATCTTTTTTATAATAGTAAAAAGGTTTCATGCCAAAATGATCTCTTGCTCCCACAATTTCTCCATTTTTCTTATCATAAATCACGAATGCAAACATACCCCGAAGTTTTGCAAATAACTCATCTTTCCAAGCTTCATAACCAAGCAAAATCACTTCTGTATCCGTTTTGGTTTGAAAAGTATATCCAAGATTCAAAAGTTCTTCCTTTAATGCTTCATAATTATAGATTTCTCCATTAAACACAATGGCAAGAGTCTTATCTTTATTATAAATAGGTTGGCCTCCCCCTTTTACATCAATGATAGAGAGTCTTCGATGACCTAAAGCCACGACATCATCCGCATAATAACCTTCTCCATCAGGTCCTCGGTGAATGATTTGATCCGCCATTTCTTTGACAATTTTAAGTTTTTCTTTTTCACTTTTTTTATCTACAAATCCTACAATTCCACACATGTTTTATTCCTCCCAATCACTCATCTCATACTCTTTTTTATAATGAGCAAGTCTTTTCTTTATCATAAAAAATCTTTTGATATTTTTATCTAGTTTACATTCCATCGGACTTACTCTTTCCTTCCACATAGATATTGCCTCTTTTTTAAACTCATCATTTAAAACATACTTTTCAACAATTTTTTTCGGAACAAAAGAAAGCAAACACTTTTTCTTAAGATCTCGGTAATGGATTTCTTTTTCTTTGATTAAATCATCCGCCATCACTTCAATGAGATTTGCCCCAAGTGGAGTTAAATAGTAACTGCATCTTCCTTGTCTTGCATTAATCTCTAAAACACGGAACACATTTTTTTGAGCATCATACTTTAAATCAAATTCATAGAATCCATTCATCCCAATATGTCTTTCAGCAAAATCGATAATAATATCTTTCATATTTTCGACATTTCCATCAAAAGTATTGATGCCATTTATCAAGGTTGCAGCATTCCCTATCATATTTTTACTTCTTTCTTGTAAACCAATTTGAGCAAAGCTAATAATTTTCACTTTTTTATGACGGTCAATATAAACAACAGAATCAAACAAGTACGAATCATCTCCAGGAATAAACTCTTGTAAAATAAGTCGATCGCGATACCCAGAGGCCTTAATTATTTCAATCGTACTCTTTAATTCCTCTTCACTCTTAATTTGATAAATTTTTCTTTTGCCTTCAAAAGATAAATGGTTATAAGAAACCACATTCGCAGGTTTTAAAATCATGGGATATTCTAAACTCGGTAAAACAGTATTTTTCTTCACATCAAAGTAATACGTATCAGGAAACGATAATTCACAATTCTTATACGTTTTATAAAATGTTTCTTTATTGGCAAGAGACTCTAAAACAGATTCATTTTGATCAAAAAAGATACCATTTGCTTTGATCTCTTTCTTATATTTAGCAAGAAACATCGAATAGGTTTCATTTGTACTCACAATTAAAACTTTTTTATCTTTTTGTTCTTCTAAATAAGCATTCACGAGTCTTACAAAGTCTTTCCCATTCCATAGTTCTTCATGGTATTCAATGGTTAAAATATTGGAATACTTTGTAAATGCTAAAGGAGATTTAGCTAGTAAATGGGCTTTTTTATGATAGGCTTCATAAGCGCATCTTGCCATGTAATAAGCATTGGCATCACTTCCTAGTATCAGTATTTCAAAATCCATAGTTTGCCTCCTTAATAAATGATTTCTTCTTCTCTTGCTTTATTTTTATGAACGCGTGTGACTCGATTACTAATTTGATTCAGTAAATGATAAGCATTTTGATGTGTTCTTTGACTCACTTCTTGAATGGAAATATTCTTTCCAAAAATCTCTACTTTCGTTCCAACATCAAATTTAACTTGTCCATAAACCATGATCATATCCATCGAATCACTCACGATTGGGTATTTTTCTTCATGAATAGAAACATATCCAAATTCTTTTGTCACCCCATCGGCATAACCAATTGGTAAGGTATAGATGTACCCCTCTTCTTTCACAGGATACGCATTATACCCGACAAAGTCCCCAGAATAAACTTTTCTTACACTCATAATAGTAGAATACAAAGAAAATGCGGTTTTTAGTTTTAAATCGTTTTGTAAATAAGTTTTACTACATTGATTTTTCTTTTGTAAATATTTTCTTTTCCAAACTCTGAGCTTACTTCTCAAATCTGTTCCATCTACTCGACTTTGGGCAAATCCATACATTACAATCCCTAAACGAATTCCATTACAAAAATCTAATTTTGGATGTTGTACTAATGTTGCACTTCTTCCAAAATGAACCATAGGAATATTCTCTAAATCAATTTCTTTTGTGATTTCTAAAAACTTTTCTACTTGTTTATCCCATAAAGAATCTGTAATTCCAAGCGTAGCAAAATGACTATAAATTCCTTCTAAAACCCACTTCTTTTGGTTTTGAATCATTTCTACAGCGTCTTTTACATCACGAGCACTCGTAAAACCTAAACGATGCATTCCTGAATCAATTTTCAAATGAATTTTAAGTTCACAGTAAACATCTTGACGTTCTAACTCTTTTAAGTAATCCAAAGAATCTACAGTAATGGTAACACCTGTATTTAACACATCATCTAAATACTCTAAAGGAATAGGTTCTAAGCATAGAATAGGAATATCTCTTTGATAGTTTCGAATCTCTAAAGCTTCTTCTAAGGAAGAAACAGCAAGGTAATTCACTCCCCCATCAATCAAATCCAAAACACATTTGATTCCATGATGATAAGCATTATTTTTTACAACACCAATATAATACTCATAGTTTGGATATTTCTTTTTAATTTCTTTTATATTTTCTTTTAATATTTCTCCATCTATCACTGCATATGTTTTTCTTTGCATATTGCATCCCCACCTTATAAGAATATTATACCAAAAAAGCGAATGTTTGAAAGAAAAAAGAACTCGAAAATTCAAAGTTCTTCCATTTTTTGATAATATTAATTCCCGGATAAAATGTAAGGTGCTTCCGTACTTCCGTTTCCTGATGTCACAAAAACATCTGGTTTTAGATAGACCGAAGGGCGCACACCCCCGGCAGTGTCCGCAGAGTCGTAGCCCACAAACCCACGACTGTAGACACCAAAGACATTGTACGAATCGTCCGAATTCGCGATAGGCGATATTGTCCAGTCAATAGTACTTGGTAATAACCAATCATTTTCATAACAATCAGGATGATGTACTGGTTCTT